>NZ_JAELUH010000029.1 GCF_016429215.1 Herbaspirillum sp. ASV7 | reverse complement strand
GTTTCAATGGCAAAAATGCGGCACCGGCGCAAATACCGGCGGCGAGAGCGGCTGAGCTCAGCGGCCAGCCACGAAGACCGGCATCTGCTTGGGCTGGTTGCCCCCGGTGGCGCCCAGGGCCAGGAACTTGCGCGGATCCTGGGCGATGCCGCGAATGCGCACCTCGAAGTGCAGGTGGGAACCGGTAGAACGGCCGGTGGAGCCGACATCGGCCACATGCTGGCCGCGCTTGACGATGTCCCCCACCTTCACATACAGGCGCGAGGCGTGGGCATAGCGGGTGATGATGTTGTTGCCGTGGTCGATTTCCAGCATGTTGCCGAACTGATAATGATATTCCGAGGCAATCACCACGCCGGCGGCGGCGGCGACGATGCGGGTACCCACCGGCGCCGGGAAATCCAGGCCTTCATGGAAGGCATTGTGGCCGGTGAAAGGATCCAGGCGCCAGCCGAAGCTGGAGGAATTGTAGGCCACATTGACCGGCTGGTTGGTCGGCAGCAGGCGTGACTTGATCTTGTCACCCATCAGGGTGGATTCGACGGCGTTGAGGTAGTCGGTACGATGGCCTGCATCCACGACCAGGTTGTCCAGCATGCGGCGCAGCTCATCCATGCTGACATCACGTCCGGGGCCGGCCAGGCTGGAGACTTCGGCGCCACCACGCCCCGGGGATTCCTTGAAATTGAATTCTTCCGGGCGGATGCCGGCCAGGCCCTGCACCCGCTCGCCCAGCGCATCCAGGCGCATCATCTGGGCCTGCATCTCGCCGACCTTGACGGCCATCATGGCCAGGTTTTCCTTGAGGTATTTTTCCTTGCGGTCGTCTTCTTCCTGGCTCATGGCCACGGCCAGCTTGTGCAACATGGGCGAGGCGTCGGGGTCACCCGCCTGGCGCAGCAGCAGGTAGGAAATCAGCATCGAACTGCCGACGATGACCAACCCCAGCAGCAACATCAGGATCATCAGGTGGCGCGTGCCCAGCGTGACCGAGCGTGCCTTGGTGAATCGGGGGTGCAACAGGATAATTTGCATCTTTGCTCCTTGGTCTGCGGCCGGTCATCCACCGGATGTGATAAGGTTTAAAGATGAAGTACGCATCTACGTTCACCCCTTATCGGCCTGCTCTCACGAGTGCCCAACGCATGGCGAGGAGCACCAAGGGAGCTGCGGATTTCTTGCAGTCGAATTCGACGATGGCGGCGCTGCTGCCCGCCCTGGCTCGCATGGGCAAGCTGCAGCAGTCGGTGGCGGCAGCCTTGCCGGCGATGTTTGATGCTTGCCAGATCCTGCACTTCGAAGCTGGCGTATTGGTCATGAGTGCGCCCAATGCCGCCATGGCGGCCCGGCTCAAACAACAAGCCCCCAGGCTGCAGGACCGCCTTCAGAAGGACGGATGGCAGGTTAATTCAATCCGAATCAAAGTGCAAGTTGGCAAGATTACCCCTCCACCGGCACCGAAGCGGGTCCTGGAATTGACCGACAATGCCCTCTCTTCCTTCGCCGAACTCAGCTCGACGCTGGCCAGCGACCCGCGCAGCCAGGGTCTCAAGGATGCCATCGACAGCATGCTACGGCGACGCCAGGCCCGTGCGTCGGCGGAACAGTTGAAAGAAGGTCAAGCATTTCCCGAGGGAAAATAGAAAATTTTCGGCGTTTTCTGTTTTCCCGTAAAAAATTTACCTCTTTTGTCGTGTTCAAAAGCAAACGCCCCGGTGTTCGGCCGGGGCGTTTGCTGACGATCGATCGGTATCGATGGCAAGCCTGGAGCGGCGGAGCGATCCTGCGTTCAGTTCAGCGCCCACTCCTGCTTGGCCTGCATCACGTAGGTACGCGGCGCCTGCTCCAGCTTGTCGAAGCTGACCACCTCGTAGGCGTCAGGCTGGCTCAGCAATTCGCGCAGCAGCAGGTTGTTGAGGCCATGACCGGACTTGTGGGCATCATAGCTGGCCAGCAGCGGATGGCCGATGATGTAGAGGTCGCCGATGGCGTCCAGGATCTTGTGACGCACGAACTCGTTGTCGTAGCGCAGGCCGTCGGCGTTGAGGATGCGGTATTCATCCATGACGATGGCGTTCTCGAACGAGCCGCCGCGCGCCAGGCCCATGCCGCGCAGGGTTTCGACGTCCTGCATGAAGCCGAAGGTACGCGCGCGGGCGATTTCCTTGACGTAGGAGTCGATGCCGAAGTCAACCTCGGCCACCTGGCCGGTGCCATCCACGGCGGGATGATTGAATTCGATGAAGAACTTGAGGCGGAAACCGTCGTAGGGCTCCAGGCGCGCCCATTTCTCCTTGTCGCCCTTGCCTTCGCGCACTTCCACGGGTTTCTTGACGCGGATGAATTTCTTGGCCGCCTCCTGCTCCTGCAGGCCGGCTTGCTGCAGCAGGAACACGAACGAGGACGCCGAGCCATCCATGATGGGGATTTCCTCGGCGGTCAGGTCGATGTAGAGGTTGTCGATGCCCAGGCCGGCGCAGGCCGACAGCAGGTGCTCGACGGTGGAGACCTTGGCGCCATCCTTGGTCAGGGTCGAGGCCATGCGGGTGTCGCCCACGCCGGTGGCCATCATGGGCAGCTCGACCACGGGGTCCAGATCCACGCGACGGAAGATGATGCCGGTGTCAGGCGCTGCCGGACGCAGGGTGAGCTCGACCTTGGTCCCGGAGTGCAGTCCCACGCCGGTGGTCTTGACCAGATTCTTGATTGTGCGCTGTTTCAACATCCGGTCATTATAGCCAAGATGCCCCTGCCCCGCCCCGGCGGGTGGGAGAGTTGTTGCAAATCGTTCCCGTCTGTAAAGCCCGTCAGGCACATGTCAGGCGGCCAAGCGCAGGTGTAAATCATTTCCGGAAAGAAAAACGGCATGCCGCAGCATGCCGTCTTCGTGGTGCCAGGAAATCCTGCTCAGCCCAGCTGGCCCAGCAGCGTCTCGGCGTTGGAGACCTCGAACTTGCCCGGGGCTTCCAGGTTCAGTTGCTTGACCACGCCATCTTCCAGCAGCATCGAATAACGCTGCGAACGCACGCCCATGTTGCGTTCGGTCAGGTCGAACTCCATGCCCAGTGCCTTGGTGAAGGTGGCGCTGCCATCGCCGAACATGCGCACGATGCCGGTGGCCTTCTGGTCGCGGCCCCAGGCGCCCATGACGAAGGCGTCGTTGACCGACAGGCACCAGATCTCGTCGATGCCCTTGGCCTTGAACTGGTCCGCCAGGGCGATATAGCCCGGCACGTGCTTGGCCGAACAGGTCGGGGTGAAGGCGCCGGGCAGCGCGAACAGGGCGATCTTCTTGCCCTTGACCAGGTCGGACACCTTGAAGGCGTTCGGACCCAGGCTGCAACCTTCGGTCTCGGTCTCGATGAATTCGGTCAGGGTGCCTTCCGGCAGGCGATCGCCGATCTTGATGGTCATGGTGTTTCCTCGTCTGGTTGTATAAGTGATCTAGTGATGAATCTGGCCCGATTGATCGGTCGGACAGATGAGTTGCCCACGCGCGGCGCACGAAAAAACGCCGCGCACCAGGCGCGGCGTTAGTATGCCTCGGAACCGGCCGGCCTGCTGCGATGGCATCAGGCCGGCAGCGGCGACAGCTCAGTCCGCCTGCTTGCGCAGGAAGGCCGGGATGTCGTAGGTTTCCATGCCGTTCTTTTCCAGGGCGCGCACGGTGTCGGATGCCGACTCGCGACGCCACACGGCCGGTGCCTTCAGGCCGCCAAAGGCAGGGGCAGCAGCTTGCGCCACGCCTTGCTGGGCGATGGCGCCGGTGGCCATCAGGGGCTCGTTGTGGGTACCGGTGCGCATGACCGGGGTCTGCACCAGCTGCACGGCCTTGCGGGCACGGCCCAGGCCGGTCGCCACCACGGTGACGCGGATCTCGTCGCCCATGCTGTCGTCGTAGGCGATGCCCTGGGCGATGGAAGCGTCAGGGGCAGCGAAGGCACGCACGGTGGCCATCACTTCCTTGATTTCCTTACCCTTCAGGCCACGGCTGGCGGTCACGTTGACCAGCACGCCGCGCGCGCCGGACAGGTCGATGCCATCCAGCAGCGGCGAGGCCACGGCCTGCTCGGCGGCCACGCGGGCGCGATCCACGCCGGCCGCAGTCGCCGTACCCATCATGGCCTTGCCCTGCTCGCCCATGATGGTCTTGACGTCGTTGAAGTCGACGTTGATATGGCCGGGCACATTGATGATCTCGGCGATACCGGCGACGGCGTTGTTGAGGACGTCGTCGGCGTGGGACAGCCATTCGATCATGCTGTCGTCTTCGTAGATCTCCTCGAGCTTCTCGTTCAGGATGATGATCAGCGAATCGACGTGCTGGGTCAGCTCTTCCAGACCGGCGTCGGCGATGTCCATGCACTTCTGGCCTTCGTAGGAGAAGGGCTTGGAGACCACGGCCACGGTCAGCGCGCCCAGCGACTTGGCCACCTGCGCCACCACGGGTGCAGCACCCGTGCCGGTGCCACCGCCCATGCCGGCGGCGATGAAGACCATGTGCGCGCCGCGCAGCGAATCCTCAATGCGCGCACGGGTCTCCTCGGCCAGGCGGCGGCCGACGTCCGGCTGCATGCCAGCGCCCAGACCGGTGTCACCGATCTGGATGACGTTATGCGCCTTGGACTGCTTGAGCGCCTGCGCATCCGTGTTGGCGGCGATGAACTCCACGCCGGACACGCCCTTGTTGATCATGTGCTGCACGGCATTGCCGCCCGCACCGCCAACGCCCACGACCTTGATGATCGTCCCCAGCGTAGCATTGTCGACCATATCGATTTCCATGATGACTCCTTTAAATATATGTGTCCTGCAGCTGGCAGTTGATAGGCATCACGCGATGTGACGACTAGCAACTGACCACTGCGATCTGACGACTATCCGTTCAAACCGGGTTGATACCGCTATTCTAAAAAACCATCCCGCAATTTTGCTGCAGTCTGTTCCTTTTTTTTGCTGCTTTTTTTTATAAATCTTTTTACTGCCTGAACCTTACCGCCGATGAATCATGGACTACCAAAACTCTTACATCCTGATGCAATCGCGTCTCACGACGCCGCCACCTGATCCTTAGAAATTCCCCAGGAACCATTCCTTCATGCGCTGCCACACCGCCTTCACCGAACCTTCCTGGCGGGTCACGATGTAACCGCGCAGGTACTGCTTCTTGGCTTCCTGCAGCAGGCCCAGCACGGTGGCGTAGCGCGGGCTGCGCACCACGTCGGCCAGCTGGCCGCTGTATTCGGGCGTGCCCAGGCGCGCCGGCTTCAAGAAGATATCCTCGGCCAGTTCGGTCATGCCGGGCATCATCGCCGAGCCGCCGGTGAGGACGATGCCCGAGGACAGCACTTCTTCGTAGCCCGACTCGCGCACCACCTGGTGCACCAGCGCAAACAGTTCTTCCACGCGCGGCTCGATGACGGCCGCCAGCGCCTGGCGCGACAGGGTGCGCGGATTGCGGTCACCCAGGCCCGGCACTTCCAGCGTCTCGGTCGGATCGGCCAGGATCTGCTTGGCCACGCCGTAGCGCAGCTTGATCTCTTCGGCCTCCAGCGTGGGCGTGCGCAGGGCCATGGCGATGTCGTTGGTGATCTGGTCACCGGCAATCGGGATCACGGCCGTATGGCGGATCGCGCCTTCGGTGAACACGGCCACGTCGGTGGTGCCGCCACCGATATCGACCAGCACCACGCCCAGCTCGCGCTCGTCGGTGGTCAGCACCGAGTCGGCCGAGGCCATCGGTTGCAGGATCAGGTCCGACACTTCCAGACCGCAGCGACGCACGCACTTGACGATGTTCTGTACCGCCGACACCGCACCAGTGACGATATGTACCTTCACTTCCAGGCGGATGCCGCTCATGCCGATGGGCTCGCGCACGTCTTCCTGGTTGTCGACGATGAATTCCTGCGGCACCGTATGCAGCAGCTGCTGGTCGGTCGGGATGTTGACCGCCTTGGCGGTCTCGATCACGCGCGAGACGTCGGCGGCCGTGACTTCCTTGTCCTTGATGGCCACCATGCCGCTGGAGTTGAAGCTGCGGATGTGGCTGCCGGCAATGCCGGTATAGACATTGCGGATCTTGCAGTCGGCCATCAGCTCGGCCTCTTCCAGGGCGCGCTGGATGGATTCGACGGTGGCCTCGATGTTGACCACCACCCCCTTCTTGAGCCCCTTGGAGTCGGCCTGCCCCAGGCCGATGACCTCATGGCGGCCGTCGGGCAACACCTCGGCGACCACCGCCACCACCTTGGCGGTGCCGATGTCGAGACCGACGATCAGATTCTTTGCGTCTTTTGTCATATCGTTCCGCTTATTTCTTTTTCCCGTTCAATGCCGCCAGCACCATTCCATCCGCCTTGAGCGCCATCCCGTTGGGATAGCGCAAGTCGACGCTCTCTATCTTGCCCTGCAATCTTTCCAGCAACTGCGGATACACCGCCACCAGCCGCGCAATACGTTCCTTGAGCACCGCATCGCCCTGGTCGCGCCCCAGTTCGACGGTCATGCCATTGTCCAGCTTCACGGTCCAGGCATAGCGGTTGGACAGCACCAGCGATTCCGGCGCCAGCTTCATCGGCGCAAACCACTCGCGGAACTGCTCCAGCCTCGTCACGACCTGCTTCTCGCTGCCGGGCGGGCCATCAAACTCCAGCAGGTCACCGTCATCCTCGGCCTCGGCCAGGTTGGCGGTGAAGACATCACCCTTCTGCGACAACAACTTGCCATCCTCGCCCCAGGTACCCAGGGCACGATGTTCCTCGATCTTCACCACCAGCCGGTCCGGCCATTCCCGCCGCACCATCGCCTTGCGCACCCAGGGCACCGCCTCGAAGGCGGCCCGCACCGCCGTCAGGTCGGCCGTGAAGAAGTTGCCATGGATGCGCGGCACCGCCGTGGCCCGCACCGTCAAGGCATTGACCTTTTCCAGCGGCAACTCGCTGGCACTCTCTATGCGTATCGTGTGCAGCGTAAACATCGGCCGCTGCGCCACCCACCACAAACCTGATGCCACCAGGGCCAGCAGCACCAGCGCGATGAGCGCACTGCTGATGGCGTTGAGCATCTTGACGTCCTGCCACATCGACGCGCGCGCTCCCTTAAATCCGAACCATCACGACTGCCCCGCCTGCGGCGTCCAGTCCTTGGACGGGCGCATGTCCAATGCGGCCATCTGCAGGATCTCGCAGCACAGGTCTTCGTAACTCATGCCCAGCGCCTTGGCCGCCATCGGCACCAGCGAATGGCCGGTCATGCCGGGCGAGGTATTGATCTCGATGAGGTAGGGCTCGGACTTGCCGGCGCTTTCGCGCAGCATGAAGTCGACCCGGCCCCAGCCACGGCAACCCAGCGCATTGAAGGCCTGTACCGCCAGATCTTGGATGTGGCGCGTCAGTTCCTCCGCCAGCGGCGCCGGGCAGAAATATTTCGTGACGTCGGTGAAATACTTGTTCTGGTAGTCGTAGTTGCCTTCCGGTGCGCAGATCTCGATGACCGGCAGCGCACGCGCTTCGCGGCCTGCGCCCAGCACCGGCACGGTCAGCTCGCGACCACGGATGAATTCCTCGGCCAGCACCACGCTGTCGTAGCGGGCGCAGAGGTCGAAACCTTCCTGCATGTCCGAATAGCCGTTGACCCTGGCGATGCCGATGGTCGATCCTTCGTGCGGCGCCTTCAGCATCAGCGGCAGGCCCAGCCCGTCGGGGACCACCCGCAGTTGCTCGCGGGTGGTGGCACGGGCATCGAGCACCTCGAAGCGCGGCGTAGGCAGTCCGTAGGAAAGCCACACGCGCTTGGTCATGACCTTGTCCATGGCGATGCTGGAAGCCATCACGCCAGGGCCGGTATAGGGCAGGCCCATCTGTTCCAGCGCACCTTGCAGGGTGCCATCCTCACCATAGCGGCCATGCAGGGCGATGAAGACACGGTCGAACTTCTCGGCCTGCAGTTCGCCCAGCGAGCGCACGCCCGGGTCGAAGGGATGCGCATCCACACCCTTGCTGCGCAAGGCCTGCAGCACGCCGTTACCGGACATCAGCGACACTTCGCGCTCGGCCGAACGACCGCCGAAGAGCACGCCCACACGGCCAAAGGCCTTGATCTGTTCCTGGCTGATCATGCGGCCCCCTGTTCATTCTTGATACCGGCCTGCGCCACCAGGCGCCCCGGCACGGCCGAAATCGATCCGGCGCCCATGGTCATGACCACGTCGCCGTCACGCACCACGTTGCGGATGGTTTCCGGCATGTTGGCGATGTCGTCCACGAAGACCGGCTCGACCTTGCCGGCCGCGCGCAGCGCATGCGCCAGCGAGCGGCCGTCGGCGGCCACGATGGGAGCTTCGCCGGCCGAATACACCTCGGCCAGCACCAGCACGTCCGGCGAAGACAGCACCTTGACGAAGTCCTCGAACAGGTCGCGCGTGCGGGTGTAACGATGCGGCTGGAACGCCAGCACCAGGCGGCGGCCCGGATAGGCGCCACGGGCAGCGGCGATGGTGGCGGCGGTCTCGACCGGATGGTGGCCGTAGTCGTCCACCAGCGTGAAATGCCCGGCCGGCTTGCCCTCGCCATCGACGATGGGGACTTCGCCATAGCGGGTGAAGCGACGGCCCACGCCGTTGAAATCGGTCAGTGCCTTCTGGGTGGCGGCGTCGTCCACGTCCAGTTCGCGGGCGATGGCGATGGCAGCGCAAGCGTTCTGCACATTGTGCATGCCGGGCTGGTTCAGGCTCACCTGCATGGGGGCGAAGCCGTCCTGGATCACCGTGAATTCCATGTGGCCCTCGACCGCCTTGGCGTCGATGGCGCGCACATCGGCGTCTTCGTGGAAACCATAGGTCAACAGCGGCTTGGAGATCATGGGCATGATCTCGCGCACGTGCGGGTCGTCCAGGCAGACCACGGCCACGCCATAGAAAGGCAGGCGCTGGGTGAACTCGACGAAGGCCTGCTTCAGGCGCGCGAAGTCATGGTTGTAGGTCTCCATGTGATCGGCATCGATGTTGGTGATGACCTCGATGACCGGCGTCAGGTTCAGGAAGGATGCATCCGATTCATCGGCCTCGGCCACGATGAATTCACCGGTACCCAGCTTGGCATTGGCGCCGGCACTGGTGAGGCGGCCGCCGATGACGAAGGTCGGATCCAGCCCGCCTTGCGCCAGCACGCTGGCCACCAGGCTAGTGGTGGTGGTCTTGCCGTGGGTGCCGGCGATGGCGATACCCTTCTTCAGGCGCATCAGCTCGCCCAGCATCACCGCACGGGGCACGATGGGGATGTGTTTCTTGCGCGCGGCCAGCACTTCCGGGTTGTCGCCCTTGACGGCGGTGGAAGTGACGATGGCGTCGGCGCCGTCGATGTGCTCGGCGGCATGGCCCTGACGGATCGTCGCACCCAGCTGCGCCAGGCGCTGGGTGGCGGCGTTGCTGCCCAGGTCGGAGCCCGAGACGCCGTAGCCGAGATTGAGCAGCACTTCGGCGATGCCGCTCATGCCTGAGCCGCCGATGCCGACGAAGTGGATGTTCTTGACGCGATGCTTCATGGTGTTACCAGTCCTTCCAGCACCTGCGCGATTGCCTCGTTGGCATCGCGCCGGCCTTGTTCGTATGCCGCCTGCGCCATCTCATGGCATGCAGCGCGGTCCAGTTTCTTGAGCAAACCGGCCAGATGATCCGGCGTCAGTTCGCGTTGCGGCAAATGGATTGCCGCCTTGTTCTGTGCCATCCACCTGGCGTTGTCGATCTGGTGCGAGGTGGTCGAGACCGCCAGCGGCACCAGCACGCTGGCCACCCCTGCGGCGGTCAGCTCGGACACCGTGATGGCGCCGGCACGGCAGATCACCAGGTCGGCCTCAGCATAGCGGCGTGGCATGTCGTCGATGAAATCGAGCACCTCGGCCTGCACGCCGGCCTTGGCGTAGGCAGCGCGCAAGGCCTCGATATGCTGCTTGCCCGACTGGTGCGTGACCTGCGGGCGCAGCTCTGCCGGCAGCTGGGCCAGCGCCGCCGGCACGTTGTCGTTCAACACCTTGGCACCCAGGCTGCCGCCCACCACCAGGATCTTCAGCGGGCCGCTGCGGCCGGCATAACGCTGGGCCGGCTGCGGCAGGGCGATGATCTCCTGGCGCACGGGATTACCGGTCACCTCGGCCTTGCCGGCGGCACGACCGAAATCGGCCGGGAATCCGAACAGCACCTTGTCAGCCAGCGGTGTCAGGGTCTTGTTGGACAGCAGCAGCGCCGCATCCGCATTGACCAGCACCAGCGGCTTGCCGCGCAGGCGCGCCATGGCGCCGCCCGGCACGGTGACATAGCCGCCCATGCCCAGCACCACATCCGGACGACGCCGTCCAAGGATGGCGAAGCAACGGAAGAAGCTGGCCGCCAGGCGCCACACGCCCTTGACCGTATGCATCAGGCCCTTGCCGCGCAGGCCGGCGAAGACGATGCTGTCCATCTCCACGCCATGGCGCGGCACCAGTTCGCGCTCCATGCCGTGGGTGGTGCCCAGCCAGCTGACCTGCCAGCCACGCGCGCGCATGGTGTCGGCAATGGCCAGGCCGGGGAAGATATGGCCGCCGGTACCGGCCGCCATGATCAGCAGTTTGCGCGGCGCGCTCATAGGCGACCTCCGCGCATCAGGACACGATTCTCATAATCGATACGCAACAGGATGGCCAGGCCGACGCAGTTCAGCAGCACGCCCGAGCCACCATAGCTCATCAACGGCAGGGTCAGGCCCTTGGTCGGCAGCAAGCCCAGGTTCACGCCCATGTTGATGAAGGCTTGCACGCCCAGCCAGATGCCGATGCCCTTGGCTACCAGACCGGCAAAGGTCAGGTCCAGGGCGATGGCCTGGCGGCCGATCTCGAAGGCATGCTTGACCAGCCAGTAGAACAGCAGCACCACCACCATCACGCCGACAAAGCCGAGTTCCTCGCCGATGACGGCCAGCAGGAAGTCGGTATGGGCCTCGGGCAGGTAATGCAGTTTTTCCACGCTGCTGCCCAGGCCCACGCCGAACAGCTCGCCGCGGCCGAAGGCGATCAGCGAGTGCGACAGCTGGTAGGCCTTGCCCAGGGCGTTTTCTTCTTCCCAGGGATTGAGGTAGGCGAAGATACGCTCGCGCCGCCAGGGCGAACTGATGATCACCAGCGAGAACACCCCCACCAGCGTGGCACCGATACCGCCGAACCAGACACCATTGATCCCGCCCAGGAACAGGATGCCCATGGCGATGCAGGCGATCACGCCGAAGGCGCCCAGGTCGGGTTCCAGCAGCAGCAACAGGCCTGCCACGCCCACGGCCACCGCCATCGGGGCAAAACCCTTGAGCAGCTTATGCATCACGGCTTGCTTGCGTACCGTGTAGTCGGCGGCGTAGAGCACGATGAACAGCTTCATCAGCTCGGAGGGCTGCAGGTTGATGATCTTTAACGACAGCCAGCGCTTGGCGCCATTGACACCCTTGCCCACGCCCGGAATCAATACCAGCAGCAGCAGGATCATGGTGATGGCGAACAGGTAGGGTGCCCACTTCTGCCAGGTCTCGATACGCACGCGGAAGGCGATCGCACCGGCAATGATGGAGAGCACGATGAAGATGGCCTGGCGGATCAGGAAGTGGTAATTCGAATACGACGCGTACTTGGGCGAATCCGGCAAGGCCACCGAGGCCGAATACACCATCACCATGCCGAACAGCATCAGCAGCAACACCACCCAGATCAGCGGCTGGTCGTATTCCATCATGCGCGAGCGCTGCTCGAAACCGACGCTGCCCGATGCGCTGCCACGGCCGGTGCGCGCGCGCCCGGTCGCGGCCGGCGCGGCTTCCTTCAAGCCGCCCAGCCAGTTGCGCATCGAAGACAGGTTCAGTTTCATACCAGCACCTCACCACGGGAAAGCGCCACTTCGCGCACCGCATCCACGAAGACCTCGGCGCGATGGGCATAGTTGCGGAACATGTCCAGGCTGGCGCAAGCCGGCGACAGCAACACGATGTCGCCCGCCTGGGCGATGGTGGCGGCTTGCTCCACGGCCTGTTCCAGGCTGGCGCAATCGACCAGCTCGACACCGCTGCCGGCCAGCGCGGCACGGATGGCCGGGGCGTCGCGGCCGATCAGCAGCACGGTGCGCGCGTATTTCTGCACCGGCAGATCCAGCGGCGAAAAATCCTGGCCCTTGCCATCGCCACCGGCAATCAGCACGATGCGATTGGGACGGCCGCCCAAACCCAGGCCGTTCAAGGCTGCCACGGTGGCACCAACGTTGGTGCCCTTGCTGTCGTCGTAGTAGTCCACTTCCTGGATCACGCCGACCAGCTCGACCCGGTGCGGCTCGCCTGTGTAGTCGCGCAGGCCGTGCAGCAGCGGCGCCATCGGCAGGTCGACGGCGCGGCACAGTGCCAGTGCGGCCAGCGCGTTCATGGCATTGTGGGCGCCACGGATCTTCAGGGCATCGGCCGGCATCAGGCGCTTGACGGTCACCGGCGGCGGCAGCATGTCCTTCTGCTTGCGGCGGCGCTTGCCTTCCGGCACTTCGTCGTCTTCATGGACGAAGGCATTGGCCAGCCACAGCATGCCGTTGTCATTGACCAGGCCGAAGCTGTTGGGGGTCTCGGGCTCATCCAGGCCGAAGGTCGAGACGGGCGCGGCGGCCGTCGTCATTTCCATGACCAGCGCATCATCGCGGTTGAGCACGCGCACGGTGTCCTGGCCGAAGATGCGGGCCTTGTCGGCGGCATAGGCTTCCATGCTGCCGTGCCAGTCCAGGTGGTCCTGGGTCAGGTTCAGCACGGTGGCGGCATCAGCCTGCAGGCTGTGCGTGGTATGCAGCTGGAAGCTGGACAATTCCAGCACCCAGGCTTGCGGCATGGAGCCGCGATAGGTCGGCTCCGGCGGAGGCGGCGGAGGGACTTCCACCAGCGCATCTTCCTCGGCCTTGCGGGAGACTTCCATGAAGTCGCCCAGGTTCATCGCTTCACCGGTCGTGGCGGGAGCATCGGGGTCAGCTTGCGGCACGGCGTCGGAGGCCACTTCCAGCGTGGCCTCGACAGCAGGATCGATGCTCTGTGCGGCAGGGACTTCGGCATCGACCTCAGCTTCGGCGGCTACCTGATCGTCGCTGTCTGCTTCGGCTGCCGACTCGTCCACCTCGTGCGCCTGGTCAGTGCTGTCCGCCTTCTCGGCGGCATGCAGCAAGTCCAGCTGCGGGGCGACTTCCTCGGCTGGTGCGGCCACGTCGGCGCGTCCGGTCGAAACGACCGGGATGGTGATGGCAGCGGCTTCCTCGATACGGGCGGCGGCGCGGCGATGCTTTTCGGCCTCGGCGGCCTGCTGGGCATCCAGCACGGCTTGCTGTGCGGCCTGCGCTTCGGCCTCGGCTTGCGCCTGGGCGGCAGCGATCGCATCCTGCTCGGCCAGTTCGGCCAGGAAGATCTTGTCTTTGATCACTGCTTCGCGCAGCACATCCAGCGCGGCCGGGCTGATGTTGCCGGCCACCTGCACCGACAGGCCGGCACGCTGGCACAACAGGCCGGTCAGGCGGGTGACCGTGGTCTTGCCGTTGGTGCCGGTGATGGCCAGGACCTTAGGCTGGTACAGGGTCTCTTCACGCAGGGCCGCCAGGGCCTGGGCGAACAATTCGATCTCGCCCCACAGCGGCAGGCCGCGCTCGGCGATGGCCGGCATCAACGGCGCCAGGTCGCCTTCGGGCGCCAGACCCGGGCTGACCGCGACAAAGTCCACGCCCTCCAGCAAGGCCGGCGCAAGCGGCTGGCCCAGCACGGCCTCGGCTGCGGGAGCGTCGGCGCGCAAGGCGGCCAGGCGCTCGGCCAGCGCCGCTTCGCCACGGGTATCGGCCACGCGCACGCCGGCGCCGCAGTAGACCAGCCACCGCGCCATTGCCAGGCCGGACTCGCCGAGTCCGAGCACCAGAACGTGTTTGCCCGAATAATTCATCGTTGTTTCCAAACTCACTTCTCTAGAACATCCAAAACATCACCAGCTACAAACCCAAAGGGCGCCACCTGGCAAAGATCGCTAGGGGCGCCGTTTTCCCTGTCCAGGCTGCGCCGTCAGCGCAGCTTCAGCGTCGACAGGCCCACCAGCACCAACATCATGGTGATGATCCAGAAGCGCACCACCACCTGGGTTTCCTTCCAGCCCTTCTGCTCATAGTGATGGTGCAGCGGCGCCATCAGCAGGATGCGACGGCCGGTGCCGAAACGCTTTTTCGTGTACTTGAAATAGGCCACCTGGATCATCACCGACAGCGTCTCCACCACGAAGATGCCGCCCATGATGAACAACACGATCTCCTGCCGCACGATCACCGCGATGGTGCCCAGCGCGCCGCCCAGCGCCAGCGCGCCGACATCGCCCATGAACACCTGCGCCGGATAGGCGTTGTACCAGAGGAAGGCCAGGCCCGCGCCGCCCATGGCGCCGCAGAAGATCAGCAGTTCGCCGGCACCGGGAATGTGCGGGATGAACAGGTACTTGGCATAGCTGGCGCTACCGGTCAGGTAGGCGAACAGGCCCAGCGCCGCGCCCACCAGCACGGTGGGCATGATGGCCAGGCCATCCAGGCCATCGGTCAGGTTCACGGCATTGCTGGTGCCGACGATGACGAAGTAGGTCAGCGCGATGAAACCCCACACGCCCAGCGGATAGCTGACGGTCTTGAAGAAGGGCACGATCAGGTCGGCCTTGGGCGGCAGGTCCAGGCTGAAGCCGGAACGCACCCAGGCCACGAAGAGATCGAGCACCTTCATGTTGCTCACTTCCGAGACCGAGAAGGCCAGGTAGAACGCGGCCACCAGGCCGATCAGCGACTGCCAGAAATACTTCTCGCGCGAGCGCATGCCCTGTGGGTCGCGATAGACCACCTTGCGGTAGTCATCGACCCAGCCGATGGCGCCGAAGCCGAGCGTGACGATCAACACGATCCAGACGAAACGGTTGGACAGGTCGGCCCACAGCAGCGTGGAAATGCCGATGCCGATCAGGATCAGCACGCCGCCCATGGTGGGGGTGCCGGACTTGATCAGGTGGGTCTGGGGACCGTCGGTGCGCACCGCCTGGCCGACCTTCATGCGGGTGAGCATGCGGATGACGGCCGGGCCGGCGATCATGCCGATCAGCAGCGCCGTGAGGGTGGCGAACACCGCACGGAAGGTGATGAAGTTGAACAGGCGCAGAAAGCCTAGGTCCTGTTGAAAATTCTGAGCGAGCCAGACCAGCATGCTAATGGGTCTCCTGTTGATGTTGCGTGTTGGATTCAACGTTGACCAGATGCTGTACAACTCGCTCCATCTTCATGAAGCGTGAACCTTTTACCAAAATGGTCGCACCTTGCGGCGCGGCCTGCGCCACCGCGGCATTGAGGGCCGCGATGTCGTCGAAATGTACTGCCTGTGCTACCCCTTGCCGTGCATCGCCATACGCGTCGACGGCATGCTTCGTCAATTCGCCCAGGCCGAAGAACAGCGGGATACCCCGGCTGCGCGCATAGGCGCCGATCTCGGCATGGAACTGCGGACCCTGGTCGCCGACCTCGCCCATGTCGCCCAGCACCAGCAGGCGCGGGCCTTCGATGGCGGCCAGCACGTCGATGGCGGCGCGCACGGAATCGGGGTTGGCGTTGTAGGTGTCGTCGATCACCAGGGCGCCGCTGATGGCTTGCTTGCGTTGCAGGCGGCCATTGACCGGGGCAAAGCTTTCCAGCCCGCGCACCACGGCCTCGACCGGGATGCCCGCGCCCAGCGCGCAGGCTGTGGCGGCCAGCGCATTGCGCACATTGTGTTCGCCTACCGCCGCCAGCTCGACCTTGAACTGCGCCGGCGACACCACCGGGCCCTTGACCGTGACCTGCAGGGTGCTACCGAAAACGCCCGACTGGTAGCGCGCGCTGACATCGGCATGCGTCGACAGCCCGAAGGTCAGCACCCGGCGCGCGCCGGATTCCTCGCGCCACAGCGCCGTGAAATCATCATCGTCCGGGAACACCGCCACGCCATCGGCCGCCAGGTGACGGATCACCGCGCCATTTTCGCGCGCCACGGCTTCCACCGAGGTCATGAATTCCTGGTGCTCGCGCTGGGCATTGTTGACCAGGCCCAGCGTGGGCGTGGCGATGCGCGAGAGCACCGCGATCTCGCCAGGATGGTTCATGCCCATCTCGATGACGGCCGCCTGGTGTTGTGCCTGCAGGCGGAACAGCGTCAGCGGCACGCCGATCTCGTTGTTGAAGTTGCCGCGCGTGGCCAGGTAGCCGTCTTCACCGAAGGCGGCCGCGAGGATGGCGGCGATCATTTCCTTGACGGTGGTCTTGCCGTTGCTGCCGGTCACGCCGATCACGGGAATCGCGTGCGCGCTGCGCCAGCCATGGGCGATCTGGCCCAGGGCGACGCGGCTATCCGGGACCACGATGGCCGGCACGGCCAGGCCCGCCGGCACCCGCTCGACCACCACCGCCGAGGCGCCCTGGGCGACCACGGCATCGAGGAAGTCGTGCGCATCGAAACGCTCGCCGCGCAGGGCGACGAAGACATTGCCGGGTTGCACGGCACGGCTGTCGGTGACGACGTCATTCAATTCAAGCACGCCAGCCGGGGCGTTGACCACGCCGGGGGTGACATGCGCGGAAGCCGCCGCCTCGGCAGCGCGGATCCATTCCAGCATCTGGCGGAAGTCGAATCGCATCATGCCCCTCCCATCATGGTCGAGCGCGCAGCCAGCGCCAGGGCGACATGGTCGGCATCGAGGAAGGGCAGCTTCTTGCCGGCGATTTCCTGGTAGGCCTCGTGCCCCTTGCCGGCCAGCAGGACCACATCGGCCTTGGTGGCGTGGCGGATGGCCCACAGGATGGCGCCGGCACGGTCAGGCAACTGGACCGGCTCGACGCGGCTCATGCCGGCGCGGATCTGGTCGATGATGGCTTGCGGATCTTCGCTGCGCGGGTTGTCGCTGGTGAGCACCACATGGTCGGCCTGCTCGGCGATCTGGCCCATCTGCGGGCGCTTGCCCGGGTCGCGGTCACCACCGCAGCCGAACACGCACCACAGCTGGCCGCCACGCTGGGTGGCCACCTGGCGCAGGGTGGACAGGGTCTTGTCCAGCGCGTCCGGGGTATGGGCATAGTCGATGACGATCAGCGGGACGTCGGGTCCGCCGAACTGCTGCATGCGGCCGGGAGGCGCCGTCAGCGCGGCAGCGGCGCCGACCACGGCATCCCAGGCCAGGCCCTGCGACAGCAGTACGCCCATGATGCCCAGCACGTTGCTGACATTGAAGCGGCCCACCAGTTGGATCTTGACCTGGCCACTGCCAAAAGGCGAATCGACCTGGAACACGGTGCCGGCATGACTGCTGCGCACATGGCTGGCCAGCAGCGTGGCCCCGGCGGCAGCGGCCGCAATGGGCTCGGCGCGGGCGGCGTCCTTGGCCTCGTCGGCAATCGAGTAACCGATCACCGGCACCTGGCGCTGCGCCAGCAGGGGCAGCAGGCGCAGGCCCATCGGATCATCCAGGTTGACCACGGCGTGCTTCAAGCCCGGCCACTGGAACAACTGGCGCTTGGCGTCTTCGTAGGTCTGCATGTCACCATGGAAATCCAGGTGATCACGCGTGAAATTGGTCAGCAGGGCGACGTCGACATGCATGCCGTTCATGCGTCCCTGGGCCAGCCCGATGGAGGAAGCCTCGATGGCCAGCGCGCCCACCCGGGCCTTGGCCAGCCTGGACAGGCTGCGCTGCAGCAGTACCGCATCCGGCGTGGTGTAGCCGGTCACGTCGAAACCTTGCGGCTTGCCGCCCTGGAAGATCCCTACGCCCAGGGTACCGATCACACCGGCCAGGCCAGCCTGTCCGGCACCGGCCAGGCGCGACAGCGCGATACCCAGCCAGTAGGCGCAGGAAGTCTTGCCGTTGGTGCCGGTGACGGCCACGGTCAACATGTTCTGGTCAGGCTGGCCGTACCAGGCCGCGGCGATCTCGCCAGCCTTGGCCTTGAGGTCGGGCACGGCCAGGTGTGGCAGCTCGACCAGGCCCGGCCAGGTGTAGCCGGCGGCTTCATAGACCACGGCGGCGGCGCCGCGCTCGACGGCATCCGCTATATAGGAGCGGCCATCGGCATCGCCCACATAGGCGAAGAACACGTCACCCGGCGCCACGCGGCGCGAGTCGGAGGTCAATTGCGCGGCGGGCGCGACCTGGCGCAACCAGGCGTCGATCTCTTGGAGGGTAGCAACGCGCTCAGGCATCACATGCTCTCCTCAAGGGGTTCTTTGGGAATGATGATATTGGTCACGCTGGAATCCGGCGGTACGTTCAGGGCGCGCAGCGCATTGGCAGCCACGTTGGCAAACACCGGGCCGGCCACCGGGCCGCCGAAGTGCTGGCCTTGCGGCTCGTCGATCATCACCGAGATGATCAGACGCGGATCCGACATCGGGGCGATGCCCGAGAAGGACGCCACATACTTGCGCACATACTTGCCACCCTCGATCTTGTAGGCGGTACCGGTCTTGCCGCCCACGCGATAGCCCGGCACCTGGGCCTGGGGCGCGGTGCCGCCCGGCGCCACCACGGTTTCCAGCATGCGGCGCATCTGCAGGGCGGTATCGGCGGCGATCACGCGCTGGCCGATGGGTGAGTCGGTGACCTTGGTGAAGGACAGCGGAATGATGTCGCCATTGCGGGCAAAGATCAGGTAGGCGTGCGCCAGCTGGATCAGCGATACCGAGATGCCGTGACCATAGCTCATCGTGGCCTGCTCGATGGGACGCCAGGACTTGTACGGCCGCACCCGGCCGGCCACTGCGCCGGGGAAGCCGAACTTGGGCTGCTGGCCGAAGCCGACGGTGGTAAACATCTCCCACATCTCTTCAGGCGGCATGCCCAGCGCGATCTTGGCGGTGCCGATGTTGGAGGACTTCTCGATGATCTGCGCCACCGTCAGCGGACCGTGGGCGTGCGAGTCGCCAATGGTGGCCGTGCCGATGGTCATCTTGCCGGGCGCCGTCTGGAACACGGTCGAGGGCGTGACGCGGTGGGTATCCAGCGCCAGCGCCACGGTAAAGGGCTTCAAGGTCGAACCCGGCTCGAAGGTATCGGTGACCACGCGATTGCGCAGCTGCGCGCCGGTCAGCACCGAACGGTCGTTGGGGTTGTAGGTCGGCATGTTGGCCAGGGCCAGCACCTCGCCGGTCTTGGCGTCGACCACGATGATGCCGCCGGCCTTGGCCTTGAACTTCTCCACGGCTTCCTTCAACTGGGTGAAGGCGATGTACTGGATCTTGCTGTCGATGGACAGGGTCAGGTCGCGGCCGTCATGCGGTTCGCGGATGGATTCGATGTCTTCCACCACGCGCCCGAGGCGATCCTTGATGACGCGGCGGCTGCCGGTCACGCCGGCCAGCGTCTTCTGGGCGGCCAGCTCCATGCCGTCCTGGCCGGCATCCTCGACGTTGGTGAAGCCGACCACGTGCGCCATCACCTCGCCTTCGGGGTAGAAGCGCTTGTATTCCTTGCGGGTCTCGATGCCGGGAATGCCCAGCTTGACGATCTTGTCGGCGGTATCCTGCTCGACCTGACGCTTGAGGTAGACGAAGCTGCGGTCCGAATCGAGCTTCTTGCGCAGGTCGGCGTCGCTCATCTCCAGCAGCTTGGCCAGCTCGACCAGCTTTTCCTTGGGGGCCGCCTGCACGTCTTCAGGAATGGCCCAGATCGCCTTGACCGGCACCGAGGAAGCCAGCACCTGGCCATTGCGGTCGGTGATCTTGCCGCGCGTGGCGGGCAATTCCAGCGTGCGCGCGTAGCGCGAGGCACCCTGCTTCTGCAGAAAGTCGGTGGAGATGCCCTGCAGCCAGAAGGCGCGCGCCGCCAGCGCCACGAAGGCGATGAACAGGGCGAACATGACGAAGCGCGAGCGCCACGCCGGCAGCTTGACCTGCAGGATGGGATTGGATGAGAAGGCCACACCCTTGGAGGCCGCCACGCGGCCGCCGGAGACATTGGTGCGGGGGGGCATCTTGGTCATTTAGCCCCCACGGTGAGATATTGGGTACGCGCCGCTGTCAGCGGCACCATGCCCAGGTCGCGCCGGGCCAGCTCCTCGATGCGGGCGTTCTTGCCCAGCGTGGACTGATCCAGCTGCAATTGCGCCCAGTCCACGTCGAGCTGGCGCGCCGCGCTCTGGGAGCGCTCCAGTTCGATGAACAAGCTGCGTGCCTTGTACTGGGCGCTGACAACCGACAGCGCGCAACCCACCAGCATGATGGTCAGCAGAAGGCACAGGCGCCCGGTCATGCCAGGGCTCCCGGTGCGGAGGTGGAGGATGCGACAGGAGTGACGCGCTCAAGCCCGCGCATGACCGCCGAGCGGGCACGCGGATTGGATTCGACCTCGGCGTCGCTGGGCATGACCCGCGCCAGCAGGCGCGCGTCGGCGCGCGGCAGGTCGGCGGCACGGATCGGCAGGCGACGGTCGGGCTGCGGTGCATGGGCCTTGGAGGCCATGAACTGCTTGACGATGCGATCTTCCAGCGAGTGAAAGCTGATCACGACCAATCTCCCGTGCTGCGCCATCTGCCGATACGCTTTTTCCAGTCCTACTTCGAGTTCTTCAAGCTCTTGATTGACGAAAATCCGTACAGCCTGAAAGGTACGAGTGGCCGGGTCTTTGCCTTTCTCGCGGGTTTTGACGGCTTGTGCCACGAGCGCGGCAAGCTGTCGTGTGCTTGAAATTGGCTCGATTGCCCGGCCAGCAACAATCTTCTTTGCAATCTGAAGAGCAAACCGTTCTTCCCCATAATCTCGTATCACCTTTGCAATCTGCTGTTCATCTGCCGTTGCCAGCCAATCCGCTGCCGACATGCCGCGCGTGGTATCCATGCGCATGTCCAGCGGGCCATCCAGGCGAAAGCTGAAGCCGCGTGCTGCGTCATCCACCTGCGGCGACGAAATGCCCAAATCCATCAATACCCCGTCGACCTGGGCAATGCCGCGCGCGGCAAGGGCTTCATCCAGGGTCGCGAAGCTGTCGTGCACGATACTGAAGCGTGCGTCCTCGATCTTTTGTGCCGTGGCGATGGCCAACGGATCCTTGTCAAATGCGATCAGCCGGCCGCGCGGGCCCAGCCGGGACAGGATGGCGCGGCTGTGGCCGCCGCGACCGAAGGTCCCGTCCAGGTAGATGCCGTTGGCGCGCTCGCCCTCGATGGCCAGCGCGTCCACGGCTTCTTCCAACAGCACGGTGCGGTGCTGCAGTTCGGGCACCGGTTGCAGATTCATCTTGTGCGGCCGTCAGAAGGAAAAATTACTCAACACATCCGGCATGCCACCCGCCACGGCCTCGGCTTCACTTTCGGCCAGCTTGACGGCATCCCAGATCTCGAAATGACTCCCCATGCCCAGCAACATCACGTCGCGCTGCAGACCAACGGCAGCGCGCAGCTCCGGCGCGATCAGGATGCGTCCGGCGCCATCGAGCTCCACATCCTGGGCATTGCCCAGGAAGATGCGCTGCCAGGCACGGGCCGACATCGGCCAGTTGGCGATCTGTTCGCGATGCGTCTCCCAGGTCGGACGGGGGAAGAACAACAGGCAACCATGCGGATGGCGCGTGACGGTGGCACGGCCCTCGCACTGCACCATCAGGGCGTCACGATGCTTGGCCGGAATGGTCATCCGTCCTTTGGCATCGAGATTGAGTGCTGACGCGCCCTGGAACACTGTCGTTTCTTCCTTCGCCGGTGGCGAGCGAAATTGCTGATCGGGGGTGTTTTTTCAGCGTCTTGTCATTCAGGCAAATGCAATCGGATTTGCAAAATGCCCCACAAAAAAACACTTTTTGACACTGCCGCCCACTTTAGAGGATGCACTATGACAGGTCAAGCGGTATACGTGGTGAAAAACCAGGATTTTGCCAATAAAGTCAAAGACTTAGCGCAACTCCTTAAAAACCCGCATATCGAAGTTTTTCGAGAAAAATGAAGGACTTAGGATTTACATTAAAGGTGCAACCTGAGATATACACATGTGTTTATCGTCAAAATTGCGTAACGGCGGGCATTTGCGCGGCATGGAAGAGTGGCCATGCACAGTTTCCGGGCAGCCACGGACTAGCCGCAATGGCACCTGAAGGACGACCCGGATAGGGGAGAGAAAAGAGAAATCGACATGGATTTTGCACCGCAACTTTAGTTCCAGGATAGACGGAAATATTCGCCGCCCCTCGAAAAAACGAGAGCAACCCGGAAGCGAACCGGCCTCAATTCAAAGTCCGCATGCGTTTTTGCTTTGACTTCTCCGTCGACCTACTTTTACTATCCGTGTCTTTGGGAAGATCGATAAGCCAGACGGTTTTTTTCCAGGCCGTTCGCCAGCGCTGAAAAGCACATCGATTTTTTTCAATCGAGACCGGTTCCGATCAGGTCAAATCGGCTGAAAACGCTGATAGGGCTTGCTGATCCGGCTCATTCCAGTGCTAAAATCTCGGCACCTTAACAGTGAAAGGAATTTAAAAGTGAACAAATCTGAATTGGTTGACGTTATCGCCGCCGACACCGAGATCTCCAAGGCTGCAGCCCAGCGCGCGCTGGACTCCGTCATCGAGAACATCATCAAGGCCGTGACCAAGGGCGATACCGTGCAATTGGTTGGCTTCGGTTCCTTCTCGACCGGCAAGCGTGCTGCCCGCACCGGCCGTAACCCGCAAACCGGCGAAGAGATCAAGATCGCTGCTGCGACCACCGTCAAGTTCTCGGCTGGCAAGGCTTTCAAGGAAGCCGTGAACAAGAAGAAGAAATAATTCCCGAATTTGAATGCCATGAACCTCGTTCATGGCATTCAAATTTAAGCCGGTCCGCAAGGACCGGTGTCTTTCCTGCAGTACCCTCCTCTGCCCTCCCCAGCCTCCCCCCCCAGCACCGCGCTGCGCCCTCCATGAGGCCGTCACCGCATTCCAGTTACAGCAACAGCCAGCACGAAGAAGTACAGTGCAACCCGGCGTGTTTCGCTTCGCCCCTCACGCCTGCATCAACGACCTGCCCATCAAGGCGTCGCAGCGAAAGTTCCGCTGGGATCGCTCGGCACTGCGGCCGGCCGATCATCCCGGCTTGAGCGACCTGGGGCTTTGATGCCCGAGCACGCTGGAACGGCTGCAGCGGCGCGCGCTCACGCCGCCACAGGCAGATTGAAGGGGAAAGGCCTCAGGCGCCGAGGTCAGCCAGCGGATGTTCCCGCGCCGGCCAGGGATCGGCGAAGAAACCCTCTACCCATTGCGGCGTGGCCTCGGCCAGCGACGCCGGTCGCCATTGCGGCTTCTGGTCCTTCTCGATGATCAGCGCACGAATGCCTTCGACAAAGTCGGGCCGCGCCGCGCAATGCAGCGACACCACGAATTCCAGCCGGAACACCTGCGCCAGCGACAGGTGGCGCACTCGCTTCTGCAGGGCATAACCGAGCCAGGCCGAGCCGGGCGAGCCGGCGCGCAACGTGGCGATGGCCTTGAGCAACCAGGGATCCTCGGTCTGCAGCGCCAGGATGCCCTCGACGATCTCGGGCAGGCTGGGCTTGCGGCACAGCGCCTCGATCTGGTCGAAATGGCCCAGCAGGTTGGAGGGCGCAAAGCTGGTCGCACCATCGTGGGCGCTCGTCTCCTGGGCAGCGGCCAGCACGCGGTCCAGCAGTTCGGCGTCGCGGCCCTGACCCCAGTCCTGCGAGAGCAGCGCATCAATCACCGCCGCCTTGGAAGCATGCGCGACCCGATAATCGGCCAAACCGGCGAAGAGTGCATCATTGGCATTGAGATTGGCGCCGGTCAACGCCAGGAACACGCCGGTCTTGCCCGGCATGCGCGCCAGGAACCAGCTGCCGCCGACATCGGGATAGAGACCGATGGTGATCTCCGGCATGGCCAGGCGCGACTTTTCGGTGACCACGCGGTGGCTGCAGCCGGCCATCAGGCCGATGCCGCCACCCATGACGATGCCATGCCCCCAGCACAGGATGGGCTTGGCGAAGCTGTGGATAAGATAATCCAGGCGGTATTCATGCTCGAAGAATTCGGCCGCATAGCGGTTGCCCCGGATATCGTCGCGATCCGGCGCGGCATGGTGCTCGCGCATGGCGCGGTAGAGGTGCTGCAGGTCGCCACCGGCGCAGAAGGCCTTCTCGCCCTGGGCCTGCAGGATCACCATGGCTACGTCGGGATCGGCCTGCCACTGCCGCAGCTGGGGCGTGAGCAGATTGACCATCTCCAGCGAGATGGCATGCAGGGTCTTCTCGGAGGCCAGCGTGGCCACGCCGATGCGACGGCCATTGGCGGCCGTCAGTTCTTCGAATACCACGGGGGCAGCGGGGGCAACAGGTGTGGCAGGTGCGGCGGATGGGTTCATGGGGCTCCTGGGTGTCTCGCGCGGAACCCGCAGTGCCCACGGGCCGCAGTCTTGTTATGAAGGGGATGAATTCAATGAAGCAGGCCGGTAGGCCGGATTCTGTTACGGCGGAAACCCGCTATGACAGCCATTCCTCTAGGCGACGGATTGCCCCGCCGCTCAAGCTTTCTACCCGCACGCTCCGCGAGCCACATCAACGCGTGCCTATTTGAAATTGCTCCGGGTGGAGGTTACCGCGTTTCACCGTAACTGAATACGCTCGTCTCTGTGGCCCTGTTCCTCGCCTTATACCGGCTTGCACCGGCTTTCGGCGGACGGTCGTTAACCGTCACCCTGCTCTGTGGAGTCCGGACCTTCCTCCCGCCCCGTCCTTGCGAACGGAGCCAGCGGCTGTCTGGCCTGCATCGGGCGCTATTGTAGCGCAGCATGGGCGCTTCCCGGTCATCAATGACCGCAAAACGGTTTTGCAGCTGCGCACAAGTTCATGCCGATTCGGCATGTGACACCCGCGTGGCTCTTCGGTAGTCTGTTTCGACCGATGCGGCCTGGCCGCCGGTTCTTCACTGACTTTGACGAAACACCATGCATATCTGCGTAATGGGCGCCGGCGTGATCGGCGTGACCACTGCCTACCGCCTGCTCCAGGATGGCCACCAGGTCAGCCTGATCGACGAGCGCGACCAGCCCGGCGCCGGCACCAGCCAGGGCAATGGCGCCCAGTTGAGCTACTCCTATGTGGCGCCGCTGGCCGACCCGTCGGTCTGGTCCAAGTGGGCGTATTACACCTTCAGCAAGGATTCGCCGCTGACGCTGCGTCCCACGCTGGAGGCGGCCCAATATCGCTGGCTGTTCGAATTCCTGCGCTGCTGCAATGCCCAGCGCGTGCGCCGCACCACCATCGACCTGCTCAAGCTGGCCTTCTACAGCCGCGACCAGCTCACGCAATGGAACGCCGGCCTGGACCTGCAGTTCGACTACCAGCGCTCGGGCAAGCTGGTGATGTTCACCGATACCCAGGGCCTGGACGCCGCCGCGCAGCAGGTGCAATTCCAGGCCCAATACGGTTGCCAGCAGGAAGTGCTGAGCGCAGCCGCCTGCATCCGCATCGAACCCGCACTGGGCCGCTCGCGACGCGACTGGGCCGGCGGCGTCTACACCCCCAGCGAAGAAGCCGGCGACTGCCCGCAGTTCTGCCGGGCACTGGTGGCGGTGATGCAGGCCGATCCGAATTTCCGCTTCATCGGCAACACCCGGGTCACTGCGGCGCGCACACAGGACGGCAGTCTGCAGGCGGTACAGGCCGGCAACGAATGGATCAGCGCCGAACGCTTCGTGCTGGCGCTGGGCGCCGAAAGCGCCGACTTCGCCCGCCAGGTGGGACTGTCGCTGCCGCTCTACCCGCTCAAGGGCTACAGCATCACCGTGCCGCTGGAAGACGAGACCAGCCGCGCCGCCGCGCCGCAGGTGTCCATCACCGACATCTCGCGCAAGATCGTCTACGCCCGCCTGGGCCAGCGCCTGCGCGTGGCCGGCCGCATCGAACTGGTGGGCCGGGACCGCAGCATCCCCCGGCGCGCCATCGACGAACTCAAGAGTGGCATGGGCGAACTTTTCCCCGACTGCAGGCTGGGCGAGGATGCCACGCTATCGCCGTGGATGGGTTTCCGTCCGGCCACGCCCAGTGGCGTGCCCATCGTCGGCGCCTCGCCGGTGGGCAATCTCTACCTCAACATCGGCCAGGGCGCGCTGGGCTGGACCCTGGCCTGCGGCAGCGCGGCGCTGCTGGCCGACCAGATCGCCGGCCGCAGCCGCGCCATCGACGACGCGCCGTTCCGCTATGCGGCCTGATGGCCTGATGGCCTGAAGAGTTTTCATGCGTGGCCGGCGCGTTCGGACTTAACATGGCACATCGCCAGCCGCACGGCTGGCTCAACCATGGAGACGGAACATGCGGGAAAACCGGTTGCGCACCCTGTTCGCACAAAAGACCCTGGCCCTCTCGGGCTGGATATCGATGGCCAATTCGCTGCTGGCCGAGGTGGTGGCACACAGCGGCTATGATGCCGTCACGGTGGACCTGCAACACGGCCCGTTCTCGATCGAATCGGCCCTGCCCATGCTGCAGGCCATCTCCAGCACCCAGGCGGTGCCGCTGGTGCGCTGCTCCGAGAACGGCCTGGGCGAGATCAACAAGCTGCTCGACGCCGGCGCCTATGGCGTGATCTGCCCGCTCATCAACACCGCCGACGATGCCGAGCGCTTCGTGCGCGCCTGTCACTACTCACCGCGCGGCGGACGCAGCTATGGCCCGGCACGCGGCTTCCTCTACGGTGGTGCGGATTACTTCGCCCACGCCAACCGCACCATCCTGACCCTGGCGATGATCGAGACCCGCGAAGGCTACGCCAACGCCCAGGCCATCCTGCAGGTACCTGACCTGGACGGCATCTTCATCGGCCCCAGCGACCTGGCCATCGAACTGGGCCTGGCCCCGGACGCCTACGACCATCCGCGCCTGAACGAAGCCATCGATTCCCTGCTGTCCCAGGCGCGTGCACTGGGCAAGTACGTGGGCATCTTCGCCGGCACCATGGACATGGCCCAGCGCATGAAGGCCATCGGCATGGACCTGGTGGTGCCGGGTACCGACATCCAGCAGATCAAGGCTGAAGGAGCGCGCCGCATTGGAGCATTGCGTTGAAGTGGCTGACGCCTTCCTGTTTGGTAGCCATGGACCGATAGGATCGGTCTTTTCGGTAGCAAGATTAAATCTCATCCGCGAGGAAGGAGTCCGCCGTGCAAACAAACCAGCAAATAAGCATCCTTCTGTCCGACGAGATGGCGACATGGTGAAGAACAAACTGCGTAATGGTAAATACGCCGGCGAAAGCAAAGTGAAATGCGACGGACTGCATACCTTGCTGGCACGCGATCGGTCCGTCGAGAACTGGTTGAACAACCAAGTGGCCCCGGCCTATGACGCCTTGAAAGCCGACCCATCGCGCGCTGTCAGCGCAGATCAACTCCGCGCCCACCTGGCCGCGGAGCACGCCAAGACGCGATGAATTTTCGCGTCGTCTTTAGCCCCGCACCACCCGCCCGAAGAACGGATAATTGGGATCGTTATAGCCATGCGTGGACGCATGGCCGGGCGTGACCAGGCTGTCGACCAGGGCCTCTTCCTCGGCGCTGATCTCAAGCTCGGCGGCGGCGTAGTAATCCTCCATCTGCGCCAGCGTGCGCGGGCCGGCGATGACGCTGCTGATGGCTGAATTGGCCAGCACCCAGGCGGTGGCGAACTGGCCCAGCTTGATGCCGCGCGCCTCGCAATGCTGCTGCAGGCGCTGCGCGATCAGCAGCGACTCCTCACGGAATTCGGTTTCCATCATGCGCTTGTCGCCACGGCCGGCACGGGTATCTTCGGGCGGCTTCTGGCCGGGCTGGTACTTGCCGGTCAGCACGCCGCGCGCGATCGGGCTGTAGGGCACCACGCCCAGGCCGTAATGCGCGCAGGCCGGCAGGATTTCCACTTCGGGCTGGCGGTTCAGCAGGTTGTAGTAGGGCTGGCACACCAGCGGCAGCGGCACATGGTTCTTCTCGCACAGGCGGGCGATCTCGGCGATGCGCCAGCCACGGAAGTTGGAGACGCCAAAGCCACGGATCTTGCCGGCGCGGATCAGGTCGCCCAGGGCTTGCACGGCTTCCTCCAGGTTCTCGTCCTGGTAGTCGCGGTGCATGTAGAGGATGTCCAGGTAATCGGTGTCGAGACGGCGCAGGATGTTGTCGGTCTCGCGCAGGATCCAGTGGCGCGAATAGTTCGACTCATTGGGCTTGCCGCTCATGGCGTTGCCCAGCTTGCTGGCCAGCACCCAGTCATGGCGCTGCCCGGCCAGCAGCTTGCCGACGATCTCCTCGGACTTGCCCTTGGTGTAGACGTCGGCGGTATCGATGAAATTGACACCGTGTTCGCGTGCCGACGCGACGATGCGGCCGGACTCCTGCAGGTCGGTCTGGTCACCGAACATCATGGTGCCCAGGCACAGGGCCGATACCTTGAGATTGCTCTTGCCGAGGCGACGATAGTGCATGCTGTCTCCGTTGAACGTGGATGCTCAAAACTTGTGGATAAGATAAACCGGACAACGATTCTAGCGCTGCCCGTCATCTCCTGCTGGCCAGCTACAGGAGCGGCGCTTCTTCTTCCTGCCAGCGGCGCTTGTCGCGCAGCGGCGGCGCGCCGAAGAGGCGACTGTATTCGCGACTGAACTGGGACGAACTCTCGTAGCCCACCAGATGCGCCGCCGTGGCCACGCTGGCGTCGGCGGTGAGGATGAGCTTGCGCGCTTCCTGCAGGCGCAGGTTCTTCTGGTACTGCAAGGGGCTCATGGCCGTCACCAGCTTGAAGTGATGATGCAGCGAGGACACGCTCATGTGCACATCGCGCGCGATCTCTTCCACCCGCAGGGCCTGGTCGTAGCCATCGCGGATCAGGCGGATGGCCTTGGCGATGCGGTTCATCTGGCTGTCCTGCAGCACGGTCTGGCGCAGCAGCGCGCCCTGGCCATTCATCAGCAGGCGATAGAGGATCTCGCGCCGTATCATCGGCGCCAGGATGGGAACGTCGCGCGGCGTCTCGTGCAGCCGCAGCAGTCGCAGTACCGCATCCAGCAACTGCACATCGAGCCGGTTCACGTACAGGCCGCGCGCGGCGCTGTCGGTGCCAGCCGTACTGGCGGCCAGCGGCAGGTTCTCGTCGCCGATCAGGGCGCCGATCTCCAGGGTATCCAGCTCCAGCCGCAAACCCAGGTAGGGTTCCTCCGGGCTGCTCACCATCACCTTGCCCACCACCGGCAGGTCCACCGAGGCCACCAGGTAATGCATGGGATCGTATTCGTAGACCTCGTCGCCGATGAGCAGCCGCTTGGAACCCTGCGCGATGACCGCGAAGACCGGGTTCTGCACCGTGTGCTTGGGCCCGCTCGGGCAGGTGATGCGGTAGATCGCCATGCCGGGAATGGCGGTATCGATGATGCCCTCGGTGCCGCTGGTGTAGCGGTCCAGCAATTGCAGCAGCTCTTGCTGCATGGCCTCGAAGCGGGGATCGTCACTGGCCTGGGCAGGCGGTGCCGCGGTGGCGGCAAAGTCCAGGGCAGGATCGGCCAGCGGGGCAGTCTCGTGGACGGCGTGCAGGTTCAGGTCCATGTTGCTCTTTCAGTCAGGATGTAGGCGCGAGCTTAACGCGGCCACCGGCTTGCCTGATTCTCCACCTGGAACCCTCGGAGGATCAGGCAATAAATCAGCAGGATTAGGTATGCCGCCACGCCCGCCCGGCAGGCTGATCGCTGCAAATCCGCCACGCCGGCCATTGCGCACGGTGGTGCAAAGCAACATCAACGGAGAATCGGGCAGGAAATCGGCAGCTTTCGGCACGCGAAAAATGCGACTGCCGTCGCATAATCCACAGCATCACGACCAACCCATCCCACTCAGAACACGCTCTCGGCGATGTTGTATTGCTCCACCACGGTACGTACCGTGGTCTGCTCGGACTTGTCGACGAAACGGCATTCATTGTCTTCCATGCCCATGGTGCAAGCCTTGTGCAACGGGCAGGTGGAAAACAGCTCGGCCACCCAGTCGACGAAGGCGCGCACCTTGGGCGAGAGATGGCGGTTGTGCAGGTAGACCACCGAGATCGGCAGCGGCGCCGGCTTCCATTGCGAGAGCAGCTCGACCAGGCGGCCTTCCTCGATGTGGCGCGTGACCATGTAGAGCGGCGCCTGCACCATGCCGAAGCCCTGCAGCGCGCATTCCACGTAGGCATCGCCGTCGTTGACGGAGAGCTTGCCATCCATCTTCACCTCGCGCGTGACGCCATCGACGACGAAATCCCAGTCGATGGTGCGGCCGGTGCGGCTGGAGAAATAGTGGACCGACTTGTGCTGCTGCAGATCCTCGATGGTGTGCGGCACGCCATGGCGTTCCAGGTAGGACGGCGCGGCACAGGTAACGGTCTGGAAGGTGCCGATGCGGCGCGCCACCATCGACGAATCCTGCAGCTCACCGATGCGGATCACGCAGTCGACCGCCTCCTGCACCATGTCCACCGGGCGGTCGCCCATGCCCATGACCAGTTCGATGTCGGGGTACTTGGTATAGAAGTCGCACAGGTTGGGCAGCAGCAGCAGGCGCCCCACCGAGGCCGGGACATCGATACGCAGCCGCCCCTGCGGGCCGCGCGTGACGTTGCGGAAGGATTGTTCGGTTTCATCCACGTCGGCCAGGATGCGCACGCAACGCTCGTAATAGGCCGCGCCATCGGGGGTGAGGCTGATGCGGCGGGTGGTGCGGTTGAGCAGACGCACTTGCAGCATGCTCTCCAGCCCCTGGATCAGGGTGGTGACGGTGGTGCGCGGCAAATTCAGGTTGTCGGCAGCTCGCGTGAAGCTGTTGGCATCCACCACGGCGGTAAATACCTGCATGGCCTGGAAACGGTCCATCGCTCTCTCCTTGATGCCCTCTCCCCGGGATGGCCGGGGCGGCAGACGGGGGCAGGACAAAACGCGGGATGGAACGAGGCGCCGCCCCCGGCGCGCCGACTTGCCATGCTGGATGGATGTGGCGAAAAAACGCCAAGTCCACTTCAATTTAAACCAAATTACATCAATTCCAAGGAAATTCGCTGCATCACTGCAAGGCAGAGGCCGGCTTTTCGCGGTCTTGCCGCACGGGCGGCAGCGACGTTTCCATCGCTATCGGGAGCCCTATTGTGAAGAATTTCCTGGCCTTGATTGTTCTGAACATCCGAACAGTGTTGTTGGATTATAGGTGTTTATTTGAGGTCCTGCTGTGGCGCACAATCCGCTTCAATCTTGGACAAGTGGCTTCGGCCCAGGCGCACATCATGCAAGGCTCGCATTCCGTCAACATCCGCAATTTCTTCGTCCCCGGCCCGCTGGGGCGCATCCCGGTGCGTCTCTACCAGCCGGCCCGGGAGGCTGCCGCTGACAGCAAGTTGCCGCTGGTGATGTATTTCCACGGCGGCGGTTACGTCAGCGGTTCGCTGGACGACGCCGACACCCCGGCCCGCTTCATCGCCCAGCACGGCCAGGCCGTGGTGTTGTCGGTGAGCTACGCGCTGGCCCCGGCCAAGCCCTTCCCGGCCGCGCCCGAAGACGCCTTCGCCGCTGCCACCTGGGCCTGCAAGCATGCCGATGAGATCGGCGTGGACCTGGACCGCATGGTGGTCGCCGGGGACGACGCCGGTGGCGGCCTGGCCGTAGCCCTGACCCTGATGACCCGCGACCGCTGCGGCAAGCCGCTGGCCGCGCAGATCCTGATCAGCCCCATGCTGGACCCGAGCATGCGCATGATCGGCGACGCCGGCCGCCTGCAATCGGACCTCACCGTCGAGAAGTGCGCCGCCAGCTATCGCCAGTACCTGCCGCAGACCATGCAGCGCCTGCATCCCTATGCCGCGCCGCTGGAAGTGAGCCGCCTGGCCGGCCTGCCAGCGGCCTTCATCGCCACCGCCGAACGCGACGTGCTCTGCCCGGAGGCCGAGAAATACGCCTCCAGCCTGATCCGCGCCGGCGTGCCCACGCAGGTCTCGCGCTTTGCCGGCATTACCCATGGCGCCTTGAGCACGCATCTGCCCCTGCTCAAGGAAATCGTCAATTTCCTGCGTTGCCGCTTTGCCAGCCTGCAAGGCAACGATGACCAACACCCTTACCTGCCCTTCAAGCTCAACCCCTCCACTGCCCTCTGAGGATAAGAAAATGCAAACTCCAGCCCCCCTGCGCAAGCGTTTCGCCCTTACCGCCACCGTCCTGGCCGTCATCGCCCTCTCGGTCGGCGGCGCCATCTCGGTAGTCGGTCTCTCGGCCAATGCCAGCACCGGCCCGGCCGCCGCTCCGGCGGCACCGGTCGATGTGGCCGAAGTCGTCAACCGCCAGATCATCGACTGGCAATCCTATTCGGGCCGCATCGAAGCGGTCGACCGCGTCGAGGTCCGTCCCCTGGTGGGCGGCACCCTGACGGCCGTGCACTTCAAGGATGGCGCCCTGGTCAAGAAGGGCGATGTGCTCTTCACCATCGACCCGCGTCCCTATGAAGCCGAAGTGGCCCGCGCCGAAGCGCAACTGGCCGGCGCCGAAGCGCGTGCCGGCTATACCGCCTCCGACCTGGCGCGCGGCCAGCGCCTGCTGGGTGACAACGCCATCGCCAAGCGCGACTTCGAGGAAAAGCAGAACGCCTCCCGCGAAGCCAGCGCCAATGTCGCCGCCGCCCGCGCCGCCCTGCGTGCCGCGCGCCTGAACCTGGAATACACCCGCATCACCGCCCCGGTCGCGGGCCGCATCTCGCGCGCCGAAGTCACCGTGGGCAACGTCGTCACCCCGGGCGCGGCCAATGCCCCGCTGACCACGCTGGTGTCGGTGGCCAAGGTGTATGCCTCCTTCGATGTGGATGAGCAGAGCTTCCTGAAGTACGTCAACCCGGCCCGTGCTGCCGGCACCAGCGTACCGGTGGAGCTGGGCCTGGCCAATGAAGACGGCTACTCGCGCAAGGGCCGGGTCGGCTCGGTGGACAACCGCCTCGATACCGCCTCCGGCACCATCCGCGTGCGCGCCGTGTTCGACAACGCCGACGGCCAGCTGGTCCCGGGCCTGTACGCCCGTGTCCGCCTGGGCGGTGGCGCGCCGCATGCGGCCGTGCTGATCGATGAAAAGGCCGTCGGCACCGACCAGGACAAGCGCTTCGTCATGGTGGCCGACAAGGACAACCACGCCAACTACCGCCAGATCCATGTGGGCGCCGGCCAGGATGGCTTGGTCGTGGTGGAAAGCGGCCTGAAGGCTGGTGAGCGCATCGTCGTCAACGGTCTGCAGCGCATCCGTCCGGGCGACGCCATCACCCCGACCGTGGTGCCGATGCAGCCGCAGGCAGCGGCCACGCCGGCAGCCGGCAAGGCCTGATACCGCACCAGCCCTTTCGCATTCAAGCAAGAACAGGTCGCAGGGGATGCAACGCCCGCTGCCAGGGCGCTTGCAACCTGACGACTGACAAGGAACCTACATGAACATCTCAAAATTCTTTATCGACCGCCCGATCTTCGCGGGCGTGCTGTCGGTACTGCTATTGCTGGGCGGTGTGCTGGCCATGTTCCAGCTGCCCATCTCCGAGTACCCGGAAGTGGTGCCGCCCTCGGTGGTGGTGCGCGCGCAGTATCCCGGCGCCAACCCCAAGGTGATCGCCGAAACCGTGGCTTCGCCGCTGGAAGAGCAGATCAACGGCGTGGAAAACATGCTCTACATGCAGTCGCAGGCCAATAGCGACGGCAACCTCACCATCACCGTCAACTTCCGCCTGGGCGTGGACCCCGACAAGGCCCAGCAGCTGGTGCAGAACCGCGTCTCGCAAGCCCTGCCGCGCCTGCCGGAAGACGTGCAGCGCCTGGGCGTGACTACGCTGAAGTCCTCGCCCACGCTGACCATGGTGGTGCACCTGATCTCGCCGGACAACCGCTACGACACCACCTACCTGCGCAACTACGCGGTCCTCAACGTCAAGGACCGCCTGGCGCGCATCCAGGGCGTGGGTGAAGTGGGCCTGTTCGGTTCGGGCAACTACGCCATGCGCGTCTGGCTCGACCCCAACAAGGTGGCCCAGCGCGGCCTGACCGCCAGCGACGTGGTGCGCGCCATCCGCGAGCAGAACGTGCAGGTGGCCGCCGGCGTGATCGGCGCCTCGCCCAGCTCGCCGGAAACCCCGCTGCAGCTGTCGGTGAACGCCCAGGGCCGCCTGAAGACCGAAGGCGAATTCCGCGACATCATCCTGAAGGCCTCGCCAGACGGCGCCACCACCCGCCTGGGCGACGTCGCCCGGGTGGAACTGGCGGCTTCCGAATATGGCCTACGCTCGCTGCTGGACAACAAGCCGGCCGTGGCCATCCCCATCTTCCAGGCCCCTGGTGCCAATGCGCTGGATGTCTCGACCCAGGTGCGCGCGGCGATGAAGGAATTGTCGGCCGACTTCCCCAGCTCGGTCAGCTACAGCATCGTCTATGACCCGACCCAGTTCGTGCGTGCCTCCATCGAGGCCGTGGTGCATACCCTGCTCGAAGCCATTGCCCTGGTGGTGATCGTGGTGATCATCTTCCTGCAGACCTGGCGTGCTTCCATCATCCCTCTGCTGGCCGTGCCGGTCTCCATCATCGGTACCTTCTCGCTGATGCTGAGCTTCGGCTACACCATCAATGCGCTGTCGCTGTTCGGCATGGTGCTGGCCATCGGTATCGTGGTCGATGATGCCATCGTGGTGGTGGAAAACGTCGAGCGCAACATCGGTGCCGGTCTCTCCCCGCGTGACGCCACCTATCGCGCCATGCAGGAAGTGTCCGGCCCCATCATCGCCATCGCCTTGACCCTGGTGGCGGTGTTCGTGCCGCTGGCCTTCATGACCGGTCTGACTGGCCAGTTCTACAAGCAGTTCGCGATGACCATTGCGATCTCCACCGTCATCTCGGCCTTCAACTCGCTGACGCTGTCGCCGGCGCTGGCGGCCATGCTGCTCAAGGGCCATGGCGACAAGCCGGACTGGCTGACGCGCCAGATGGACCGTTTCCTGGGTGGCTTCTTCATCCGCTTCAACCGCTTCTTCCAGCGCGCCTCCGACAACTACGGCGGCGGCGTGACCGGCGTGATCAAGCGCAAGGGCGCCACCATGGGTGTCTACGTGGTGCTGCTGGCCGCGACCCTGGGCGTTTCCTATATCGTCCCCGGCGGCTTCGTGCCGGGCCAGGACAAGCAATACCTGGTGGCCTTCGCGCAACTGCCCAACGGTGCTTCGATCGACCGTAGCGAAGAAGTGATGCGCAAGATGAGCGACATCATGTTGAAGGAACCGGGTGTGGCCAGCGCCATCGCCTTCCCCGGCCTGTCCATCAACGGCTTCACCAACAGTTCCTCGGCCGGTATCGTCTTCGTGGGCTTGAAGCCCTTCGAAGAGCGCAAGAGCAAGGAGCTCTCGGGCAATGCCATCGCCGCCTCGCTGAACAAGAAGTTCGGCGGCATCAAGGAAGCCTTCACCGCCGTCTTCCCGCCGCCGCCGGTGATGGGCCTGGGTACGCTGGGTGGCTTCAAGATGCAGATCGAAGACCGTGACGCACTGGGCTATGCCGAACTGGACAAGGCCGCGCAAGCCTTCATGAAGGCCGCCGCCAAGGAACCTGCCCTGGGCCCGATGTTCTCCAGCTACCAGATCAACGTGCCGCAGCTGGACGTGGAACTGGATCGCGTCAAGGCCAAGCAGTTGGGCATCCCGGTGACCGACGTCTTCAACACCATGCAGATCTACCTGGGTTCGCTGTATGTGAACGACTTCAACCGCTTCGGCCGGGTCTACCAGGTCCGTGCCCAGGCTGACGCGCCCTTCCGCGCCAAGGCCGAGGATATCGCCCAGCTGAAGACCCGCAACGACGCCGGCGAGATGGTGCCGCTGTCCTCGGTGGTGAAGGTCAAGCAGACCTTCGGTCCGGAAATGGTGGTGCGCTACAACGGCTACACGGCCGCCGACATCAACGGTGGTCCGGCCCCGGGTTATTCCTCGGACCAGGCCCAGGCCGCCGCCGAGCGCGTGGCTGCAGCGACCCTGCCACGTGGCATCAAGTTCGAATGGACCGACCTGACCTACCAGAAGATCCTCGCAGGCAACGCCGGCGTGTGGGTGTTCCCGATCAGCGTACTGCTGGTGTTCCTGGTGCTGGCCGCGCTCTATGAAAGCATGACCCTGCCGCTGGCCGTGATCCTGATCGTGCCGATGAGCATCCTGGCGGCGCTGACCGGTGTGTGGCTCACTCGTGGCGACAACAACATCTTCACCCAGATCGGTCTGATGGTGCTGGTGGGTCTGTCGGCCAAGAACGCCATCCTGATCGTGGAGTTCGCCCGCGAACTGGAAATGCAAGGCCGCACCGCCGTGCAAGCTGCCATCGAATCGAGCCGCCTGCGTCTGCGCCCCATCCTGATGACCTCGATCGCCTTCATCATGGGTGTGGTGCCGCTGGTGACCTCCTCCGGTGCCGGTTCGGAAATGCGTCATGCGATGGGTATCGCGGTGTTCTTCGGCATGCTGGGCGTGACCCTGTTCGGCCTGTTCCTGACACCGGTGTTCTATGTGCTGCTGCGGACCATCAACCGCCGGAAGCTGCACTCGGCCTCGCACCACGAAGCCCCGATGACCGCTGGCTCGCACGTGGCACCCACCACGCACGCCCTGCCCGGTTCGCAGGATGACCGCTGATCTGCGCGATCAGCCAATGAATGGAGCTAGAAAAATGATGACTCAATCGATGACCCGCCTGCTGCGCCCCGTGCGCATCGGCTCGGCCCTGCTGGCAGCGCTGCTGGTGCTGGCTGGTTGCTCGGTGGCACCGACCTACGAGCGCCCGTCGGTGGACACGCTGGCCGCCTTCAAGGAAGCCGCCCCCGCCATCCAGACCGGCGAAAACGGCAGCCAATGGAAGACCGCCCAACCGGCCGAAGACATCGCCCGTGGCCAGTGGTGGAAGATCTTTGGCGACGACCGTCTCAACACCCTGGAAGAGCGCGCCCAGCAAGCCAACCAGGACCTCAAGGCCGCTGCCGCCCGCCTGGGCCAGGCCCGCGCCCTGACCCGCGATGCGCGTTCGGGCTACTTCCCGCAGGTCGACGCCGGCCTGGGCGCTACCCGCCAGCGCCCGTCCCCGGCTTCGCAAAGCCTGCCGGCCGACGCCAACACCCAGCCCTTCACGCTCTACCGGGCCCAGGTCAACGTCTCCTATGAGGTGGACCTGTTCGGTCGCGTCGCCTCCACGGTGGATGCCGCCACCGCCGACGCCCAGCGCAGCGAAGCCCTGTTCCACTCGGTGCTGCTGGCCCTGCAGGCCGACGTCGCCCAGCAGTATTTCCTGGTGCGCGAACTGGATGCCGCCGCCGAGCTCTACCGTGGCACGGTGGACCTGCGCCAGGAATCACTGCGCCTGGTGCAACGTCGCTTCGATGAAGGCGACATCAGCGAAGTCGACGTGGCACGTGCCAGGTCGGAGCTGGCCTCGGCGCAATCGGAAGCGCTGGGTATCGCACGCCAGCGTGCCGTCGCCGAGCATGCCCTGGCGATCCTGCTGGGCAGCACCCCGGCCGAGTTCTCGCTGCCGCCGCAACCGCTGGCCCGCATGGCGCTGTCGGTCCCGGCCGGCCTGCCCTCGGCGCTGCTGGAACGTCGTCCCGACATCGCTGCCGCCGAGCGCGCCATGGCCGCCGCCAATGCCCGCGTGGGCGTGGCCAAGTCGGCCTTCTTCCCCAGCCTGAACCTGACCGGCGGACTGGGTTACGAATCGGCGCAGCTGGGTGACCTCTTCAACTGGTCCAGCCGCACCTTCCTCCTGGGGCCGTTGGTGGGCACGGCGCTGTCGATGCCGCTCTTTGACGGTGGCCGCCGCCAGGCCGGCGTGGATCGCGCCCGCGCCAGCTATGAAGAGCAGGTGGCGACCTATCGTGGCACCGTCCTGAACGCCTTCCGCGAAGTGGAAGACAACCTGGCCAACCTGCGCATCCTGGACGACCAGAACCGCGCCCAGGACGAAGCCGTCGCCGCCTCGGCCCGTGCGGCCAAGCTGTCGCATACGCAGTATCAGGAAGGCGCGGTGAGCTACTTCAGCGTCATCGACGCCGACCGCACCGTGCTGCAGCAGCAACGCGCCTCGGTGACCCTGGATGGCGAACGCGCCCGTTCCACCGTCAACCTGATCCGTGCACTCGGCGGTGGCTGGGGCAGCCCCGCCGCGCAGGCCACGCCGGGTACGCAATTGTCGTCCACGCAGTAAAAGACCTTGTGCCCGCTGCCCTGACCGGGGGCGGGCACGGATCTATCCACTCATCCAACCAACGAGAACGCCATGTCCATCACGCTCTATCAGGTCAGCATTCCAGTGCTCATCCGCGGCCTGAACAACCTCTCCACCCTGCTTGAAAAAGCCGAACAGCATGCCGATGCCCAGGGGCAGGAACACGCCAGCCTGCTGTCGGCGCGCCTGTTCGAGGACATGTATCCGCTGACGGCACAGGTGCAGCGCGCCAGCGACACCGCCAAGGCCACCGCCAGCCGTCTGTCCGGCGTGGCCGCGCCAGCCTTCGCCGATGACGAGACCAGCTTCGATGAATTGCAGGCACGCATCAACAAGACCATCGTCTTCCTGGAAAGCATCCCGGCCGAGACCATTGTCGGCCAGGAAGAGCGCCCGGTGACGATGAAGCTGCGCGGCGAGGAACGCACCCAGAGCGCCCTGGATTACCTGACGGTCTTCGGCCTGCCCAATTTCCTGTTCCACGTCACCACGGCCTACGACATCCTGCGCCATCAGGGTGTGAAGCTGGGCAAGATGGATTTCCTGGGACTGTGAACAGGCCCTAATGCCGACCAACGCAAAACGCCCCGCATCCTGCGACGCGAGGCGCTTGCGACAATGATTTCCCGTGGTACTTCAGCCCGCCTCGCTCCCCCCGACGGCGGGTTTTTTTATGGCGCGGCGGTCCCGACGCTATGACAAGGCCAACGCGTTGCGGATCAGCTGCTGCACGCTGCCGTCATCCCTGAAGCCCAGACGCCGTGCGACGCCATCGTCGAGCACGGGATAGCGGCCAAACACCGCCTCGATGGCTTCCTGCGGGGCATAACTGACCAGCGCACGAGCATCCACCTCCAGCAATTCCGCCAGCGCCGCCACCAGCTCCTGCATGGCCAAGCGCAATACCGGCAATTGCCACACCCGCGCCTGCGCACCATCGGGATCACGCGACGGATCCATCACGGCGCCATGGATCAGGTTTTCGGCACAGCAGCGGGCCGACATCCACCAGGCCGTCGCCTGCGCGCCGACCGGACAGCTGAAGTGCTCCCCCGCTGCCAGCGCATGCAACAGCTCGCTCATGAAGGCCGAGGCCAGCCCGGAGGGACCACGCGGACGCGCGACGATGCCCGGCAGACGCAAGGAGCGACCATCCAGCAGGCCGCGCCGGGTGGCATCGGCCAGCAGGATTTCGCAGGCCAGCTTGTGCGCGCCATAGGCCAGCGCGGGACGGGTGGGCGAATGCGGTGTCACCGGATCAGGCAGGGGCGATCCATAGACCGCGATGGTGCTGGCGTAGACCACCACGGGCGCACGCGCCTGGCCGGCGCGCGGCCTGGACAACAAGTCGAACAGGTCCAGGGTGGCATCCAGGTTGACGCGCCGGCTCAGGGCCGGATCGGCCTCGGCCGCACCGCCAGGCAGCGCGGCCAGATGAAAGCACAGGTCGGCCCCGAAGTCCGCGATGTCCGCCCGCACGGCGGCATCCTGGAGATCGCCTTGGATCGTCAGCACATCGTCCAGGGTGCCGGGGAACTGCCGGTCCAGCGCGGCCAGTTGTGCAATTCGCACGCCGCCGACCTCGCCGCGCTGGCGCAGCATGGCCAGCAAGGTGCTGCCGATGAAACCGCCGGCACCGGTCACCAGGACCTTCATGACGACTGCACCACGCGCTGCTGCAACACCCCGAAGGGTCCGTCGCGGCCATCGGCAAAGCCAGCCTGCATGCGCACCTCATCGCCGAAACGCATGAAACCGGTGCGGATCTCACCCAGATCGATCTTCTCGATGACGCGCCGCTCTGCGATACAGGCCGACCCGGCCGTGCGCGCCTGGTTGGACACGGTGCCCGAGCCGACGATGGTGCCGGCCGTCAGGCGCCGGCTGCGCGCGGCGTGGGCGATCAATTCGCCAAAGGAAAAATTCATTTCCCCGCCATGCGGCTGACCAAACAGCAGGCCGTTCCAGTGCACCTGCAACTGCATCTGCACACGGCCATCACGCCAGGCATCGCCCAGCTCATCGGGGGTGACCGCAAGGGGCGCGAACGCCGTCGACGGCTTGGCCTGCAGGAAACCGAAGCCGGTCTTCATCTCGTGCGGACCCAGCGCGCGCAGGCTCCAGTCATTGATCTGCACCAGCAGGCGGATGGCCTGCAGGGCCTGTTGCGCGCTCGTCCCCATCGCCACCGGGCCCAGCACCACGCCGAACTCGCCTTCGAAGTCGATGCCATCGGCTTCCGAGGGCAAGGGCACGTCCTGGCAGGGACCGAGGAAATCATCGCTGGCACCCTGGTACATCACCGGCACCGTATCGAAATGAGGAATGGGCGGGGTCTTGAAGGCCTCTTCCATCAGCCGGCCATGATTGAGAAAGGCCGACGCATCCAGCCATTGCGGGCTGCGCGGCAGCGGCGCCCGGCATTGCTGCGGCACGAAGGCCACCATGCCCGGCGCACTGGCCTCGTTGAGGGCCCGGTACTGCTCCTGCAGCGCGGCCTGCACCTGCTCCCAGCGCTGCACGGCATCCAGCAGGCTGGTGGCGATCTGCGGCACCGGCAAGGCGCGTTGCTGGTCGCGCGAGACCAGATGCAGGGCACCATCTAGGGTGCCGTCGTCGAAGGTGGCGAATTTCATGCGTCAGTCCTCCCCGCGCAGTCGTAGCGCAAGATCCGGATCGTAACGGCCATCGACCAGGATGAAGAGCATGCGGCAGGGCTTGCCGGAGCGATTGGCCCAGGCATGGTTGGTGCCGCGCTGGACCACCACGCTGCCAGCCTTGAGCGCGACCTCGCCGCGATCCAGGACCAGGGTCATCTCGCCGTCGATGACGATGCCGTAGTCCACCGATTCGGTGCGATGCATCAGCGGATGGGGCGAATCATTCTTGACCGTGCTGGCCTGGGCCTCGCCGATCTGGCTGAAGGCTTCGCGCATACGGTGCTGCGCATTGGCCAGGAAGTCGTCGGTATCCGGCGGGATATCCACGAAGCGCATGCGCGTACCACCGGCAGGCGGCGACAGTACCAGCGGGCCCAGTGTCGGGTCGCCGTCGTTGCCCACCCGCGCAGGAGTCTGGGACGTGCTCCAGACTTCGTGGAACAGGGTGCCGGGAATGGCGGCGATCTCGACTACGGTGGGCAACGGCCCCTCACTGCTGACGACGGATCGGCCTTGCTCATCGTGGCCGGTGACGACGCGATGGATGGAAGGAAAGGACATCAATGACTCCGGAATGAAATGACGGGTTCAGGCAGCGTCGAAGATCGCCACCGCCCGCGTCCAGCCAGCGCTGGCGCCACGGATCTTGTGCGGGAAGCAGCTGATCATAAAGCCATGTGCGGGCAGGGCTTCGAGCTTGTGCAGTTTCTCCAGGTGGCAATAGCCGATGTCGCGGCCAGCCTTGTGGCCCTCCCAGATCAGGGCCTTGTTGCCGGTCTCGGCCACGCGCTGGGCGGTGTAGGAGAAAGGCGCATCCCAGCTCCAGGCATCGGTGCCGGTCAGCCTTACGCCGCGTTCGAGCAGATACATGGTGGCTTCATAGCCCATGCCGCAGCCTGCGCCGAGATAATCGCGCTGGCCATAGCGGGTACCGGCGCGGGTATTGACGACCACGATATCGAGCGGCTGCAGCTCATGGCCGATGCGCTTCAATTCGGCCTCGACATCGGCGGCGGTGGCCACGTAACCGTCGGCGAAATGCCGGAAATCCAGCTTCACGCCCGGCTGGAAGCACCACTCCAGCGGCACTTCATCGATGGTGATGGAGGGCCGCGTACCGCCATTCTTGGCATCCTGGGTGGAGTGGAAGTGCCAGGGCGCGTCCAGGTGCGTGCCGTTGTGCGTGGTCAGCGTGACCCACTCGGCGGCTGCGGCCTCGCCGTCGGGATAATCCTCGGGCCGGGTGCCGGGCAGCATGGCCATGAACTCGGGCAGCGTGTCGGCATGTTTCTGGTAGGTGATCTTGGGCGCCAGCGGCGGCGGATCGGACAGCACATCATTCTCCAGATAGATCGACAGATCGACGAAGCGATGGCGTGGGCGGATGGGAGTAGTCATGCAAGCACCTCCTGGGATGACACGATAGCGATACGCGGCAGGCGCGAGAAACTCAGCGATGCGATGAGCGCCAGGCCAATGGCCACCGATCCCAGGCTGGCATAGCCCCAGCCCTGCACCAGGGTACCGCCGAGGATGGGGCCAATGGCCGCGCCCGTCATCAACATGGCCGGGGTGGCAGCCATGGCCCGGCCGCTGCGATCCAGCTGGGCCATCAGGCCGAAGGCAAAGGTATGGGTGAAGATCATGACGGCCGCGAACACCGAAGCCGCTGCCGCATAGGGAGCGAACTGCGTGGACGACATGATCAGCACCACCAGCAGTCCCTGCAACAAGGGTCCGGTGACCAGCACGGCGCGGGCCGACAGGCGCTTTTCCAGCAGGGCCGCCAGCGGCGCCGGGAACAGGTTGACCACGCCCAGCGCGATGAGCACACCGGTGACCGCAGACAAGCCGAAACCACGGTCGCTGCCCACGCGCTCCAGGAAACTGAAGGTCATCGACTGGACCAAGCCCATGCAGGCGATGCCGACGATGCCATACCAGACCGGGCGCGGCACCGGCGGGCGGCTGCCCTCCACGGGCCGGGCGATATCGGCGTCCGGTGCGGGGCGCGGAAAGGCCAGTGCACATGCCGTTGCGCCCACTGCCATCACGCCCGCAAACAGCCAGAACAAGGCGGCCCCGCCATGGCTGGCCACCACCGGTGGCGCGCTGCCGAGAAAGAGGATGGCAAACACGCCCAGGGCCATGCCCACCAGCGCGAAACCGCGATGCGGATGGCTGCTGCGCGCCAGGGTACCGTGGGTCACGCTCAGCGCCATGCCGGTGCTGGCGCCGCTGGCCGCATGCAGCACCGCCAGCAGTACGAAGTGATGGGTCAGCGCGGCCAGCGCGAACAGCAGCGCCGACAGGCTCAAACCCAGCGTGACGTTCAGCCTGGCCCGGGCCGGATCGAAACGGCGCGCCAGCATGACGCTGGCCAGCACCGCACCGCCCAGGAAGAGCGACGCCAGCAAGCCCGCCTGTTGCGCATTGAAGCCGTAGCGCGCCACCAGCGTGCCAACCCAGACGGGCAAGGCCACCAGGTCGAGCATGCCGGCGCAATGCGCCATCATCAGCGCCAACAGCGCGCGCCGGGAATAGGTCGTGATCATGTTGTCTCCTTGCTGCGCTGCGCGTTCAGATGGGTTCGGCCAGGGCCGCATGGGATTGACGCATGATGCGGGCGTGTTCTTCCTTGTCGCCGCCCTCGACCTCGATCTGTCCCAGGCGCGAGGAATTTTCCACCACCATGCGGCAACGCTCCCAGCGGCGCTCTTCGAAGGCGGCCAGCGCCGCCGCTACCGTGCGGTCCTGGTGATCGAGTTCATCGGCCAGCACCAGCGCGTCTTCGATACCGATGCAGGCGCCCGAGGCCAGATGCGGCGTGGTGGCATGCACGGCATCACCGATCAGCACCACCCGCCCTTGCGACCAGGGACGCGGCAGCAACAGGCCCTCCAGCGGCCGAAAGATGATGCGTGAGTGCTCACTCAACTGGGCGCGGATGGACTGCAGTACCGGGGCACTGAAATCAGCCAGCAGGCCACGCAGATGGTTCACGAAGGTGGCGGGATCGACATGCTCGTTGAGCGGGCGCGGCTCGGTGACGAACAGGTACATCTCCTCCCGCGAGACCGGATTGACACCCGGCTTGATGCGCGGCCCCAGCCACATGGTGGCCGTCTCGATCTCCGGCGGACGCGGCAACACCGCGCGCCAGACCGCCTGGCCGCTATAGCGCGGCGTGGGGGCATCGGCAAAGAGTGCGGCGCGCAGCTTGGAATAGAGACCATCGGCGCCGATCACCAGATCATAGCGACGACGCTGGCCATCGCTGAAATCCACCTCGACGCCAGTGGCATCCTGATGCAGGGCGGTGAAGGTGCAGCCCAGGCGCACATCGGCCCCGGCCGCCCGCGTGGCCTGGGCCAGGATGTTGGCCAGCACCGGGCGCAGGATGGCGCCGCCGCCCGGCACATCGGCTCCGGCCAGGCGCGGCGTGGGCAATTCGGCCACCTGCGGTCCGTGCGGCAGGCACAGGCGCACGCCATCGGCGGCCCAGCCATCGCGCAAGAAGGCCTCCAGCACACCCAGCTGGCGCAGTGCGCGCAGCGTGGCGGGGCCCAGGCTGATGCCGGCGCCGTAGTTGCGCCACTGGGCATCGATTTCCACCAGGTCCACTTGGGCGCCACGGCGGCGCAGATCGATCGCGGCGGCCATGCCGGAAAAACCGCCGCCGATGATGAGGATGCGTTGGGCTGCGAGTGTCATGAAGCTGTCTCCTGATGGTTCTTTGAATTCGGATTGGGTGGAGCGATATCGTTGGCGTCCAGGTAAAGACCGCCGTCGTCGGCCACATGCAGTGCTACCGGCGTGAGTGCATCGCCCAGGCAGGGGCCGAGCGTGCAGACCCCGGTGAGCGGATCGAACAGTGCCCCGTGGGCGGCGCAGACCACATGCTGACCGCTGGCATCGAAATAGGCGTCCTTGCGCCAGGGCAGCGGCGTGCCGTGATGCGGGCAGGCATCGCGCCAGGCGCGCAACTGGCCGGCATGCCTGAGCACAAAGACACTGGCCTGGCCGCGCCCCTCGGTATCGACGCCCAGGGCGCTGCCCTCGGCCAGCTCGCGCTCATGGCACAGGTACATGGCCATGCCGCCTAGTGCCCGGCACCCGGGGGAGGCGGGCCGCCCGGTGCCCACTTCTCCCGGTACTGGAACAGGAACAGCTGCGAGGCATCGGCCCCCATGGGCGCTTCACGCGCGCTCCAGCGCTCGTCGTGCAGGTCCATGTCGGCATCGTATTCGACGTGGCAACCCAGGGGCGAGTTGAAATACCAGAACCAGTTGCTGCCGAACCGATGACGGCCCGGGCCCCAGAAACTCTGATAGCCCTTCTCCACGAAACGGGTCCCGGCCAACAAGACCTCGGTAGGGCCGCCCATGTGGAAGGTGAAGTGCTCGCAGCCTTTCATGAAGGGCGGGGTCTGGATCATGAACAGGGTGTGGTGATCCTGGGTCCCGGCCGGGCGCAGGAAAGGCCCGACGCCAGTAAAGCGATCGGTGCAGACGAAACCCAGGCGTCGGTAGAAGGCCTCTGCCTTGTCCGCGTCCGGCACGAAATAGACCACATGCGATAGCGAGCGCGGCAGGGCCGGCAGGTCGGCCGGCAGACCCAGCTGATTGGGTTCGCGCTGGGCCGCATCCCCTGGTGCATTGACGCGTTCGGCCGAGAGCGTGATGGGACGGCGCACACTGACCTGGAAGGCCAGGGCGAAACCCATGTCATCGACGCTGCGCACCACGCCATCACGACGGCTGACTTCGCGGTCGCGCCGCAGCTCGGTTTCGATGGCATCCAGGGCCGCAACATCGCCGACGCCGTAGACGGTTTCGCGCAGCAGGCTGGCAGTGCCCATGGCCGGCGGCAGGGTGGGATCGTCCTTGGCGCGCAGCACGATGGCGGTGCCATCCAGTGCCTCGAAACGGTCCTCCCCGGCCTCCTTGAGGCCGTAGTCGACCAGGTACTGGCGACAGGCCGGCAGGTCATCGACGCCGAAGACCAGGGCATCAGGTCCAATGATGTTCATGTAGCTTCCTTCCGTTGCAATGGATGATCAGTGGCGGGTACGCGCACCGAGGGTCTCGGCGACCCAGTCGGCGATGTAGTGACCGGCGTTGATGGAGTTGTCGAAGCTGGCATGCTGTACACCGCCCTCGCGCTCGGTGAAGATCTTCAGTTCGCGCTTGGGGCTGTTGACCAGCTGCTCGTAGGTGCGCTGCGCCCACTTCAGCGGAATCTGGCTATCCTTCTCGCCGTGGGTGACCAGGAAGGGCACGCGGATCTTCTCGACCACGCCATCGAGGTGGACGTCTTCGGCGATGCGCATGAAATCATCCACGTCCTTGGCACCCCAGACCCAGCAGACGTGCTTCCAGTAGTGCGGCACGGGGAAGTCGCCCTCCTTTTCCAGGCGCCGTTTCTGCACGTCGCGCCAGTCGTGATTGGCGCCCCAGACCACCCCGGCACAAAAGCGCGGCTCCATGGCGACCACGCGTGGACAGTAGTAGCCGCCCAGCGATACGCCCTCGCAAGCGATGCGCGTGGGATCGACATCGGCGCGCTGCTCCAGCCAGTCCACCACGCGGCTGGCCCAATGCTCGGCGTCGTAACGGGCGGTCATGCCATGCAGGCGCAAGGCTTCGCCGGTGCCGGGCTGGTCGATCACCAGCGAGGCCACGCCACGCTCGGCCAGCCAGGCCGGCAGACCGACCAGGTACTTCATCTCCTTGGTCGAATCCAGCCCATTGAGCTGCACCAGGATCGGTGCCGGCCCCTGGACATTGCGGGCGGGTACATACAGACCCGAGATGACCTTGCCCTCATAGGGGATCTCGACGCGCTCGCAATCTTCTCCGCTCAAGGCGACGCCGCGCTGGAAGGTTTCCAGAAAGCGCTGGTACAGCGCCATGCGACCGGGTGCGCCGTGCGCCTGCAGGCGCTCGCAGGTCAGCAGGTAGCTGGCGGCGCGCTTGTATTTCGCACCGGCCGACAATAGCCGGCCGCGCATTTCATCTTCTGCCGCCAGACTGCACAGCTTGTCGGCCATGTCCGCCCAGGTGGCGCGAAAGGCCGCGGTGCCTTCGGCATCAGGCTGCCTGGCCGCTTCCTGCAGGGGTGCGCACATGGCTTCGATTTCGCCGATGCGCGCCCCCATCTCGATGGCCAGGTCGACGGAAAGATTCCAGACATAATTCGTCGGGAAGTAACGGAACATGGTGGGACTCCTTTGATGATGACAGTGTTCTCAGTGCCCTCCGCCCAGCCACAAGGGCATGGCGAAGTTGATCCAGACGGCGTCGCTCTTGGCGGTGTTGGCGGCGTAGAGGCCTTTCTGGACATTCATGTTGATGCTGAAGGGACCGGCGTTGTAGGCCACCGTCGGGCCCAGCGCGAAGGTGCGGGCGCGGTTGCCGGTGATCTCGGTGCCGTTCTGGCGGTCATCGGTGAACTGGTTCAGGTAGGAACCGGTGAGACCGAACTTCCACTTGCCGACATTCCAGCCACCGATGAAGTCGGCGACATAGGCGCTGCCGGAGCGGTAATGGGTGGAACTGTTGGTGTCGTTGATGAGCAGGCGGTTGGAGATGCCCAGGTCCAGGCCCTCGGGATTGTTGTGACGGATGGCCAGCACCGGTTGCCAGGAGGTGTAACCGACGGCCACGCTGGTGCGCGCCGGGTTGTAGGATCCGGTCTGCAGGGCGATATCGAAGCCGGCCGTCACGTTGGTATGGGCGGCCACATCCCAGCGTAGCAGCACCGGCGTGACGGTGACGTTGGACAGACCGTTGTGGGACTCGCCATGACCGGCCACTTCGGTATGCAGGGCTACCACCGGCAAGACCAGTTGCGAGTAGAGCTTGGCGCCCAGCCATTCGACCCCGTAGGAGGCCAGCAGACGCGTGGTGGCCGAGGTGGCCGACGAGCTGAAGGGAATCGGCAGCTTGTTGCCCTTGTTGTCGTACAGGCCGCTGGAAGAACTGTAGTTGAACTGCTCGACCGCAAACAGGCCGGGGATGGGTGGCAGCGCCGCAATGTATTCACCGGTCGAGCCGGTGGGGAATGGCGCCACGCCGCCTTCGAAAGCCTGGGCTGCCTGCATGCCTGCCACGCTCAACAGCGCGCAACCCGCCAGCCGGCAAGCCGGCATGAATCCTCTCTTCACTTCTGTCTCCTTGTCTCCAACCCTGCCTGGCGTTTTATTGGCCGTATCGGCATCTTTTGCTGGCCAGGCCGAACAGCGGCGCACGGGATGCGCTGCCGGCTTGCCGCGCCGGCCCTTTCTGGTGGGGCCATGCAGCGGATGGATGAAGCTTAAGAGCGGCCTTGATATTGATCAAATGGATTGTTTTGATTCATGATATGGACCGCATCAATACATTGACCGCCCCACCTCCACCATCAAGAGGGCCGGCAAACCAGACCAGACAACGGAGACAAGCGCCATGCGTTTCAACAAGCTCGACCTCAATCTGCTGGTCGCCCTGGATGCCCTGCTGACCGAACAGAGCATCAGCCGCGCCGCTGAAAAGATCCATCTGAGCCAATCCGCCATGAGCAATGCGCTGGCCCGCCTGCGCGAGTATTTCGACGACGAACTGCTGATCCAGGTCGGCCGCCGCATGGAGCCGACCCCGCGCGCAGAGGTATTGCGCGATGCGGTCAATGATGTCCTGCGGCGCATCGAGGGCTCGATTGCAGCCCAGCCTGCCTTCGTTGCGGCCGAATCGACGCGCGAGTTCCGCATCTCGGTCTCCGACTTCACGCTCACCGTGCTGATGCCGCACGTGCTGGCGCGCGCCCATGCGCAGGGGCCCCATATCCGCTTTGCCCTGATGCCGCAGGTGCAGGACCCGACACGTTCACTCGATCGGGCCGAGGTGGACCTGCTGGTCATGCCACAAGAGTTCTGCACCCCCGATCATCCCGCCGAAGAGGTCTTCCGCGAACGCCATGTCTGCGTGGTGTGGCGTGACAGCCCGCTGGCGCAGGGAGAGCTGACCATGGAGCGCTACATGCAGGCCGGCCATGTGGTGATGGTCCCGCCGGGCGCCAATGCCAGCTCGGTGGAGGCCTGGATGGCCAGCAAGCTGGGCTTTGCGAGGCGGGTGGAAGTCACCAGTTTCAGCTTCGCCTCGTCCCTGGCGCTGGTGCAGGGCAGTGATCGCATCATCACCGTCCATAGCCGGCTGGCGCGCCAGATGGCGGCGCACTTGCCGGTCGTGCTCAAGGAGAGCCCGCTGGCATTGGCAGAGATGCACCAGATGATGCAGTGGCACCGCTATCGCACCAATGATCCGGGCATAGAGTGGCTGCGCGGGGTGTTCCTGGACAGCGCGCGGGAGATGGATGCGGCGCTGGCGGGCTGAGATCGGGAGTATCTTTTGCGGGGACGGACGCCGCTGTGAACGCGCTCAGGCCGCCTGCGGCAATCCCGCCCGCGCTAGCAACTGGCTGCAGCGCTGCGACAGGGCCGTTACACGCAGCTGCTTGCCGGCACGCTCGTAGCGCGCGGCCAGCGTCTGCACGGCGGCGATGGCCGAATGGTCGGCCAGGCGCAGGTGCCGGCAATCCAGCGTGACCTGCTGCGGATCGCGCTGCGGATCGAACAATTCCAGGAAGTGCGTGGTCGAGGCGAAGAACAGGGTGCCATGCGGCAGGTAGGTGCGGCTGCCGTCGTCTTCGTCGGCGACCTCGGCGCGTACCTCGCGCGCATGTTGCCAGGCGAAGTTGAGCGCAGCGATCACGATGCCGCACAGCACTGCCACGGCCAGGTCGGTCATCACGGTGATGACGGTGACGGCGATGATCACCAGGGCATCGTTCCTGGGCACCTTGCCCAGCACCCGCAAGGAGCCCCAGGCGAAGGTCTCCTGCGCCACCACGAACATCACCCCGGCCAGTGCCGCCAGCGGGATACGCTCGATGGCCGGCGACAGGAACAGGATGAACAGCAGGATCATCCCCCCCGCCACCACACCCGACAGGCGCGAGCGCCCGCCCGAGCCGAGGTTGATCATGGTCTGGCCGATCATGGCGCAGCCACCCATGCCGCCGAACAGGCCCGCGACGATATTGGCCGCGCCCAGCGCCAGGCATTCGCGGTCCGGCTGGCCACGGGTGGCGGTGATCTCGTCGGTGAGGTTGAAGGTCAGCAGGGTTTCCAGCAAGCCGACGATGGCCATCAGCACCGCGTAGGGGCCGATGATGCGCAGCGCCTCCAGATCCAGCGGCACCAGCGGCAGGTGCCATTGCGGCAAGCCGCCGGCGATGGCGGCCATGTCGCCCAGCGTGCGCGTGTGCAGCCCGCTGGCGTAGCTCAATACCCCCACGCCCAGGATCGCCGCCAGCGCCGGCGGGATGGCGCGCGTCACGCGCGGCAGCAGCCAGACGATCAGCATGGTGGCCAGGGTCAGGCCGAGCATGACCAGCAGGGGCTTGCCCTGCAGCCATTGCGGACCGCCCGGACCGTTGGTACGGAAATGTTCCAGCTGCGCGGTGGCGATCACGATGGCCAGGCCGTTGACGAAGCCCAGCATCACCGGATGCGGCACCATGCGCACCAGCTTGCCCAGCCGCAGCGCGCCGAAGGCCAGCATGATCAGCCCCGACAACACCACCGTGGCCAGGAAATACTGCGGCCCATGCTGCACCACCAGCGCCACGATCACCACCGCCATGGACCCGGCGGCACCGGAAATCATCCCCGGCCGGCCGCCGAACAAGGCCGTGATGGTGCAGATGAAGAAGGCGCCATACAAACCCATCAGCGGATTCAATTGCGCCACCAGCGCGAAGGCGATGCACTCGGGGACGAGGGCAAAGGAAGTGGTCAGGCCGGCCAGGACGTCCTGGCGCAGCGCGCGCAGGCGCAAAGGGGTGATGGTCATGGTACTCATGGGCTGGACAAGCCGGCAGGCGCGGCGGGCCTGCCGCAACGATGGCTGCTTCAGGAAAGGGCTTGGCGCCAGGGTCGGCCAACGCAGCGGCGCACAAGCAGGAATGACGTCATTTTACCGCATCGCAACATCGACTGCCGCCAGCCGCGCCGGCGCAATGGTGCAATGGCGCAATGGCTCACTGGCGGGAGTACAGCACCCGCAGGGCGATCCGGCGGGTCTCCGGCGGCAGCTGGTTCAGCGCGCGCAGGTAGGCGATGGAGGCATCGCAGGTCCCTTCCGGGTCCTGCGCCCGGCGCAGCGGCGAGGACAGCAGCTTGAGCTGGTCCTGGGTCAGTGGCGCCAGCGCCTGACGGATCACACGGGTACGTTCGGCCAGCGTGAAGCGCGCCGCATTGGCAGGATCGGCGTCACGCAGGAGGTGCTGGGTCATCAGCTGTTCGCGGTTGGCGAACTCCGGCGGCAGCACCGCTTGCGGCGCCTCGCGCCCGGCGGCGGCGTCCGCCCGCGAACGCGGATAGATCAGTTCGGTGCAGGCCGCCGCGCTGATGCCGCGCAGGGCGACTGCCTGGTCCAGCAGCAATTGCTGGAATTCGGCCAGCGACTGGTCCGAGGCTATCGGCAACAGGCGGCGGCTGAGCATGCCGACCTGCTCGCGCCCGACCGCCAGGATCTCGGCATCCGAGGCATGTGCCTGGGCCTTGGCCCAGGCCAGGTCGATGGTGCGGGCAAATTCCCTGGGGTGGTAGCGTGCCATGATGTCGAACAGCGCGCCCTTCTTGAACTCGGCCTCCAGGATGTCGCGCGAGGTGGCGATGGTGGCGATCTGCGCCGTCTCCCCGCCCGGGGCCAGGCGGGTCAGCACGCCAGCCTGCAGCAATTGGCCCAGTTCCGGGTACCAGCTCTGGCTGGCCGGGGTATCGGCGATGCGTTCGATGAACTCGTGCGGTAGCCCCAGCTTGCCGTAGGTATCGAAGGTCAGCTTGCGGTCGAAGCTCTTGTTGATGCGGTCGTCGCCGCCCACCGTATAGAGCGTGTGGAAGCCGATGTGCGCACGCGGATCCATGGCACGGTCGCGTCCGGCCAGGAAGGCCAGGGTGCAGGAGGACGAACATTCCTGCTCGACATAGGTATTGAGCTGGTGGCGGCGGATCACATCGCCGACCAGGCGGCCTTCGCGCACCCAGCCGCCGGCCGAGTACAACACCACCGTCTTCACCGAGGGCGATTGCTGCAACATGCGCTCCAGGCCTTCGGCGGCGCCATCGTTCATGCCGCCTTGCAGCAGCAGGGATTTGCCGTCCACGCGCAACTGGTAGACCACCGGCGGGCCCAGTTGCCGGCCCAGGGCGATATCGACCTGCTCATGCAGCGACGGAATCGCGCGCAGGGTGCTGGTGAGCATGCTGATGACACCGCAGACGATGAGGAACTTGACCACCACCTCGGCCCAGCGGCGGCCACCACGCGCCACATGCCGGCTGGCCGAACGCCAGCAGCCGCAGACGCCCCAGGTCCAGGCCAGGTAGCTGAAGGCGGCGATGCCCAGCACGCCGGCCATGCCATAGCGCGCCGGCATGTCATTGGTCAGCCGTGCCAGTACCGAGATGGCCAGGGCCGGCACGAGCGAACTGAGCAGCACCGTATGCAGCCAGTACGAGCGGCCCAGGGAATACTCGCCGCGCCAATGGCGGCGGAAGAAACTGGCGGAGGGGCCGGCGGGGGGAGATGTGCGGATTACTGCCTCAGACACGTGTTGCTTTTCCTCGATGCGCTGTCATGCCGCGGCCAAGGCCGCTGGTCCAGGCACAAGCATAACCCATGTCGGCCGGCCACTTCAGGGTTCATGACCGGGGATGCGCGACAGGTCGACTTCGTCGATCTGGCTAGGGTGCATGAACTTCTCGGCATACTTCTCATAGATGCGTTCACGCACGAACAGGTCGAAGATGTCCGGGTCGATATGGTTGCGCGCCTTGAAACCGGCCAGGATCTCCACCGCCTCGTTGAGCGAATTGCCGCGCTTGTAGGGACGGTCGGCAGCCGTGACCGCCTCGAAGATATCGGCCACCGCCATGATGCGCGCCTGCACCGACATCTGATCGCGCGTGAGCCCCTTGGGATAGCCCTTGCCATCCACGCGCTCGTGGTGACCACCGGCGAACTCGGTGACCCGGGCGAGCTGCTTGGGCCAGGGCAGCGACTCTAGCATCTTGATGGTGATCACGATGTGATTGTTGATGATCTGGCGCTCGGCATCGTTGAGGGTGCCGGCGCGGATGCGCAGGTTGCCCGCCTCCTCCTCGTCCAGCAGGGCGCGCAACTGGCCGTCGGGGCCGCGCCACTGGCGGGCGGCGATCTCCAGGACGCGCTGCTGGTCTTCCGGCTTCATGCCCTCGGTACCGATATTGATCCTGCGCAGGAAGTTGCGTTCCTCCTCCAGCTCGGCCAGTTGGGCCAGCAGGCGCGCATCGAGCTCAGCGGCGTACGCCGGCGTGAGGGCCGCGCCCAGCGCCAGCTTCTCCTGCAACACGGCGATCTGGGCATCGCGCTTGAGGACTTCGAAACGGGTATCGATCAGGTGGATGCGGTCGAAGATGGTTTGCATCTTGGTCGACTTTTCCACGATATGGGTGGGCGTGCTGATCTTGCCGCAGTCATGCAGCAGCGCCGCCAGCCACAGTTCGCGGCGGTCGGCCTCGGTCATGCGGAAGTCCGCCAGCGGCCCCTCGGTGGCCTCGTGCGCGGCATCGGCCAGCATCATGGCCAGTTGCGGCACTTGCTCGCAGTGACGGCCGGTGTGGGGCGATTTCTCGCCGATGCCGATGTTGACGAGCTTGATCAGGCTTTCGAACAGGTGTTCCAGGCGCTGGATCAGTTGCTGGTTGGTCATCGCCATGGCCGCCTGCGAGGCCAGCGCTTCGATGAAGTGCTGGTCGGTCTCGGAGAATGGCACGGCCTCGCCGGTGGCCGCATCGATGGCATTGATCAGCTGCAGCACCCCCACCAGTTCGCCCTCGTGGTCTTGCATGGGCACGGTCAGGATGGACTTGGAGTGGTAGCCATACTTCTCGTCGAACAGCCGCATGCCATTGAAGTTGAAGCCGCTGGCCTGATACACGTCGGCAATGTTGACCGACTTGCCGGTGTTGGCTGCATAGGCCGCCACCGCCGCCAGGTTGGGCTGGCCATCGGGCAGTGTCAGGGCGATGTCAGGAATCGAGATCGGCGTGCCGCTGCTGCCGCCCTGGTGCATGCCCAGGGTATCGTTGACCGAGATGTAGAACTGCAGGCTGCGCGCGCTGTCGTCGATGCGATAGAGCGTGCCGCCATCGGCTTGCGCGATGTCCTTGGCGGTCAGCAGGATGCGTTCGAGCAGCAAGGGAATATCGCGATTAGTGCCCAGCTCACGGCACAGCTCGGTGAGCCGTTCCAGCCGATAGGCGATATCGCGCTGCGGGCTGGATGGGATGGTCTGGTCGGGATGGGTCATGCAGCAATCCCCACGACGCGGCAAGAAGCGCGAAGACCGGCGTAGACGGTGTGATTGACTGCTGACAACATGCTGCTCCTGATGCGTTGACGTGGGCAAACGGGACTGCGTGAGCATGCCCCGGGGGTCCTGGCCGAGGCGCACTTTTCAGGGGTGCTTTACCGGCATTGTGGCGATTCTAAGATGCGCCGCGGCAGCGTCTTGCGGCGAGCTTGAGGGGATTTGGGCTGCAATTCTGCGCTTGGCTCGGGCACCCGAGGCTGTGGCGGCGACAATGCCACGGCGCAGCGATCCTGATTGATTTGCATGCTTGAATCCCTTACCATCCTGAACTGTTGCATAAAACACCACACTCCCCGGCAACGCCGCACTGGCGCGGGCTTTCAGACTGCATCCGACCATCGTGCGGGGCTTGTGCGCAGCGCCGGCGGAAACGCCCAACCCTTTGATTGGCATTGATGATGCGTGTAGAAATTCTCGGCTGCAGTGGCGGCATCGGTGGCAATGGCATGCGCACCACCTCGCTGCTGGTCGATGGCGATATCCTGATCGATGCGGGCACCGGCGTGGGCGACCTGTCGCTGCAACGACTGGCTGCCATCGACCATGTCTTCATCACCCATGCCCATCTCGACCATATCGCCTGCCTGCCCCTGATGATCGACAGCGTCGGTGACATGCGCAGCACGCCGCTGACCATGCATGCCACTCCGGAGACACTGGAGATCATCCGCAAGCACATCTTCAACTGGCACATCTGGCCTGATTTCAGCGTGATCCCGACGCCCGAGCAAGCCTTCCTGCGCTTTGCCACCATCGAACCCGGCCAGACGGTACGCATCGGCCAGCGCAGCATCACGCCGCTGCCCGCTGCCCATACGGTGCCGGCCGTGGGTTACCACTTGCGCAACGACGTCAGCGGCGCATCGCTGGCCTTCACGGGCGATACCTCGACCTGCCCGCCGCTGTGGAGCGCGCTCAACCAGATCGGGCAATTGCGCCACCTCATCATCGAGGCGGCCTTCGCCAATGGCGAGCGCGAGCTGGCGCTGCTGTCCAAGCACCTGTGTCCCAGCCTGCTGCTGGACGAACTGCAGCAACTGCAGTCGCGTCCCGAAGTATGGGTCACCCATGCCAAACCCGGCCAGCTGCAGCAGATTGCCGACGAGATCGCAGCAGGCAGCGGCCCCCACCGTCCCCGCATGCTGGAGTCCGGCAGCATCCTGGAATGTTGATGCGGCCCGGGCCAGGGCCCAGACGACAAGGGCGCCAGCACGCAAGTGCAGGCGCCCTTTTTCATGGGGCAGGTTGCGCCGCCCCGGCTACTGCGTCACACAGGCATCCAGCTTGGCCGCACCGATCTTCTGGGTGCCATTGTTGCCGTTGCTGCTGATGGCCAGCGGCATGGTCACCGAGAATCCCTGGCCCGGCGGCAATATCACCGGCGGCTGGGTCGGCCCCGGCACGAAACCGAACTGGCCGGCACTGAACAGCGTGCTGCCAGCGGCATTGCTGACCTGGATCGCTCCGCTGAGCACATCCACATGCAGGCCATTGTCGAGCGGATGGCCGCTCGGGGTAGGAACACCACCGCAATCGTTCTGGCAGTACAGCGCCCCGAAGTGGGTGCCACGAATGCCGATGGTGGCCGTGGGCGTGTCGAAGTTGACCGCATCGTGGTTGCGCTTGCCGACCAGGCCAGTCACCGCGCGCAGGCCGCCCTTGACCAGACCGATGGCCACCGAGTCGTTCTGCGGCGTCTTCTCGTCATAGATGTACTTGCTGACGGCCACTTCGGTACCCGGACGCAGCACGATCTCGGCGTCGTCAACGAACTTCACGCGGGCATAGGTCTCACGCTCGGTGATGAGGCTGTCGCCTTGCTGGATGGCCGATTTCACGGTCAGCACCACGCGCGTGCCATCGGCATGGCGCGCGGTGAGCACGCCCGAGAGATGGGTCACCTGCCCCACCACCTGGGCCTGCGCCAGCGCCGTTGTACCCAGCATGAATAGGGCCAGGCCCAGGGACAGCAGGCCGTGACGAAGCGCCTGCGACAGATTCGGTTTAAGCGAATTCATGGTGTTATCGATCTCACTGGCTCAGGTGCACATGGGCAGGGGCTTCTTGGCTTGCTTCTTGTCGCCGCCCTCGTCACCGAAATTGTCCGAGGTCCCGCCCACGGTCTGTCCGCCCACACCACTCTGCTGCACCACATTACCCGCCGACTGTGCCGCCGTATCGGCCAGCTGCGCGTTGCTGAGCGTGCTTTGCAGGTTCTGGGTCTGCTGGTTCTGCTGCTGTTGCACCGCCTGGTCGGTCTGGCTGGTGTTGCCGGTCGGGCTGGCAGGTACCGGCGTGCGGGTACCGTTGGCATCGGTAATGGTCACGCCCCGGGCGTAACCGATCACCGCCCCCGAAACCACCGACAGCAGCGCCACGCCCGGCGGGGAGGTGGAGATATTGGCATTGATGGTCATGGAGTCACCCGCACTGAGCGTGATATTGCCGCCCAGCGAGACCAGCACGCCATTGACGACCAGGTTGTCGTTGGACGCGTTGGAACTGCCCGCCGTGAGCACGATATTGCCCGTGGCGCTGACGCCACCGCCACCGATGGTCAAGGGACTGTGCGTGATCAGGCTGACCGAACCGTTGGCGCTCTTGACCTGGCCATTGGTAGTGATGCCCAGGGTGGTCAGGCGGGCGGCCACTGTCGGGGCCGGCGCATCGGGACTGGAAGGCAAGCTGGCCAGGAAGTTGGCACTGTTGCCCAGCGCCGTCGTGACCATGCCGCCGGTATTGTCGACCGTGATATTGCCGCGTGCCGTGTAGAGGCCATTGAGCGTGACCACGCTGGCATCGGTGGTATTGATCTGGTTGGTCAGGGCAATGTCGCCGGTGCCTCGGTTGTAGGCGGCAAAGCCTGCGATCTGGTTACCCGTCCGGTTGAGCGCGATGCCGGTGCTGGCCGAGGCCAGCAATTGCGTATTCACGTGCAGGCTGGTCCCGCCGTTCTGGGTGATGTTGCCGTTCTGCGCCTCCAGCACCAGATGGTTGGCGGTGATATTGCCCACGGCCAGCGCACCACTGGACTGCGACAAGGCCGCGTCGGCCAGGTTCAGGGTGCCGCCGGTCTGGGTAAATGCCTCCGAGACCGACAACTGCGAACCGGTATTGCCGGTGACGGTGCCGTCGGCCACGTTCAGCGTGGCGAAGCGGGCGCCACCGCCCAGGGTCAGGTTGCCATTGTTGACTTGCACGTTCAGACTGGCCTGCGAAGCATTGGCGATGGTGACGTTGGCGTCGCCGACCGGCATCTCCATGTTCTGGTACTGGGGCCCGTCATCGTTGTTGTTATTGTTGTTGGACGCGCTACCGATGGTGATGGTGCCATTGCCGGTACTGGTGCCGTTGAGCGTGGCATTGCCGGCGGACACATTGAGGGTCCCGGTGATGTTGGTGGTACCGTTGGTGGTCAGGCTGCCGCCACTGAGAATCACACTGCCGGCCAGGGCAGTGCTGCCATTGAGCGTGAGGGCACCGCCGGTGACATTGGCAGTGCCCGTGATAGTGGAGTTGCCCGACACCGTGAGATTGCCGGACTGCTGCTGCAATTGACCGCCGCTGTTGATCTGCAGGCCGCCGATGACGTCATTGCCATCGCCGTGCACGGCGATCACGCTGCTGTTGACGACCACCGTGTCGACCTGGGTCGGCAGGTAGCTGCCGATGCGCTGGCCGTTGGCGTCCTGCCAGGAGGCAGCGTTACCCCAGCCGACTTCGGAGTTGACCGCGTAGAAGTTCTGGCCGGCCATGAAGGACAGGCTCACGCCCCCCTCGCCGTCGTAGACCGCCTTGATCATGCTGGGCGCGCCATTGACGGTGAGCACATCGCCCGTCACATAGCGGAAATAGCTGCTGAAACCGGCCCCGGCGATCAGCGGCCTGAACGTGGCATTCAGGCCAGGCACGTAATTGGCCAGCAAACGCGTCTTCAGCGTGCCGCCCAGGGTGACCACGGCGCCACCGAAGGTGATGCGGTCGGTGACGGCGTCGGGCGCGATGTCGATCATCGTCACCCCGGTGGCGCCCTGGGTAAAGTTGCCGGAGATGGTCATGTTGCCGGTGGTACCGTCGCCGCCGGGGGCCAGCTTGCCATTGTTGCTCACCAGGTCGGACGCGATCAGGGTAGCGTTACCGGCAATGGTGCCGTTCTGGTTGTTGGTGATGTCGTAGAAGGACAGCGTGCCACCGCCCAGGGTCACGGTGCCGTTGTTGGTCAGGCTGCCAGTGCCAGTGGCCAGCAAGGTCGCGCTGTTGCTCACGGACAGATTGCCGTTGTTGACCAGGCCGCCCTTGCTGGACAGGCTCACCGTCTGGGCGTTGCCACTGACGTTGATGGTGCCGTTGTTGACCCACTGGCCGTCGCCCGCAGTGGTGAAGGTGGCGCCGGAGCCGTTGAAGAGAATCTGGCCGCCGGCATTGTTGTTCACGCCCTGGCTGGTCTGCAACCGGCCGCTGGTATTGACGTAGATGCTGCCATTGTTGTCGAGGCCATTGGCCACGCTGATGTTGGTGTAGCCACTGGCCAGGTTCACGGTACCGTTGTTGCTCAGCGAGTTGACGTTGACCTGGGCGTTCTCCAGCGTGAGCGTGCCGGCGCTGCCCAGTTGCAAGCTGCCGGCGTTGAGCGTGCCGCCGGTTCCCAGGCTGAGCGTGCCGTTGGCGATGGACAGGTTGCCCGAACCCTCGCTGCCGTCCCACACGCTCAGGGTGCCGCCATTGAGCTGCACCCGCGCGCCATTGCCGATGGTGCTCAGGCGTGCGGCGTCATAGTTGACGTCGTCCCCGGCGCCGGTATGCAGGGTCAGGCCCAGCGTACTGTTGGTGCTGGTGATGTTGGCATTGATGCTGATGTTGTTGGCGGCGTTGAGCGTGAGCGTGCTGCTCAGATTGCCGGTCTTGCCGATGTCGGCACTGACGGTGATGTTGCCGGCCTGATTGCCGCCGGCACCGGTGGCCAGGGTCACGTTGACGCCGGCATTGAGCTGTCCCGTGATGGTATTGGCACCGATCTGGGAAACACTGCCCGAGGACGTTACGGCGTAGCAATTGCAATCATTGTCGGGGGCCATGCCGTTAGCACCACCGGCGACCACCTGCAAGTCATAGGGGTCGATCAGCCAGCTGCCACCCGCCCCCACCTTGGGTACCTTGACCACATCGAGCTTCTTCAGGCCCGAGGTTTCCACGTAACCGCCCTGGCCCGCCGTACCGACAGCCGAGACGTCGCCGTCGATGAAGGCCTGGTTCTGCGCCACCAGGCTGATATTGCCGCCGTGGGTGCCATCGGCGCCGATGTTGGAACTGGCCGTGGTGGTGAGGTTCTGCGATGCGCGCAGGAAGATCCGTCCGCCCTCGCGCACCACGCTGGAGGCATTGATGACGCCGCTGTTGTTGATCAGGCCGGCGGCCACGCCGATACGACCGGCCTCCGCAGTGATGCTCCCCAGGTTGGTGACGGCTGCAGCGCTGCCGGTCACGTTCACCGTCACGCCGGGCGTGGCCGTATCGGCCAGCGTCACGGTCTGGCCGGCGGCCAGGATCACCTCGCCCTGCGGGCTGCGGATGACGCCGCTGTTGGACACGTTGGCACCGATCAGATAGACGCTGCCACCGGTGGCCGACTGGATGGTCCCCTGGTTATCCACCAGGCCGGCGCTGCCCTGGCTGGCAAAATTGAGCTTGCCGGCCAGGAAGTCGCTATCGCTGATGGCCAGCGAAGTCGCGATGAAGCGGCCCGCATCGATGGTGCCGCTGGGGCCGACCACCACGCCATTGGGGTTGAACAACACCACGGTGCCATTGGCACTCAAGCGGCCATAGATCTGCGAGATATCGCCGCCGCTCACCTTGGCCAGCAAGGCCGCAGCGGAACTGGGCTGACTGATGTTGACCGCCGCGCCCGAGCCGATGCTGAAGGAGACGAAACCGGCAATGGCCTGGGGCGAGAGCTGGTTGATATTGAGCGTAGTGCCGTTCTGGGTGAAGGTGACATTGCCATTGATCACACTCCAGCCGGTAGGCAGGGTACCGGCCGCCGGTGCGGCCGCCAGCACCGGCGCCTGCCAGGCGCCGCACACGGCCGCTGCCGCAATGGAGATGCGCAGCAGCGGCGCCAGCACACGCCGCCATGACCGCCGCAGCAAGCCCGCCAGCAAGGGCGGCAAGGGCTTGCGCGCACGCCAGGACAAGGTCAGCTGGCGCTTGCCCACGCGCACGATGATGGACGGCGGCAGCAGTTCCACCGCCGGCAGGGGCTGTGGCTGGAGGGCAGTGGATGTCGATGTCATGTCAGAACCCCAGGGTTGCACTCAGGTGGGCGTTGAGATCGCCTCTTTGTTCGGTCGCGGAATTACCGTTGAGCAGTACCCGCGCCACGTCCAGGCGCAGGTTGAAATCACGTCCCAGCGCATAGCGCAGGCCCGCGCCGATGCTGGCCAGCGTCAGCGTGGAGGGCAGCGACGAACTGGCCGTGACATTGTTGTTGGCGCCACGGCCGGCGTCGACGAAGGCCAGCAGGCGCATCGAGCCCTTCAGCTCGCGCTTGGCCAGCAGGTCCGGGGTATAGAGTTCGCTGTTGATCACCACGCCGCTATCGGCCGCCACGGCGCGCTCGCTGAAGCCACGCACCGTGTTGGCACCGGCCAGGCCGAACTGCTCCACCGGTGGCAGCGCATGAGGCGACACCTGCATGGTGCTGGCCAGGCGCATCTGCCAGTCATCGGCCAGGCCCTTGAACCAGGACGCGCCGCCGCGAATGATGATGAAGTTGTCCATAGCCTGGCGGCCACCGGTAAAGAGCGAATAGCGATCGCTCACCTGCAGGGTATCGTTGTAGCGCGCCTGGCCGGTGGCCATGTTGCGGGCGATGCCGATGTTGTAGTCGATGATCTGGCCCACGCCCAGGCGCTGCGCGCTGTAGGTCACCGACAGCGGCAAGGTGGAATACGGCTGGCAGGTATTGATCGATGCCCCGCTCAATGCACCGCCATTGATGGCACAGGACGAATCGACCTTCTTGTAGTCAGCCCCGAAGACCAGCTTGCTGCCCCACTCGCCATTGCGGGCGAAGTAGTGGTTCCAGCGCAGCGCATAGACCTCGCCGCGTCCGGTGATATCGAGGGTGGAATTGAGCGCCAGGGTCTGCCCCGAACTGACGTTGGACTTGCCATAGATGAGGTCGATGCTGTCGCCCATCGCATAGAGCGGCACCCGATAGCCCAGCGAGTACAGGTCGACCTTGGCACCGGAGGGGCTATCGGGCGAAGTGGTATAGGCCACGGTCGCCACGTGGTCGCGATCGAACAGGTTGGAATGCTGCAGGGCCACGCCGGTACGCCAATGGCCGGTGTCACCGCTGCCGGTGTTGTCGACGTTGACCATCAGCCGCACGGGCGCGTCATCCTTGACCGACACGGTGGCATCGATCTGGTCGGTCGCCTCGACAGCGGTGAGCGTGACATTGACCTGCTTGGCCGGATTGTCGTTGGCCAGCTGCACCGACTCGGAGATGCGGCGCAGGTTGGGCGACTGGCCTTCCTGCAGGCTGGGAATGCTGGCGCGGATGTTCTTCTCGCTGAAGTGGCGGTTGTCGCTGACGACCACCTTGCCGATCACGGTCTCGACCACCTCCAGGCGCACCTCGCCGGAAGTCAGCTCCTGTTCCGGCACATGCACCTGCACGGCGCTGTAGCCGGCAGTGCGATAGGCATTCTCCAGTGCCTCCAGCGCACGCTGGATGTCACCGTAGACGCGGCCCTTGCCGCTGAAGGGGGCCACTGCTTCCTGCACCTGTGCGGCCGACAGCAGGGTATTGCCCTTGACGACGAAACCCTGGATATCGAAACGCTCATCGGCCGTGGCAGTGGCCACCGGTGCGGGCTGCGCCGCCGCACCCATGGTCGTGGCGAGCAAGGCCATGCCCATCACGTAATGCTGCAAACATCGTTTCATCTGCTATACGGAGCCACCCCGGTGCAGCTCCCCCCTGATTGTTCAATCTCCCGAAGCACCGTCAGAAACGGTGCACCTCCCCTTGCGATATCCCTGTTCGCCCCGCGACGACAATGGACAGATCGCCAGAAAATCCCTGTGGCCAACTTGCCGCGATGTCGATGCGCCTCTTCTTGGAGGGAGGCATGCAAGGTCACCGCACAAGTCCTGTCAGCCCGACGTCAACACTCTGTCAGCTACGGTCAGACAATGTCAGCTTGATGGGGATTAACACCTGTAAAGTATAGAGACACGGCTTGCATGCGTCGATAAGAATTGCTGGAAAACCGCGTGCGGCAGGCGTTTGCGCGGTATTCCCCACAGTCGTGTTTCCATTTTTGAATTATTTTGCGCACCGATGTATGCAATTGCAGCGCAATTCCGTCGGAATGCACACGTGTCCGGGCCATTGCCATCCTCTGCGTGACGCGCCCCCGTCCCTGACGAACATCCCGCAACGTCACCCTCCTCCCTGAAACAATCTGGTCAGGATCGACCCGATAAGCCTGTCAGCTTGCTGACATCGCCCGGGGGCTTGATCTACCGCAAGCCGACCCGTGCCGCGCTGGACAGACTGATGACACACCATCATCACCTCTGCTCCGCGCCATGGAAGATCATCGTCCCCGCACCACCCCGAACAGCCGCTGCGGCCCCTTTGGCGGGGCCTGCTGCCTGCGCCTATCCTTGTCGTGGCTGGCGCTGTCACTGTCGCTCAACACCCTGGCCTTCGGCCAGATCATCGCCGACCCCGGCGCCCCCAAGGGCCAGCGCCCGGTGATCCTCTCCAGCGGCAATGGCGTGCCGGTCATCAACATCCAGACACCCAGCGCAGCCGGTGTGTCGATGAACCAGTACCGGCAGCTCGACGTCAACAGCCGTGGCGCCATACTCAACAACAGCCGCAAGGATGTCCCCACCCAGTTGGGTGGCTACGTGGCCGGCAATCCCTGGCTGGCCACGGGGACGGCCAGGGTCATCGTCAACCAGGTCAATTCC
>NZ_JAELUH010000288.1 GCF_016429215.1 Herbaspirillum sp. ASV7 | reverse complement strand
GGTGTCCCCCTGGTGGACGACGGGCTGCGCGCTGCCGGCGCTGATCGGCGGGCGGCTATCGAAGGCCATCGCCGGCATGCTGCCCGCACCAATGGCCACGGCCGCGCCGGCGCTGGCCAGCTTGCCGGCCAGGCTGCTGACAGTGGACAGCGGCCCGTCCTGGCCACGGTTCAAGCCCACGGCCAGGCCCTGCATGGTGTAGTCGCCCAGCTCGGCAAAGACACGGCTCGGACTATGGATGTCGAGCTTTTCCTTGAACCAGCCTATGACACTGGCGCCCGCGCCTAGCACGGTATCCTTGACCGCGCCTAGCCCGCTAGTGATGCCATTGACCAGGCCGCGC
>NZ_JAELUH010000287.1 GCF_016429215.1 Herbaspirillum sp. ASV7 | reverse complement strand
AAAGACACGGCTCGGACTATGGATGTCGAGCTTTTCCTTGAACCAGCCTATGACACTGGCGCCCGCGCCTAGCACGGTATCCTTGACCGCGCCTAGCCCGCTAGTGATGCCATTGACCAGGCCGCGCGGGATCATGGCGCCGAACTCGGTAAATTTGGCCGGCAGCTCAATGCCGAACCAACTCAGTACGCCGGCAAAGGCCTGATAGAACAATCCCGCCGGCGACCAATTCACGACCAGCGCGGCCACCCCGGCCAGGCCGCCCGAGAAGGCACCGCGCACCTGCTGCCACAGGTTCCCGAAGAATCCGGCAATGGGTTCCCAATTCCGGTACAGCAGATAGGCAGCGCCGGCGATGGCGGTC
>NZ_JAELUH010000286.1 GCF_016429215.1 Herbaspirillum sp. ASV7 | reverse complement strand
AAAGACACGGCTCGGACTATGGATGTCGAGCTTTTCCTTGAACCAGCCTATGACACTGGCGCCCGCGCCTAGCACGGTATCCTTGACCGCGCCTAGCCCGCTAGTGATGCCATTGACCAGGCCGCGCAGGATCATGGCGCCGAACTCGGTAAATTTGGCCGGCAGCTCAATGCCGAACCAACTCAGTACGCCGGCAAAGGCCTGATAGAACAATCCCGCCGGCGACCAATTCACGATCAGCGCGGCCACCCCGGCCAGGCCGCCCGAGAAGGCACCGCGCACCTGCTGCCACAGGTTCCCGAAGAATCCGGCAATGGGTTCCCAATTCCGGTACAGCAGATAGGCAGCGCCGGCGATGGCGGTC
>NZ_JAELUH010000285.1 GCF_016429215.1 Herbaspirillum sp. ASV7 | reverse complement strand
GCTTGTGCTGGTCACGCGCGCTGGCGCTGCTGACGTCGGTGCCGATGTTGAGGTTGTTGCCGGCCGTGGCCGAGAGTGCGCCATCCGCATTGACGTAGGCGGCCTGGCTGTTGATGTCGCGACCGGCCGTGACGCTGATTGCCTTGCCCTGCACCGTGCTGCCGATGGCGTTGTCGCGATTGACTTCGGCGCGGTTGTCCTTGTTCCAGGTGATCTTCTCCTGGCTGGTCTCATGCACCGTGGAGAGATTCACGTCACGTTGCGCGGCCAGGGTGATGTTGTCGGCGGAGGTGCTGCTGGCCTTGAGGTTCAGATCACGCCCGGCAGCGGCCAGCAAAGTGCCGTTGGCTTCCGACACCGACATCGACGCCTCCT
>NZ_JAELUH010000284.1 GCF_016429215.1 Herbaspirillum sp. ASV7 | reverse complement strand
CTCGATATCACGCCGACCGACGGCAGTGGCCCGGCACGCAGCAACAGCGTCAAGGCAGTCGCGGCGGCAGTAGGCAATGCCACGGGCCAGACCGGATCGCCCCTGCAGATCCGCACCGCCAACCTGAACCTGCGGCTGCCCAACAATGCGCTGTACCGCGTCAACACTTCCACCAGCGCCAACTACCTGGTGGAGAGCGATCCGCAGTTCACCAACTATCGCAGCTGGTTGTCATCGGACTTCATGCTCATGCAGCTGCAATCCACACCCAGTGCGGCAGCGACGGCCAAGCGCCTGGGCGATGGATTCTACGAACAGCAACTGGTGGTGCAGCAGATCCAGCAAGCCACCGGCCAGCGCTACCTGGCCGGTTACAGC
>NZ_JAELUH010000283.1 GCF_016429215.1 Herbaspirillum sp. ASV7 | reverse complement strand
CCTTCCAGCATGCCGCCGGCGCGCTTGGTCAGCGCTTGGCCGATCAGCAAGGCCAGCACCCACACGACCATCACCACGATGATCCAGCCCAGCCTGGTTTCCAGCGACTGCAGCCCCAGCCAGGGGCCGACCCACCAGATCAGCGCGATCAGGATCAAGAATCCGATGGCGGAAGCCACCTTGGCATTGCGTAGCCAACCCTTGTTAGACACCAACTCACCTTCCCCTAGAAAGAATCACAGTTCATTTTTTTTCGCGCTGCGCCAGCAGCGCGCGCAAGGAGCCGGCCCGTTCGATGTGGCCGTAGTCGCGGAAACTGAAATTGCCGCCCCAGCCCAGCCCTTGCGCCTGGGCTTCCTCGCCCAGCACGGTATAGGCC
>NZ_JAELUH010000282.1 GCF_016429215.1 Herbaspirillum sp. ASV7 | reverse complement strand
ACTACAGGTTATGACTTGCGAGATATAAAGTATAATCTCTCAGTAGAAAGAAATTTACGGGAAAGAGATGCCGACATGTCTGATCCGGAAAAGAAATTATACTTATATCACAAAGAAAGATTTCTTGTGAAAATTGATAGTCGCAAGAATGGGTGGAATAAGTATAAGATAGACATGATTGTGGATGGATTGAATGCAGCAGGTGTGCCGCTACAATATAATCCTTCATAAATTGATTATTTAGGGAGACAGCCAGCTCCCGGACCCGCGTCTCCCTAAATCAGCTGCCAACTCTGTCCGTCTCCGCCGGAGGGCATAGTTCTTGTGGCAAATGGAGTATGCAGCAACAATCTACCCCTGGTTTTGTGAATGTAAGAGG
>NZ_JAELUH010000281.1 GCF_016429215.1 Herbaspirillum sp. ASV7 | reverse complement strand
GCAAAGCACCTGATTCCATCCCTCTCCCACTATTTCATCTCCTCTGACAACAATTGATCCGAAAGGACCACCATCGCCGGTTTTCATTCCTTTTGCAGAAAGGGTCACTGCATATTGCATGAATCTTTTTTCTCTGTCTCCTATCATAAACTGGTTATTTGATTCCTACTAATTTACTCAATAAAAAAGAAAACCCCGCGAGGAATCGCGGGGCTTATCGTAAACTATGTATCGTCGTATTTAGAATTGCTTATAGACTTAGTTATTTCTGACTACAACAACGCCATCAAACACATCGATTAAAACCGGTTTGGTTTTGTCTATATCTCCTGCCAGAATTTTCTTACTAAGCAGATTGATAATTTCCTTCTGGATGAGGC
>NZ_JAELUH010000280.1 GCF_016429215.1 Herbaspirillum sp. ASV7 | reverse complement strand
CCCCCCCCCCCCCCCCCCCCCCCCCCCCCCCCCCCCCCCCCCCCCCCCCCCCCCCCCCTTTTCAAGCAGCAGCCGGAATACGAGATACATAACGGAGTCTCGTGGGCTCGGAGATGTGTATAAGAGACAGGAAAAAATCGATGCCGCAGGCGAGCCCACCCAAAGCCGCAGGCGAGTCGGAGACTGGGCGAAGCCGAAGGCGAGCCGTCCGGGGTCCCCCTTGGGGCCAGCCGACGGAGTGGGGTGACAAGCTGTCTCTTATACACATCTGACGCTGCCGACGATACACTACAAGTGTAGATCTCGGGGGTCGCCGGAGCATGAGAAGGGGGGGGGGGGGGGGGGGGGGGGGGGGGGGGGGGGGGGGGGGGGGGGGGGGGG
>NZ_JAELUH010000028.1 GCF_016429215.1 Herbaspirillum sp. ASV7 | reverse complement strand
AACGGAGTCTCGTGGGCTCGGAGATGTTATAAGAGACAGCCACCACCATCAGCATCGTCACCGTGGTGGCGGTGCTGCTGCTGGGTGGCATCGGCTTCCTGCTGTATCGTCAGATCACCGGCCCCATCAGCCGCATGGCCGTCATGATGGGCGAGATCGCCACCAGCCAGGACTTCACCCGTCGCCTGCCGGTGCAGCGCATGGATGAAGTGGGCCATTCCATCGTCGCCTTCAACGGCATGGTCGAGAAGATCGAGCAGGCCTCGGCCCAGGTGCGCCAGAAGACCGCCGACATGCAGGCCATGCTGCAGAACATCCCGCAGGGCATCCTGACCGTCGTCGAAGGCAACACCATCCATCCGGAATACTCGGCCTTCCTGGAAACCGTCTTCGAGACTACCGACATCGCCGGCCGCAACCTGATGGAGCTGGTCTTCGCCGATACCAACCTGGGCGCCGACGCCCTGTCCCAGATCGAAGCCATCGGCGGCGCCTGCATCGGCGAAGATGTCATGAACTTCGAATTCAACGAACACCTGATGGTGGGCGAGATCGAAAAGACCATGGCCGACGGCAGCAAGAAGATCCTCGATCTCTCCTGGTCGCCCATCACCGATGAGCAGGACATGGTGATCCGCCTGATGCTGTGTGTGCGCGACGTGACCGAGCTGCGCCAGCTGGCCGCCGAAGCCAACGAGCAGAAGCGCGAACTGGAAATGATCGGCGAGATCCTGGCCGTGGCACCGGCCAAGTTCGGCGAGTTCATCGCCAGCGCGCGCAACTTCCTGGACGAGAACGAGCAGATCGTGCACCAGAACCCGGAGGCCACCGCCTTTGCCATCGCCAAGCTGTTCCGCAACATGCACACCATCAAGGGCAATGGCCGCACCTATGGCCTGCTGCACCTGGCCAACGTGGTCCACCACACCGAGCAGCACTACGACGACCTGCGCCACGCCGACAGCGGTGCGGTGTGGGACCAGGAGCAATTGCTGCTGCAACTGGCCCAGGTGCGCGAGGTCATCGACCGTTACGCCCGCATCAACGACGTCACGCTGGGGCGCGCTGCCTCGGCTGTGGCCGAGCCGGTGCTGCCGGGCTATGCGCGCCACGTCCTGACCGTCGACCGCAAGCATATCCAGCAAAGCCTGCTGCGTCTGGAAAACGTCAATACCGCCAACCTGCACGAACTGGTGGCCGTGCGCAACGACGTGCGCCGCACGCTGCGTCTGCTGGGTACCGAAACGGTGCAGGACGTGCTGGCGCCGGTGACCGACTCGCTGCCGGCCCTGGCCGCTGAGCTGGGCAAGCTGGCCCCCACCGTGCAGATCGAGGATAACGGCTATGTGGTGCACAGCTTCGCCTCGCCGCTGCTGCAGAACGTCTTCATGCACCTGATCCGCAATGCCATGGACCACGGGCTGGAAAGCGCCGCCGAGCGCCAGGCCAAGGGCAAGCCGGAGGCCGGCACCATCAAGCTGGAAATGGGCGTGATGGATGACATGTTCCAGATGGCCCTGTCCGACGACGGTCGCGGCCTGGCGCTGGAAAAGGTGCGCCAGATCGGCGTGGAAAAGAAGCTCATCACCATCGACCAAGCCTTGAGCGATGCCGAACTGGCGCGCCTGATCCTGCAACCGGGCTTCTCCACCCGAAGCGAAGTCACCGATGTCTCCGGCCGTGGCGTGGGCATGGACGCGGTGCTGGACTTCGTGACGCGCGAACACGGCAGCATCGAGATCCGCTTTACCGATACCGCCGAAGGCGCGCCGCTGCGCCCGTTCCAGATCATCGTGATGCTGCCCGAGAACGTGGCGGTGGAAGTCGATGGTATCGACGTGCCTTACCCGGTGGGTCCACACGAGACCGCTGTGCCGCAGGTGCTGCCGCAGGGCGGCGATCCGCAGGTGGCCTGAGCGCGCCGACCCCACGCAAGAACTCAAGGCAGGAACGCAAAGACATGTTCAATTCGATACTCCTGGTGGCGCTGGGCGCATTGCTGGCGGGCGCCCCCATGGGCTGGATGTGGCGCCGGCAGAAGATCCGCGCCCTGCGCATGATCGATCTGGCACAGATGGAAAGCGTCAGGCAAGCGGCCCAGGAAGCGCTGGCGCAACAGCAGGCCCAGTGGGACGAACGCCAGCAGCACATGGAAGAGGAGCGCATGGCCGCCGAGCAACACCTGGCGCAGATGCACCGTGACAGCGAAGCCATGGTGGCGCGCCTGAAGGAGCGCCAGTCCGACAGCATGACGCGGGTGATGCAGAACTGCGATGACTCGCAGGACACCATCGCCAAGCTGCTGGGCCTGGTGCGCACCTTCGAGCGCTGGCACGATGACATGAATGTGCTCATCGCCCACAACCGCGAGATGCATCACAAGAACGACGAGTTTGCCCTGATCGTGAACCAGGTCATCATCGTGGCGCTCAATGCCTCCATCGAGGCTGCCCGCGCCGGCGCGCACGGGCGCGGCTTTGCCGTGGTCGCCTCCGAGGTGCGCGACCTGGCGCAACGGGCCGAAAAGCTCTCCAAGAGCTACCGCGCCAACCTGTACCAGAACGACCTGATCACCACCACTACCTTCCAGGATCTGCAGGCAGGGGGAAAAATGATCATGGGCGCGGTCATCGGCCTGGACCTGATCAACAAGAAAACCAGGGAAACCCTGGCTGAGGCGGCCTGAGCATGGAAGCGGTGATCCTGGAGGAGTCGATCTCAGCGTCCGCTCGCGAAGGTTTCGATGCGTTGCTGCAGCAGTCGCTGCGCGCCAGCCTGGTGCCCTCCGACAGCAGTGCCGAGATCGTGGTGATCGACGATGTCGCCACCATCGATGCCAAGAAGATGGTGGTCCTGACCATCTCGTCCTACCTGTTCCGTCTGATGGTGATGTTCCATTTCACGCCCGATGCGCCGACGCGGGAGCACTTTGCGCGCCTTGGCCGCACCAGCGTGGCGGAGATGGGCGAGCAGGGTTTCATGGATGCCATCGCCGAATGCGGCAACCTGTGCTGCGGCATCTTCAACCGCGAGCTGGGTCGTTTCTTCCCCCATCTGGGCATGTCCACGCCCAATGTGATCGACCGCCAGTGCGCGGCCTATCTGCAACGGCTCAATTGCGGGCATATCCGGCATCTCGCCATTGACATGCCGGAGGCTCCCCGCCTGTATGTGTCGCTGTGCGTATCGGCCTACGACACGCTGGATTTCGCGGTGTCGGCACAGGAGCAGGTCGATACCACGGGCGAGCTGGAATTGTTCTAGCCCGATGAGGCAGCAGCGATATCGACGTCACCATCAATGATTCAAGGAAAGCATCCCGCCATGGAAGCAGCAGCCCACCTCGACACGGCCATCACCAGCAAGGTTCTCGTACTGGACAAGGATGCCGATTGCTACGACACCATCAAGTCCTTCTGCGAACGCCACAACCTGGTCGGCCTGAAGGCCCATGAAGAGCATGTGATGGCGGTTTTGCGCAGCAACGTCGACCTGGGCGGCATCATGCTCTCGGAGAGCCTGGCCGGACTGGGCGAGGGGGGACGTGGCTTGGCACGCCGCATCCGCGAGATCCGCCCGGAGTTGCCGATTTTCCTGCGTCGCCGCCGCGAGGCGCCGGATGCGCCGTTGGGTGTGGGCGAAAGCGAACTGTTCTGTGCCGTCTATCGTATCGAGGAAATCGATGCCCTGGCGCCGGCGCTGGAGGCTTCGATCTTCAGCCTGCGCTACCCGAATGCGCTGGTGCGCGGCATCGCCGAGATCAGTCGCATGGTGCTGGAGAACCAGTTTCCCGGCGCCAGGGTGGAGATCGAACAGCCTTACCTGGTGCGGGACCGCATCATCTTCGGTGAAGTGTTCACGCTCATTCCGCTGGAGAGCAGCTGGTGCCGCGGCTACATGATGCTGCAAGCCGAGCAGAAGAGCCTGCAGGCCCTGGCGCCCAGCGAGGCAGGGGATTTCCGCGAACTCAACAATGCCCTGGGCGAACTGACCAACCTGATCTGGGGCTGGTTCAAGAACCGCTTCATCAACCAGAGCCAGCCCATCCAGCAGTCGAGCCAGGTGCCCATCATCATCAACCACCAGCACCGCTACATCTCGTTCGGCTCCGACGATGCGCAGCTGTGCTTCAAGTATGTGTTGCGGCGTGATGATGGCTTGCCCATGGTGCTGCTGCAGCGTTTCATCTTCAACCTGTCCTGGTCGCCCGAGGATTTTTCCGAGAACCAGGCATCGGTCGAGGACCTGTTCGAATCGGGTGAGCTGGAGCTGTTCTGAGCCCATCCGCATCCAGCAACGACACATCATCATCTTCATCAACGATAGAGAGAGCATTCAACATGGCACAAATCCTGGTAGTGGACGATTCGAGCACCGTGCGCGCCGAGGTGGGCGACTTCCTGAAGAAGAACGGCCTGGACGTGGCACTGGCCGTCGACGGCCGTGACGGCCTGGCCAAGCTCAAGAGCGATCCATCGATCAAGCTGGTCGTCTCCGACGTGAACATGCCCAACATGGATGGCCTGACCATGGCCGAGAAGATCCGGGGCGAACTGGGCAATGCCAGCGTGAACATCATCATGCTGACCACCGAGAATTCGCCCATCATGAAGGAGCGCGGCAAGGCGGCCGGCATCAAGGGCTGGATCGTCAAGCCCTTCAAGGGTGAGGCTGTGTTGCCGACCTTCAAGAAACTGGTCGGCGCCTGATTCCGGGGGGAAGAGGGGGCGTAGGGAGGGAAGGGGGAAGGACGGCAGCCCGCCACGGGCTGCCGTTTTTCATTGTTCTTCGAGGACCAGCTCGAAGCAGATCAGTACCGGATTGACGCCGCGTGCCAGCACGCCCTCGCAGACCTGGCCCTGGGGATTGATCAGGCCGATGTCGAGGTGGCCACGGCCTTGTCGCACCTCGCCTGAGCGGATCAGGATTTCGGTGGCGCGATCATCCAGCACGCGGCCATCCTCGAATTCGGCGCCGATGATGCTGCCCACGCTGCCGCGCACGATGGCATGGTCGATGCCGTGCGCGGCGCAGGCCTGCTCGACGGCGATGGTCAGGTCCTGGTCCGGACGGATGCGGGCCAGGACCACGCGCTTGCCGCTGGCGGCGGGGGCCGCATCGCGCAGCCGGGTGGGGTAGAAGAGGGTGAAATTGGTTTCCGGGTCATAGCGCGTGGCCATGGTGGCGTCGTGCAAGCCCCAGGCCTGGGCCGGTGTGGTGGCGCCGACAATGGTCTTGTCCATCATCAGGTGACCGCCCTGGCGCTGGCCATCGCGCCCGCGCCAGACGGCGTGGCAGTGCACGAAGGGTTCACCATCCTTGCGGCCATAGGTGGCACAGGCATATTCGATGAGCGTACCTTCCTCCATGGCCTGCGGGGCGCTGTAGAAGGCGGCATGCTGGTCGTCCACGGCCAGCGCCGGCATCAGGAAATGCAGCTCGGAAATTGGTAGGTTGGCAAAACGGACGGTGCCGCCGGCGAGCCCGGCGCGGGACAGGGGGATGCTCATGGCATCGCGCAGGTTCAGGCCCGCTTCCAGCGTGAAATCGAGCTGCATGGCCTGGCCTTCGAGGGTGACGATACGTTCGGGCTCGGGCTGGCCGGGATGGCGGACGGTACGGGCGAAAGTTTGTGGCGCTGGCATGCGGTCTCCTGGGCAGTGTGGGCTGCGGTCGCGGGGTGTGCGGACCCGGGGTGCGGCCTTGTCTGGCCGTCGATCTGTATTCAGTAGGCAGAATTATCGCGCGTTCGGCAGCGGTGTGCTGGTGAATGTTTTTAACCGGTGGATCGATGCGCGGGCGGGTTGGCATGTCAGAATCCGAGATGCCACATCCCGGAGCATCCATGCGCCAGCCAAAGGGGGCAACAGTGCGCATCCGGGCTGATGTCAGATCCACGATCATTCCGACCAACAACACAATATCGAACAAGATGAAGACTATTTTCGGAGTAGTTGCAGCGCTATTGGCCGCTTGCCTGGTTGTGTCTCCCGCAGTTGCCGCCGAACCTCCTTTGAACAAGCGCTTGCGCGAGGAGGTGCTGATGATCCCAACAGGCAGCGGGATCTTCAGTGTGAAGTTGGAGACCACCCTCTTCAGGCCACCGGGCGACGGCCCCTTTCCCGTACTCATCATGAATCACGGCAAAGCGCCAGGGATTCCGGCTTTCCAGGATCGTTACAGAGGGATCGTGATTGCCACCGAGTTCGTGCGGCGCGGTTATGCCGTCGTGCTTCCCATGCGCAAGGGCTTTTCAAAGTCGGGTGGATTGTATGTGGACGGTGGCTGCAACATCGCCGGCAATGGCAACGCCCAGGCAGACGATGTGGAGGCCGTACTGAACTACGTGCTCCAGCAACCCTGGTCCGACAAGGAGAGCATCATCATCATGGGGCAGTCGCACGGCGGTTTGACGACGATGGCATTCGGCGCCCGTAATCCGCCACATGTGAAGGCCTTGCTCAATTTCGCCGGTGGCCTGCGCTACGATGCGACCGGTTGTGTATGGAAGACGGCGCTGGTGGATGCCTTCGGGCGTTACGGCAGCACCACGCACATCCCAAGCCTCTGGTTCTATGGCGAAAACGATAGCTACTTCAACCCGGAGGTGGTGGCCAAGATGTACGAGGCTTATACCAGCGCTGGCGGGCAGGCTAGGCTGGTCGCCTATGGTCCGTTCAAGAGCGACGCCCACGGCATGAGCGGCAGCCGGGACGGCATTCCCATCTGGTGGCCGCCAACGGAAGCCTTGCTCAAAGAGCTGGGGCTACCCACGACCAAATCGGTGGTGTTGACCGGCGAATTACCCAAGAGCGACTTCGCCAAGCTGGAAGACAGCGCAGCGGTGCCGTATCTGAGCCAGAAAACCCGTGAGATGTACGAAAAATTCCTTACTTACAGCTCGCCGCGTGCCTTTGCAATCTCGCGTTCCAATCACGTCGGCTGGGCTTCGCAAGCGGAAGACCCTTCAGCGAGGGCACTGCAAAATTGTCAGAAGATGTCGCCTGATCCCTGCGCATTGTATGCAATTGACGAGGATGTGGTATGGCAAGGTCAGGGCGGTGATAGCTCGCCTACCCAGGCTGGTCCGCAAGCGGGGCGATGACGATGTTCAGAGCGGGTCGGGCACCAGCTCCGGGATTCCAACCACCGTGGTCCACGGCTTGACCTGCCAGCGCGTCACCAGCCCTCGGGTCACGTAGGGGTCGGCCACCGCGAACTTTTCGGCGTGCTCGGCCGCGCCCTGAAAGAGCAGCAATCCGCTCTCGGGTGGGTTGCCGACCGCGCCACCGGCTAGCATCTCGCCACGGGCGACCGCCTGCCGGCACAGGGCCAGATGCTCCGGGCGCAGTGCGGTGCGGCGCTCCAGGTAGTCGTCGACGAAGTCGTATATGAGCAGATACAGCATATCGCTACCCCAGAAGAGGAAAGATCCTGAATATAGCACTTGGTATCGGCTGTTCGCCTTCCATTGATTTCATCTGAACAAACTGCAGGAACGTATCGCCGCGATACTCTTCCAACGAGGGCTTGATGCACCCGCCTATCAAGGCGGCCACGACCACGAAACAGGGGGATGGATGAAAACCTTCCATTGCGATAATTGCGGTAGCCAGGTCTTCTTCGAGAATACGGTGTGCGGGAATTGCGGGTGGATGCTGGGTTATCAGCCTCATTTGCAGGCCATTACCAGTTTTTCACCTCTGGAGGCTCCCGCTGAGCCGGCCCAGCCGGGCGAACCCGGTCCGGGTCGCTGGCGCAGCATCAAGCCCGAAAACGAGGGCAGGGTATTCAAGCAATGCCTGAACTACTGGCGCGAGAACATCTGCAACTGGATGCTCGATGAACAGGAAACCCACGACCTGTGCGCCTCCTGCCGCCTCACCCGGGTCATCCCGACGCTGGACGAAGGCAACAACCGGGTACTTTGGAGTCGCCTGGAGACAGCCAAGCGTCGTCTGCTGCATTCACTGTGGACGCTGGCCCTGCAGCCAGTGCCGAAGATCGAGGATGAGGAAACCGGCCTGGCCTTCGAGTTCCTGCAGGACTTGCCGCACGGTGAGCGGGTGCTGACGGGGCATGCCGATGGCGTCATCACCATCAACATCGCCGAGGCCGATCCAGCCTACCGCGAGCAGGCGCGCGAGCAGATGGCGGAGCCCTACAGGACATTGCTGGGGCATTTCCGCCATGAAAGCGGCCATTATTACTTCGACCGGCTGGTGGCCACCTCGGACTGGATAACGCCGTTTCGCACATTGTTCGGCGACGAACGGCAGGACTATGGCGAGGCCCTGAAAAACCATTACGAGAACGGCCCCCAGCCTGACTGGGAGGAAGGTTTCGTCAGCGCCTATGCCAGCAGCCACCCGTGGGAGGATTGGGCCGAGACCTGGGCGCATTATCTGCACATGTTCGATACCCTGGAAACCGCCTATGCCTGCGGCGTACAACTGAAACCGCAACATGCGGGGGAGCAGAAGCTGGTCATCAAGGCGCCGCCGGTGGCGGCGGGTTCCTTCGACGAGCTGGCGCGGGAGTGGTTCGCGCTGACCTACGTGCTCAACAGTCTCAATCGCAGCATCGGCATGCCGGACTCTTATCCCTTCACCTTGTCTACGCCGGTGCTGGAGAAGCTGCGCTTTGTCCATGCCGTGGTCAATGGCGATATCGGGGAGGCGAGGGCGCCGGGCTGAGCCAAGGCAGGGTCGGCAACAATAAAAAACCCGGAAGCGTGCTTCCGGGTTTTTTCTTTGCCTTGCCCAGGCTCAGTCGTCCCGTCCCTCCAGCGCCCGGTTCAGGCTCAGTGCGGCCAGCGAACCGACCGCGCCCGAGAGCAGGTAGAAACTCACGTAGGCCATGCCGAAGTGGGCCGACAGGCCCAGCGCCACCAGCGGTGCAAAACCTGCGCCCACCAGCCACGCCAGATCCTGGGTCAGCGCCGCACCGGTGTAGCGGTAGCGGTTCTGGAAGTTGGCCGTCACGGCGCCTGCTGCCTGGCCGTAGGACAAGCCCAGCAACCCGAAGCCGATCAGGATGAAGGTGTTCTGGCCAGCTTCACCCCCATTCATCAGCGTCGGCACGAAGGCCGACAGGATGGCGATGAGCAAGGCCATCGTGCCCAGGGTATTGCGGCGGCCGAAGCGGTCGGCGATCAGGCCCGAGACCACGATGCCCACGGCCATGATGACGCCGCCCCAGATCTGCACCACCAGGAACTCGGCGGCGTCGCGCAGCGAATACAGCTTGATCCAGGACAGCGGGAACACCGTCACCAGGTGGAACAGTGCATAGCTGGCCAGGGCGGCGAGGGCGCCGATGATGATGTTGCGTCCCTGCGTGGTGGCCAGCTCGACCACGCCGGCCGGCTCCAGCTCGCGTTCATCGAGCAGCTTGGCGTATTCCGGCGCCGACACCAGGCGCAAGCGCGAGAACAGGGCTACCACGTTGATGGCAAAAGCCACATAGAAGGGGTAACGCCAGCCCCATTCCATGAAGTCAGCCGTGCTAAGATTCGACAGCATGTAGGCGAACAGGCTGGCTGCCACGACGAAACCCAGGGGCGCGCCCAGTTGGCCCAGCGCGGCATACCAGCCGCGCTTGTTTTTCGGGGCATTCATGGCCAGCAGCGACGGCAAGCCGTCCCAGGCTCCGCCCAGCGCAATGCCTTGTCCTACTCGCAACAGCGAGAGCAGGAAGATGGCCCAGACACCGATGTGTTCGAAAGTTGGCAATAATGCAATGCCTGCCGTCGAGAAACCGAGCATGAACAGCGCCAGCGTCAGCTTGACTTCGCGTCCGTAGGTCTTCTGGATCTCCATGAAGATCGTGGTCCCGATGGGGCGGGCCAGGAAGGCGAAGGAAAAGATCACGAAGGCGTAGAGGGTGCCCTCCAGCCGCGGGGCATTGGGGAAGAACACCGTAGGGAACACCAGCACGGATGCCAGTGCGTAGACGAAGAAGTCGAAATACTCGCCCGCTCGGCCCAGCACGACGCCTACGGCGATTTCGCCCGGCTCGATATGACCGTGGTCATGGGACGTGGAAGGAAGGTCTGGGTTCTGCTTCAGTTCACCCGAACCGTGACCGTTGTGGATGCTGGTGCTTGCCATGGTTTTGTCTCCCACTGTTAGAGGTTTAGTCGCAGTACGTACTACTATCCCAACCTGGCAGGCGGCAAGTGACAGGGTGGGACAAAACGTCCAATCGCCAACACACTTTATTGGCGTTACATTACCATGCTCTGATACATACGACTGGAAATTTCCTCCATGGTTTCTAAATTCCTCCGTCGCGGACTGCTCTTGCTTCCTGCGCTTTTGTTGGCTGGGTGCAACACCGTCGTGATGAATCCTTCCGGCGATATTGCCAACCAGCAAGCGCGCCTGATCGTCATCTCCACTGCGTTGATGCTGTTGATCATCGTCCCGGTGATCATCCTGACCCTGCTGTTCGCATGGCGTTATCGCAAGAGCAACACTTCCGCTCCCTACGAGCCGGACTGGGATCACTCGACCCGTCTGGAGCTGGTCATCTGGGGCGCCCCCCTGCTGATCATCATCGCCCTGGGTCTGCTGACCTGGATCACCACCCACACCCTGGACCCGTACCGTCCGCTCTCGCGCATCGACGCCGAGCGTCCGCTGCCGGCCGAGGTCAAGCCCTTGACCGTGGAAGTGGTGGCGCTGGATTGGAAGTGGCTGTTCATCTACCCGGAGCAAGGTATTGCCACCGTCAATGAACTGGCCGCGCCCGTGGACGTGCCCATCGAATTCAAGATCACGGCCTCCAACGTGATGAACGCGTTCTACATCCCGGCACTGGCTGGCCAGATCTACGCCATGCCCAGCATGCAGACCAAGCTGCACGGCATCATCAACAAGGCCGGCGAGTACGAAGGTTTCTCGTCCAACTACAGCGGCGCCGGCTTCTCGCACATGCGCTTCAAGTTCCACGGCATGAACCAGGCTGATTTCGACGCCTGGGTCAAGAAGGCCAAGGCCGAGCCGGGTACCATGCAACGCGCCGATTACCTGAAGCTGGAACAGCCCAGCGAGCGTGAGCCCGCCCGTCTGTTCGGCAGCGTCGAGCCCGGCCTGTTCCATGCCATCCTGAACCGTTGCGTGGCCGCCAACACGGTGTGCCTGGACAAGATGATGGCGTCGGACCTGAACGTGAAGCCCGGCCAGCAGAAGCAAGACTGAGTTTGCGAGTCTGGTAGTCGTATTGGCGCGGCGGCGCATTGCCGCGCCCCAATTTCCTTTTTCCCCGGGAAGTAAAGATGTCTGACAATTTTGATCTGATAAAGCTGATCTTCGGGCGGCTCAGCCTGGAAGCGATTCCATACCATGAGCCCATCCTGATCGGTACCTTTGCCATGGTGCTGCTGGGTGGAGCCGTCGTGCTCGGCCTGCTCACCAAATATCGCCTGTGGGGCATGCTGTGGCGCGACTGGTTCACCAGCATCGACCACAAGCGCATCGGCATCATGTACATCGTGCTGGCCATCGTCATGCTGCTGCGTGGCTTTGCCGACGCGCTGATGATGCGTGCGCAGCAGGCCATCTCCTTCGGAGACAACGCCGGCTTCCTGCCGCCGCACCACTACGACCAGGTCTTCACCGCCCACGGCGTGATCATGATCTTCTTCGTGGCCATGCCCCTGGTGACCGGTCTGATGAACTACGTCGTGCCCCTGCAGATCGGTGCGCGCGACGTGGCCTTCCCGTTCCTGAACAACTTCAGCTTCTGGATGACCACCTTCGGCGCGCTGCTGGTGATGGCCTCGCTGTTCGTGGGCGAATTCGCCCGCACCGGCTGGCTGGCCTACCCGCCGCTGTCGGGCATCCTGTACAGCCCTGACGTGGGGGTGGACTACTACATCTGGGCCTTGCAGGTGGCCGGGGTAGGGACGCTACTATCCGGCATCAACCTGGTGGTGACCATCGTCAAGATGCGCGCCCCGGGCATGAACATGATGAAGATGCCGGTCTTCACCTGGACTTCGCTCTGCACCAACGTGCTGATCGTGGCGGCCTTCCCGGTGCTGACCGCAGTGCTGGCGATGCTGTCCCTGGACCGCGTCTTCGGCACCAACTTCTTCACCAACGACATGGGCGGCAACGCCATGATGTACGTGAACCTGATCTGGATCTGGGGCCACCCCGAGGTCTACATCCTGGTGCTGCCGGCCTTCGGCATCTTCTCTGAAATCGTCTCGACCTTCAGCGGCAAGCGCCTGTTCGGCTACACCTCCATGGTGTACGCGACGGTGGTGATCACCATCCTGTCCTACCTGGTGTGGCTGCACCACTTCTTCACCATGGGTTCGGGCGCCAGCGTGAACTCCTTCTTCGGCATCACCACGATGATCATCTCGATCCCGACCGGTGCCAAGATCTTCAACTGGCTCTTCACCATGTACCGCGGTCGTATCCGCTTCGAAGTGCCCATGCTGTGGACGATCGGCTTCATGGTCACCTTCGTCATCGGTGGCATGACCGGCGTGCTGCTGGCTGTTCCGCCGGCCGACTTCGTGCTGCACAACTCGCTGTTCCTGATTGCCCACTTCCACAACGTCATCATCGGCGGCGTGGTGTTCGGCATGTTCGCCGGTATCAACTTCTGGTTCCCGAAGGCCTTCGGCTTCAAGCTCAACGAATTCTGGGGCAAGTGCTCGTTCTGGTTCTGGTTCGTGGGCTTCTACCTGGCCTTCATGCCGCTGTACGTCCTGGGCCTGATGGGCGTGACCCGTCGTCTGAGCCACTTCGATGATCCGTCGCTGCAGATCTGGTTCGTTGCCGCCGCACTGGGTGCCGGCCTGATCGCCCTGGGCATCGGTTCCTTCCTGATCCAGATCGCCGTCTCCATCCGCGACCGCAAGAAGCTGGCCGACGTCACCGGCGACCCGTGGAACGGCCGTACCCTGGAATGGTCGACCTCGTCGCCGCCGCCGGCCTACAACTTCGCGTTCACCCCGGTCGTGCATGACAACGACGCCTGGGCCGACATGAAGAAGCATGACTACAAGCGTCCCCTGGGCGACTTCGTGGAAATCCACATGCCCAAGAACACTGGTGCCGGCTTCATCATCGCTGCGCTGTCGGCAGCGGTCGGTTTCGCCATGATCTGGCATATGTGGCTGCCCGCCGTGGCCGGTTTCGTGGCCCTGTGCGTTGCCACCATCGTCCACACCTTTAACTACAACCGCGACTACTACATCCCGGCCGACGAAGTCGTCCGTGTCGAAGCAGAGCGCACTCGCCTGTTGAATAGCCATGTCTGAAGCAATCAACCACACGGCCGACGCGACGCCAAGCTCGCGCTACTTCGTCCGCCATCACCATCCGGAGAACGGCACCCTGCTGGGCTTCTGGATCTACCTGATGAGCGATTGCCTGATCTTCGCCTGCCTGTTTGCGTGCTATGCGGTCCTGGGCCGCAACTACGCCGGCGGCCCGACCGGTGCTGAACTGTTCGACCTGCCGCTGGTGGCGCTGAACACTGCGCTGCTGCTGCTGTCGTCGATCACCTACGGCTTCGCCATGCTGGCCATGCAAGCCAAGAAGAAGCAGGGCACCATCTTCTGGCTGATCATCACCGGCCTGCTGGGTGCTGGCTTCATCTACTTCGAACTCTATGAGTTCATGCACCTGATCCACGAAGGCGCCGGCCCGGCCCGTAGCGGTTTCCTGACCTCGTTCTTCGCCCTGGTCGGCACCCACGGTCTGCACGTCTCCTTCGGCATCATCTGGCTGATCGTGCTGCTGTTCCAGATCAACAAGCATGGCCTGACCGAGGCCAATGGCCGCCGCCTGATGTGCCTGTCGATGTTCTGGCACTTCCTGGACGTGGTCTGGATCGGCGTCTTCACCTTTGTCTACCTGATGGGAGTCCTGCCATGAGCCGCGGCCACCAAGAACACCCGGCCCGTCCGATGGGCCAACACGACGACCATGGCCACGGTCATGGTCACGAGGACCACGTCCCGCACGGTTCGATGAAGGATTACGTGTCCGGCTTCGTGCTGGCCGTGATCCTGACTGCGATCCCGTTCTGGCTGGTCATGAACAAGGCCATCTCCAGCACGGCGACCCTGGGCATCGTGCTGCTGATTTTTGCGGCCGTGCAGATCGTGGTGCACATCAAGTACTTCCTGCACATGAACGGCAAGTCCGAAGGCGGCTGGAACATGCTGGCGATGATCTTCACCATCATCCTGGTGGTCATCACCCTGTCCGGTTCGCAGTGGGTCATGTATCACATGAACCACAACATGATGCCGACCATGTCGCCTGAAAACATGCCTACCGAAACTGTCCCGCAATCGATGCAGGGCATGCACGGCATGCAGCAGCAACCTGCAGAGGCAGCGCAATCGAAATGAAGCCGACGCCACGCAATAGCGTGACGCCCGGCAAAGAAAAGGGGGCGGTGCAAGCCGCCCCGGTATCCCGCTCAAAGGCCAGCCTGCTGTTGCTGACTCTTTGTGCGGGATTTTTCTTTCTGGTCTTCGTCGCGCTGGGAACCTGGCAGGTCTATCGCCTGCAATGGAAGCTGGACCTGATCGCCAAGGTCGATAGCCGTGTCCATGCCGCTCCGGTACCGGCACCCGCTCGCCAGGCCTGGCCGCAGGTCACGGCCGAGGGCGATGAGTATCGCCGCGTGAGCCTGGTCGGACGCTATCTCTACAGCAAGACCACCGCCGTGCAGGCCAGTACCGACCTCGGTGCCGGCGCCTGGCTGATGACGCCGTTGCAGACTGCCGAGGGTGATCTGGTACTGGTCAATCGCGGTTTCGTGGCCATCTCGCCGGTCAAGCTGACCGATCTGGCCTTGCCCGACGGCGCGGCCGCACAGACCGTGCAGGTCACTGGCCTGATGCGCATGAGCGAGCCGGGCGGCGGTTTCCTGCGCAGCAACGATGCTGCCCAGAACCGCTGGTATTCGCGTGATGTGCGCGCCATCGCGCAGGCGCGTGGTTTGCCGCCACAAGCGGTGGCACCGTATTTCGTCGATGCCGACAAGGCTTCTGCGGAGGCCAACGCGGCCGTGGCACCGGACGCACAAAAGCCGGTAGGCGGCCTGACCGTGATTGCCTTCCACAACAGCCACCTGATCTACGCTCTGACCTGGTATGCCCTGGCATTGATGGCCGCTGGCGCCGGTTATTGGGTGATCCGCGACGAGCGCCGCTGGCGTGCGCGTATCCGCGACAGCCGCTCCCCTGCCGGGCAACACTGAGCCGCCAGCGATCATGACCGCCGCCGATACCGTCGCCAAACGCAAGACGCTGCGCGAGCGCTGGCAGCGCCTGCGCCAGGGCGAGCAGAACCCGGCCGGCCACCAGAACATGCTGCTGCTGATCCAGCTGCGCTGGCTGGCCGTGCTGGGGCAAGTGTCCACCATCGCCTTCGTGGTGCTGGTGTTCGACCTGCACCTGCCGCTGCCGCACATGCTGGAGGTGCTGTCCTGCCTGATCGCCTTCAACATCGCCAGCCACCTGCGCTGGCACGAGCGGCGCATCGCCACCAATGCCGAGCTGTTCCTGGCCCTGCTGGTGGATGTGGGCGTGCTGACCTTCCAGCTCTATCTCAGCGGCGGGCTCACCAATCCCTTCGCCTTCCTGTACCTGATGCAGATCATCCTCTCGGCCGTGCTCCTGAAGCCCTGGTCGAGCTGGGCCATCGTCGGCGTGACCATGGCCTGCCTGGCGGGACTGGCGCTGTTTTCCGAGCCGCTGGCGCTGCCGCCGGATCACAATGCGGGTCTCCTGAGCCTGTATGTGGAGGGCACGCTGATCTGCTTCCTGCTCAATGCCGGGCTGATGGTGTTCTTCATCACCCGCATCAGCAGCAACCTGCGTGCCGGTGACGCCTTGCTGGCCGATCTGCGCCAGCGCGCCGCCGAAGAGGACCACATCGTGCGCATGGGCTTGCTCGCCTCCGGCGCGGCGCACGAGCTGGGCACGCCGCTGGCCACCGTGTCGGTCATCCTGGGCGACTGGAAGCGCATGCCCGAGATCAGCCAGCGCCCCGACATGCTGGAAGACATCACCGAAATGGAAGCCCAGCTGCAACGCTGCAAATCCATCGTCAGCGGCGTCTTGCTGTCGGCCGGCCAGGCGCGCGGGGAGTCCTCCATCAAGACCACCCTCAACACCTTCCTCGACAGCGTCGCCGAAGACTGGCGCAAGTCGCGCCCGGTCGAGATTTTCGACTACCGCAACCTGATCGAGCAAGATCTGCCGGTGGCCTTCGACTCGGCCGTCAAGCAGATGCTGGGCAATGTGCTGGACAATGCCTTCGAGGTTTCGCCACGCTGGCTGTCACTGGAAGTGCGCCGCGAAGAGGAGTCGCTGATCATGGAAGTCAGTGACCAGGGCCCCGGTTTCCCGGACTGGATGATCAACCAGATCGGCAAGCCCTATCAATCCACCAAGGGCAAGCCGGGGCGCGGCCTGGGCCTGTTCTTCGTGGTCAATGTGGCGCGCAAGCTGGGCGGGCGCGTCTCGGCTAGCAACCTGCCCACTGCCGGCGCGCGCGTGACGCTGGAGCTGCCTTTGTCCTCGATCAGTCTGGAAGAACCGGCCGATCCCGCGCTCGGCGCTCACCCCAGCGATTTTGCGGACGGCGCTTGACCTGCCTCAAGCCGCATCGGCCGGGCCTTTGATGCGGATCATTCCCTTTTTCTTCTGATGGCGCCAATGCCCGGGCCCGACTCGCACTACAATAGCGGTCTGGGAAAGTAGATAGAAGAAATAGGGAATGCAACATGCCGGCTGATCGCCTGCTTTTGATCATCGAGGACGATGCCGCCTTCGCACGCACCTTGGGACGTTCGTTCGAACGCCGTGGCTATACCGTCCTGCTGGCGGCCAACCAGGAAGAGGCGGCCGAACACCTGAAACAGCATCAACCCGGCTATGCCGTGGTCGACCTCAAGCTGGGGGGCAATGCCTCCGGCCTGGCCTGTGTGCAGATGCTGCACGCCCACGACGAGGCCATGCTGATCGTGGTCCTGACCGGCTTTGCCAGCATCACCACGGCGGTCGAAGCCATCAAGCTGGGCGCCTGCCAGTACCTGGCCAAGCCCTCCAATACCGACGATATCGAAGCCGCCTTCGGCCACGTCGCGGGACTGGCCGAGGTGGAACTGTCGGCACGCGCCACCTCCATCAAGACGCTGGAATGGGAGCGCATCCACGAGGTGCTGGTGGAGACCGATTTCAACATCTCCGAAACTGCCCGGCGGCTCGGCATGCATCGTCGCACCCTGGCCCGCAAGCTGGAAAAGCAGCGGGTGAAGTAGGGCGGCATGAGCTGGCGCAAACCGCACCCTGCGCCGGCGCTGGCCAGCGGTTATCATTACGCCCGCGATTGACTCCGCCGACCGCCAGGCTAGCCCGGCAACCTCACCAGAAGGAAATGACGTGAACCAGTTCAACTTCCAGCGCAGCATCCTGTGGACCATCACCGCCGGCATCCTGGCCAGCGCCACCGGTGGCGCCATCGCCCAGGACACCATCCGCATCGGCGAGATCAACAGCTACAAGGCCCAGCCGGCCTTCCTGGAACCGTACCGCCGGGGCTGGGAGATGGCGCAGGACGAGATCAACGCCAGCGGCGGCGTGCTGGGCAAGAAGCTGGAAGTGGTGGCCCGCGACGACAACGGCAACCCCGGCGACTCCGTGCGGGTGGCCGAGGAACTGATGGCGCGCGAGCGCGTGGCGCTGCTCTTTGGCGGCTTCCTCTCCAATACCGGCCTGGCACTGACCGACTACGCCCGCCAGCACAAGGTGTTTTTCCTCGCCGCCGAGCCGCTCACCGACAAGATCGTCTGGCAGAACGGCAACAAGTACACCTATCGCCTGCGCCCCTCCACCTACATGCTGGTGGCCTCCGTGGTCAAGGAAGCGGCCAAGCTGAAGAAGAAACGCTGGGCCATCGTCTATCCCAACTATGAATACGGCCAGTCGGCCGTGGCCAGCTTCAAGACCCTGCTGAAGCAGGCCCAGCCCGATGTCGAATTCGTGGCCGAGCAGGCCACGCCGCTGGGCAAGATCGATGCCGGCGCGGTCACCCAGGCGCTGGCCGATGCCAAGCCGGATGCCATCTTCAACGCGCTCTTCGCCGCCGACCTCGGCAAGTTCGTGCGCGAAGGCAATACCCGCGGCCTGTTCGACAACGTCGAGGTGGTTTCGCTGCTCACCGGCGAGCCCGAATACCTGGACCCGCTGAAGAACGAAGCCCCGCAGAACTGGATCGTGACCGGCTATCCCTGGTATGCCATCAACACCCCTGAGCACAAGAAGTTCGTCGACGCCTATCGCAAGAAATTCAACGACTACCCCCGTAACGGTTCTTTGGTGGGCTATAGCGCCCTGATGTCGATTGCCGCCGGTATCCGCAAGGCTGGCAGCACCGACGCCGACAAGCTCGCCGCCGCCTTCTCGGGCTTGAAGGTGGATACGCCCGTGGCGCCCATCGTCTATCGTCCCCAGGATCATCAATCGACCCTGGGCGCCTTTGTCGGCCGCACCGGCGTCAAGGACGGCAAGGGCATCATGACCAGCTTCAGCTATGTCGATGGCGCCACCTTGCAACTGCCCGACGCCGAGGTCAGGAAGCTGCGTCCGGCAGACTGATCCCGCTTGACTCCATGACCCTGGCCAGCCTCACCGTCCAGCTGCTCAACGGCCTGGCCGATGCCTCCGCCATGTTCCTGGTGGCGGCGGGCCTGTCGCTGATCTTCGGCGTCACACGCATCGTCAATTTCGCGCATGGCTCGTTCTACCTGCTGGGGCTGTACCTGGCCTATACCCTGGTCAACGCCATCGGTACCACGCCGCTGGGTTTCTGGGCGGCGGTGCTGCTCTCGGCCGTGATCGTGGCAGTGCTGGGGGCGCTGGTGGAGATGCTGGTCCTGCGCCGCATCTACCGGGCGCCGGAACTGTTCCAGCTGCTGGCCACCTTTGCCCTAGTGCTGATCATCAAGGATGGCGCGCTCTGGCTGTGGGGGCCGGAAGACCTGTTCGGCCCACGCGCACCGGGCCTGTCCGGCGCGGTCCACCTGCTGGGACGACGGTTGCCGCAATATGACCTGCTGCTGATCTTCATCGGCCCCCTGGTGCTGGCACTGCTGTGGCTGCTGCTCAATCGCACCCGCTGGGGGACGCTCATTCGCGCTGCCACCCAGGACCGCGAGATGCTGGGTGCGCTGGGCGTGAACCAGGCCTGGCTCTTCACCGCCGTGTTCGCACTGGGTTGCTTCTTGGCCGGGCTGGGCGGCGCCCTGCAAGGCCCGCGCATGCCGGCCAACCTGGTCATCGACCTGGACACCATCGGCAATGCCTTCGTGGTGGTGGTGGTGGGCGGCATGGGGTCCATCGGCGGCGCCTTCGCGGCGGCCCTGCTGATTGCCGAGGTCAAGGCCCTGTGCATTGCGCTGGGCAATGTCTCCCTGTTCGGCATGGAGATCTCGCTGTCGCGGCTGACCCTGGTGGTCGAGTTCCTGGTGATGGCGGTGGTGCTGGTAGTGCGGCCCTGGGGCCTGTTCGGGAAGGCGCCGACGGCCGTGCGTGCCAGCGGCCTGCAAGAATCGCCATTGCAACCCGGCGGTCGCGGCGCGCGGCTGGCGGGATGGACGCTGGTGCTGGTCTTGCTGGCGCTGCCGTTGGCGGCCGGCTACTTCCCTTACCTGCCGGTGCTGATGGTGGAGATCCTGGTGGCCGTGCTCTTCGCGGCCAGCCTGCATTTCCTGATGGGGCCGGGCGGCATGCTGTCCTTCGGCCACGCCGCCTATTTCGGCCTGGGCGCCTATGCGGCGGCTCTGGTGACGTTGAAACTGCAATGGCCGATGCCGGCTGCCATGTTGGCGGGCGCGCTGGCGGCCATGCTGGGCGCCTTGCTGTTCGGCTGGTTCTGCGTGCGCCTGTCCGGCGTGTACCTGGCCATGCTGACACTGGCCTTCGCCCAGATCGTCTGGGCCCTGATCTTCCAGTGGGATGACTTCACCGGCGGCAGCAACGGCCTGGTCGGCATCCGTGCCGCCGAGGCCGTGTCCTCGCCGCTGGCCTACTACTACCTGGCGCTGGCCTGTGCCGTGCTGGGCGTCTACCTGCTGCGCCGGGTGATCCATGCGCCGTTCGGCCTGGCCTTGCGTGCTGGCCGCGATGCCGCCCCACGCGCCGAGGCGCTGGGCATGGATGTCCGCGCGCTGCAATGGGGCGGCTTTGCCGTGGCCGGCCTGTTCTGTGGAATGGCCGGCGTGCTCTTTGCCTTCTCCAAGGGCAGTATCTCGCCCGAGGTCGCCGGCGTCAGCCGCTCCGTCGACGGCCTGGTGATGGTCATGCTGGGCGGGGTGCAAAGCCTGCTGGGCCCCTTGCTGGGCGCCTCGCTGTTTACCTGGCTGCAAGACCTGGTGGCGCGCGAGACCGACTACTGGCGCGCCTTGCTGGGCGGCGTGATCCTGTTGCTGGTGCTGCTCTTCCCGGGCGGTGTGGCCGGGATCTTCCGGCGCCCACGCCAGGAGGAGAATCCATGAGTCTGCTGAGCGTGCGCAATCTCACCAAGTCCTTCGGTGGCGTGGCCGCGCTGGACGGGGTTTCCTTCGATCTGCCGGCCGGCCAGATGCTGGCCCTGATCGGCCCCAACGGGGCTGGCAAATCGACCTGCTTCAATGTCATCAACGGCCAGCTGACGCCGGACGCCGGTGCCGTGCTGCTCGCCGGCGAGGACATCGCCGGCCTTGAACCCCGCCGCATCTGGCAGCGCGGGGTAGGGCGCACCTTCCAGGTGTCGGCCGCCTTTGCTTCCATGACCGTGCTGGAAAACGTCCAGGCCGCCTTGCTCTCGCACCGGCGCCAGCTGTGGCGCTTCTGGCGCCCGGCCGCCAGCTACCTGCGCGACGAGGCCATGCACCTGCTGGAACAGGTCGGCATGGCCGCCCAGGCGCACCGTGCCTGCGGAGTATTGGCCTATGGCGACATCAAGCGGGTGGAACTGGCCATGGCGCTGTCGAACGCGCCGCGCCTGCTGTTGATGGATGAACCCACCGCCGGCATGGCCGAGCGCGAACGGCGCGAGCTGATGGCGCTGACGCGCCGGCTGGTCACCGACCAGGGCCTGTCGGTGCTGTTCACCGAACACAGCATGGACGTGGTGTTCGCCTTTGCCGACCGCATCATCGTGCTGGCACGCGGCCAGCTGATTGCCCAGGGCGCGCCCGAGACGGTACGCGCCGACGCCCGGGTGCGCGAGGTTTACTTCGGCTCGGGCGCCAGCTTCGGAGGCCAGGCATGAGCACGCCACTGCTGCAGGTACAGGGCCTGCACGCCTTCTATGGCCGCGCCCACATCCTCTTCGATCTCGACCTCACGGTGGCACGCGGCGAGGTGGTGGCGCTGATGGGGCGCAACGGCGCCGGCAAGTCCACCACGCTCAAGGCCATCATGGGCCTGTTGTCCGGCACGCGTGGCCAGTGCCATTTCGACGGGCGCGACATCAGCCTCCTGGCACCCTACCAGCGGGCCAGGCTGGGTCTGGGTTTCGTGCCGGAAGACCGGCGCATCTTCACCGAGCTGAGCGTGCTGCAGAACCTGGAGACCGGCCGCCAGCCCGCGCGGAGCGGGGCGCCACAGTGGACGCCGCAGGCCCTGTTCGAACTCTTTCCCAACCTGGGTGCCATGCCGGATCGCCTGGGTGGACGCATGAGCGGCGGCGAGCAGCAGATGCTCACCATCGCCCGCACGCTCATGGGCAATCCGCACCTGCTGCTGCTGGACGAACCCTCGGAAGGCGTGGCTCCGCTCATCGTCGAGCAGATGGCCGCGATGATCGTCAAGCTCAAGCAGGCCGGCATGGCGATCCTGCTATGCGAGCAGAATTTCCATTTCGCCGAGCTCGTCAGTGACCGCGCCTATCTGCTCGATCTGGGCCATGTACGGCATCAGGGAACGCCGGCTTCCGTACAAGCTCATCAGTGGGAATCCACCCTCTGATGCGGCTTGCCGCGATGTGTTTCAAACCTGTTGCAATTGGCGGGGAACCGCTGAGCATGATCGTGTCCAATCCGTATCGAGGCTTGCCGCCCGTCGCAGTGGGGCGGGGGAGCGCAAGCCCAGCCATACGGAGAACATCAGATGCGCAATCCAATCAAGCGCGCGCCCCTGCAGTGCCCCGCCGACGACGGCAACGTCGCCGGCATCGGCAATGACCCGGCCAAGGTCGTAGTGGGCGAGGACGCCAACGATATCTTCTTTGCCGCCGTGGAAATGACACGCATGCCCATGATCGTGTCCGACCCGCGTCAGCCCGACAATCCCATCATCTTCGTCAACAACGCCTTCATCAACATGACTGGCTACAGCCGGGCCGAGGTGATGGGGCGCAACTGCCGCTTCCTGCAAGGGCCGGAGACCGATCGTGCGGTCGTGGCGCAGGTGCGCCAGGCCGTGGCCGAACGGCGCGAGATTGCGACCGAACTGCTGAACTACCGCAAGAACGGTTCCAGTTTCTGGAATGCGCTGTTCATCTCGCCGGTCTACGACCAGCATGGCCAGCTCAAGTATTTCTTCAGCTCCCAGCTCGACATCAGCCGCCGCCGCGACGCCGAGCAGGCGCTGGGCCAGGCGCGCAAGATGGAGGCGCTGGGCCAGCTGACCGGGGGTATCGCGCACGACTTCAACAACCTGCTGCAGGTCATCACCGGCTATCTGGACATCATTCAGCTGGCCCTGCGCAGCGAGGTCCCCGATCTGGACCGGGTGGCGCGCAGCACCGACAGCATCCGCAAGGCCTCCGGCAAGGCCGCCATGCTGACCCAGCAATTGCTGGCCTTCGCCCGCAAGCAGCGCCTGGAAGGGCGCACCATCAATCTCAATTCGCTCACCGAGGGCTTTACCGACCTGGTGCGCCGCACCCTGGGCGGCGATATCGCCGTGGAGACGCACCTGGCGTCCGACCTGTGGAACTGCCGCCTCGATCCGACCCAGATGGAGGTGGCGCTGCTGAACGTGCTCATCAATGCCCGTGATGCCATGCACGGTCGCGGCCGGGTACGTATCGAAACCGCCAACGTCGACCTCGACAGCGACGAACGCGCGCTGCAACTGGGGCTCAAGCGCGGCCAATATGTCTGTATCGCCATCAGCGACGATGGCCCCGGCATTCCGCCCGAGATCCTGCCACGCGTCATGGATCCCTTCTTCACCACCAAGGACGAGGGCAAGGGCACCGGGCTGGGGCTGTCGATGGTCTATGGTTTCGTGAAGCAGTCGGGCGGCTCGGTGCGCATTGCCTCGGGTCCGCGCGAGGGCACGCGGGTGGCGATCTACTTCCCGGCTACGCAAGAGCCGGTGGGCGGCGTCTTCGAGTATGAGAGCCACCAGCATCAGCAGGGCGGCAATGAACACATCCTGGTGGTGGACGACCGCCTGGAAGTGGCCGAGCTGGCCCAGACCATGCTGGAGAGCCTGGGTTACCGGGTCAGCATGGTCAATGCACCATCAGAGGCCTTGCAGCTGCTGCGCAATGGCCGACCGGTCGACCTGTTGTTTACCGACCTGATCATGCCCGGCAACATGAATGGCGTGGTGCTGGCCCGCGAGGCGCGACGCCTGCAGCCCAGCATCAAGGTCTTGCTGACCACCGGCTATGCCAGCGAATCGATAGAGCGCCATGGCGCCGATGGTGAATTCCCGGTCATCGACAAGCCCTACCGGCAAGATGAACTGGCGCGCAAGATCCGTATCGTCCTGGACGGCGCCAATGGCGTGAGCTAGATCTGCCCTGGCAACAGCGCGCCATTCAGATACCCGGCGGCCTGGGCAGCTGACATGCCCGGTCGCCAGGGCAGGCGGGCCAATAATGGCGCTTGCAAGCGCGCACGCAGGCTGTCGACCATGGCGTCCCGGCAGGGCTCGTGGGCATCGATCTCATTGGCCACCCAGCCCAGCAGGTGCAGGCCACGCATCCGGATGACCTGCTGCGTGAGCAACGCATGGTTGATGCAACCCAGCCGCACCCCCACCACCAGCACCACTGGCAGCGCCAGCCGCACCACCAGGTCGTCGCTGCTGCTGTGTTCATCCAGCGGCACCATGAAGCCGCCAGCCCCTTCCACCACCACCATGTCGCAGCGTTGACGTAGTTGCGCATGGCAATCTGCCAGATGATCGATATCGATACGCACGCCTTCTTCACAGGCCGCGATATGCGGTGCCGTGGCGCGCCTGAGCAGGTAGGGATTGACCCACTGGGCTGGCATGGCGGTGTTGGCGGCGGCCTGCAGGGCTTGCACATCGTCGTTACACCATTGCCCGTCCACCAGGGCGGCACCCGAGGCCACCGGCTTCATGCCCGTCACCCGCAAGCTCCGTGCGGCATAGTGATGGACCAGTGCCGACGCGACCAGGGTCTTGCCCACGCCGGTGTCCGTGCCGGTGACGAAGAGGCTGCCGTTCATGTCGCCTCCATCGCGGCGAGTACGGCCTGATGCAACTGCTGGCCCAGCCAGTGGGCCTGCTGCGCATTGAGCACATAAGGCGGCATCAGGTAGATGGTGGTGCCGATGGGCCGCACCAGCAGTTCGCGCCGGGCCGCTTCGGCGGCCAGCCGTCGCGGGAACGTGGCCGCCGCCTGGGCATCGTCGATGACCACGTCGCAGGCCCAGATCATGCCGGTCTGGCGCACGTGGCGCACATAGGGCTCTTGCGCCAGCGGCTGCATGGCCTGTGCCAGGACCGGCGCGAAGGCCAGGTTGCGCGCCAGCACATCCTCGTCGGCAAAGATGGCCAGGGTTTCCAGCGCGGCCCGGCAGGCCAGCGGATTGCCGGTGTAGGAGTGCGAATGCAGGAAACCGCGCCTGACATCGTCGTCATAGAAAGCCTGGTAGATGGATTCGCTGGCCATCACCAGCGACAGCGGCAGGTAGCCACCGCTGATGCCCTTGGACAGGCACAACAGGTCTGGCCACACGCCGGCCTGCTCGCAGGCGAAAAAACTGCCGGTGCGACCGCAGCCGACGGCGATCTCGTCGGCGATCAGGTGCGCGCCATGGGCGTCGCACAGGGCCCGCAGGCCGCGCACATAGGAAGGATCATGCATGACCATGCCGGCGGCACACTGCACCAGCGGTTCCACGATCACGGCAGCGATGCGGCCCTCGTGCTGCGTCAGCAGGCGTTCGACGTCGGCCAGCGCGCGTGCCGCCACGTCGGCGACGCTTTCGCCGGGTTGGGCTTGCCGCGCATCGGGCGAGGCGGCGATATGGGCCGGGCGCAGCATCGCTTCATAGGCCTGGCGGAACAGCGGCGTGTCCGTCACCGCCAGGGCGCCCACGGTCTCTCCGTGATAGCCGCCCGCGATGCAGATGAACTGGTTCTTGTCGGCCTGGCCGGCATTGCGCCAGGCATGCACGCTCATCTTCAGGGCGATCTCCACGGCCGAGGCGCCGTCGGAAGCGTAGAAGCAATGCCCCAGCGCGTGGCCCGTCAGGGCCGACAACTGTTCCGACAAGGCCACCACCGGCTCATGGGTGAACCCGGCCAGCATGGCGTGTTCCAGCTTGCCCAGCTGGTCCACCAGCGCGGCATTGATGCGTGCATTGGTGTGGCCGAACAGGTTGACCCACCAGGAACTGATGGCATCGAGATAGCGGCGGCCCTGGCTGTCATGCAGCCAGACACCATGTGCCTGGGCTATCGCAATGGGCGGCGCGCTTTCGTGACGGCGCATCTGGGTGCAGGGGTGCCAGACGCTGCGCAGGCTGCGGGCGACCAGGCTGGTATCGGTATCGCAATGGGTGGCGGTATTCATGCGGTGCTTTCGCGGGCGGCGTTGACCAGTGCATCGGCCAGTCGCGCAATGTGTTCGTCGGTATGCAGCGCCGACAGGCTGATGCGCAGCCGGGCGCTACCCTTGGGCACGGTGGGCGGGCAGATGGCCGGCACCCACAGGCCCTGTTCGCGCAGGCGTTGCATCAGGCCGCGGGCGGCATGGTTGTCGCCCACGATGAGGGGCTGGATGGCAGTGTCGGAGGGCAGCAGCGTCCATGGCAGGCCCGCCAGCTTCGAGCGCAACTGCTCGGCCAGTGCACGCAGATGGGCGCGCCGCCAGTCGTCGCGGGCGATGATGTTGAGGCTGGCCGAGGTGGCCGCTGCCAGCGCTGGCGGATGGGCGGTGGTGAACATGTAGGTGCGGGCGCGCTGCATGATCCATGCAATCGCACTGCGTTCACCGGCCACGAAGGCGCCGGCCACACCGGCGGCCTTGCCCAGCGTACCCATGAGCAGCACATGGGGTGCTTGCGAGGACGTGATGCCGGCATGGGCCAGACTGCCGCGCCCCTGCGGACCCAGCACGCCCAGGCCGTGGGCATCGTCCACCAGCAGCCAGGCGCCGTGGCGGGCACAGGTGTCGGCCAGCGCCGCCAGTGGCGCCACGTCGCCATCCATGCTGAAGACGGCATCGGTGACCACCAGCTTGCGCGGGCTGCTGCAGCGTGCCAGCACCTGCTCCAGCCTGGCTACATCGTTGTGGGGGAACACCTTCAGGCTGGCCCCGGACAAGCGCGCCCCATCGATCAGCGAGGCATGGCTGAGGCGATCCACGATCACCGTATCACCAGCACCGACCAGCGCGCCGATGACGCCGATATTGGCCATGTAGCCATTGCTAAAAGAGAGCGCCGCCGGCCAACCGATGAAGGCCGCCAGGTCATGCTCCAGCCGTTCGTGGGCGGCGCCGTGGCCGCTGATGAGGGCGGAGGCGGCTGCACCCATGCCGTAGTCGCGCAGGGCATCCTGCGCCGCCGCCACGATCTGCGGATGGTTGGCCAGACCCAGGTAGTCGTTGCTGCAGAAGGACAGGAACCCCCGTCCATCCACCGTCAGCAGCGGCCCCTGTGGGCCATCCACTACGAGCCGGGTGCGCAACAGCCCCTGGCTGGCCAGGTCGGCCAGCGCATCGTCAAAGTCCATCATGGTGTCTATTCCTGAAAAACCAGCGGCAATCGTTCCAGCGCGCGGTAAGCCCCGGCCGGCTGCCAGCTCGGCGCTTCGGCCGATAGCGTCAGCGTGGGCATGGCCTGCATCAGGGCGGTGAAGGCGATCTCGGCTTCCATCTGCGTCAGCGCCGCACCCAGGCAGACATGCGCGCCCTGGCCGAAGGACAGGTGCATGCCCTGGTCGCGTGCGATATCGAAGCGCGCCGGATCGCTGAAGCGGCGTGCATCATGGTTGGCCTGCCCGATGTGCAGGATGGCCAGGTCACCGCGCCGCAGCGGCTGATCATCCAGCGTGATGTCGGCCAGCAGGCGGCGGCCGGTGTATTGCACCGGGCTGTCATAGCGCAGCATCTCGCGCACGGCACCGCGCAGGGCTTGCGGTTGCGACTTGAGTGCGGCCCATTGCGCCGGATGGCGCAGCAGGGCCAGCAAGCCATTGCCCAGCAGGTTGCGGGTGGTCTCGTAACCGGCGAAGAGCAGGGTGCTGCACTGGGCCAGCACCTCGACCTGGGTCAGGGCCTGTTGCTGGCGTGCCTGCACGATATCGGCCAGCAGGCAGTGCGGCGGCAAGTCCTGCGGCTGGCGCAGGACTTTCTCGAAGTAGTCGCACAGGGCCGCAAGCGCGTCCTGTGCTGCCACCGTCTGGGTCGCGTCGGGTGTGGGGCTGCCGATGAAGCCGGCCAGATCTGCAGCCCAGCCGATGAAGGCTTCGGGGACGCGCCCTGGCAAGCCCAGCAGTGTGGCGATGACCAGCGCCGGCAGGGGGCGGGCAAAGCGCGTCACGAAATCGAATCCCTGGCGTGCATCGTCCTCGGCCAGGATGTCCGCGATCAGTTGTCTGGCCAGCGCTTCGATGGCCGGGCGCTGGTGCTCCAGTGCGGCGGGCTTGAAACCGGGATTGAGGATGCCACGCAAGCGGCGATGCGCGCGCCCATCCAAGAACAGCAGCGAGCGCGAGAAGATGCGCTTGAAACGCCGCTGCGGCAGGGAGTCCGCATGATCGCCCAGGCCGCTGTTGATCCAGCGCGCCGCGCGCCGCACCGAGAAGCGCGGATCGCGCAAGGCGCCGGCCACCTCGTCATAGCCGCTGATGACCCAGGCACCGCCGCAATGCTCGGGGCTCCACTGGACTGGCATCAGGCCACCGCAGCGGCCGGCTTGAGGCCCAGGCGACCCAGCAGGTCGAGGTCCGACGACACCGGCGCATTGGGCGTGGTCAGCAGCTTGCTGCCCAGGAAGATGGAATTGGCCCCGGCCGCAAAGCACAGCGCCTGGGTGGAGTCGCTCATGCTCTCGCGCCCGGCCGAGAGGCGGATCACCGCATGCGGCAGGGCGATGCGGGCCACTGCCACGGTGCGCACGAACTCGAACTCGTCCAGCGGCGCCACATCCTGCAAAGGCGTGCCGGCAATGGGTACCAGGTGGTTGATCGGCACCGATTGCGGCGGCACCGGCAGGCTGGCCAGCTGGGCGATCAGGCCGGCGCGCTGGCGGCGGCTCTCGCCCATGCCGATGATGCCGCCGCAGCAGACATTCAGGCCGGCCTCCTGCACCCGTTGCAGGGTGTCGAGGCGATCCTGATAGCTGCGAGTGGAGATCACCTGGTCATAGAAGTCGGGGGCGGTATCGAGGTTGTGGTTGTAGTAGTCGAGTCCGGCCTGTTTCAGGGCATCGGCCTGCGCCTGTTCCAGCATGCCCAGGGTCATGCAGGTTTCCAGGCCCATGGCGCGCACCTCGCGGACCATGTCGGTGAGGGCCGCCATGTCGCGCTCTTTGGGATTGCGCCAGGCCGCGCCCATGCAGAAGCGGGTCGCGCCCTGCTCACGGGCGGCGCGGGCGGCGGCCACCACCTCGTCGACGGCCATCAGCTTGCCCGCCGGCACACCGGTGTCCTTGTGATGCGCCGACTGCGAGCAATAGCCGCAATCCTCGGCACAGCCGCCGGTCTTGATTGACAGCAGGCTGGACAACTGCACCTCGTTGGCCGGGTGATGGGCGCGATGCACGCCCTGGGCCTGGTACAGCAGGTCCAGGAAGGGCAGCTCGAAGAGCGCTTCGGTGGCGCTGAGGGTGTGGGGGTCGGTGGCGTCGGCACGCTGCTGGGACGGTACGAAGCGCAGCGGAGCGCAGGCCTGGCCGTGGGCCGGGGAATCGCAATGACTCATAGATAAAATCCGGGGCAGGGGTTAAAAAGCTTAGAATTGCGTTTTGGCGGATTCTATCTTCGGTCAATTTCTTTTAACAATTTCTTTTTTTATAGATTATCTATAAATGAGCAGCCTCAAAAACGAGCATCCCAGCACCGTCGAACGCATCGCCGAGGTCTTGCGCACACGCATCATCCGGGGCGAAATCCCCGGTGGGGCGGCGCTGCGGCAGGATCATGTGGCCCAGGAGTTCGCCTCCAGCCATGTCCCCGTGCGGGAAGCGTTTCGCCAGCTGGAAGCCCAGGGATTGGTGCTCACCTTGCCCCGTCGCGGGGTGCGGGTAACGACCGTCGACCGCGCGGCGGTCAAGGAAAATGCCGAAATGCGCGGCTCGCTGGAAATCCTCGCCCTGCGCCATGGCGCCCGCAAGTTCAGCGCCGAGCACATCGGCCGCCTGGAGCAGGCCCAGGAGGCCTGCGCCCAGGCCGGATCGCTGGTGGAGTGGGATGCCGCCAACAACCTGTTCCACGACATCCTCTCCAGCGAATGCGGCATGCCGCGCCTGCTGGCGGTGTTGAAGCAGCTGCAGCTGACCAACTCGCGCTACCTGTTCTCGACCGGTTTCAAGCGCGGCTGGCAGCCGCGTTCAGACCACGATCACATGCTCATCATCAGCGCCCTGAAGGAGAAGAAGACCGATCGCGCCGTGCAATTGCTGAGCATGCACATCGGCACGATGGAGCGGGTGGGCTTCGTGGCTGCCTGAGCCGGTCAGGCAGCCGGCAGCAGACGCTGTTGCTGGGCAAACAGCGAGGGCGGCAAGCCCACATGGCGGCTGAAGGCCACGCTGAAGGTGCTGGCCGAGCTGTAGCCGACCTGCTGGGCCACCTCCACCAGGCTGGCCTGTTCCCGCAGCAGCAGGCGCTTGGCCAGCGCCATGCGCCAGGACAACAGGTACTGCATCGGCGCCACGCCGACCTCGCGGCGGAAACGCTCGAAGAAGGACGAGCGCGACAACGCCGCCTCGCGCGCCAGTCGCGCCATGTTCCAGGCTTCGGCGGGGCGGGCATGCAGGGAGCGCAACGCCATCGCCAGGCGGGCATCGGCCAGGCCGCGCAGCAGGCCGGGTGCGGCATGCGCGGCGGTATCGGCTGCTGCATCCGGGTCCTGGCTGGAGCGCAGGGCCTCGATCAGCAGCACCTCCAGCAGGCGCGACAAGATCATTTCGCGCGCCGGTCGCTGGGCAAGCGATTCATCCCCGACCAGTTGCACCAGCGTCGCCAGGCGCGGATGGGCGCGCACCATGAGCAGGTCCGGCAGCAATGACAGCAGCAGCGCCGAGTCGGGGGAATCGAAGACGCAATGTCCCACCACCAGCCTTACCTCGGGCGGGCCGTCAATATCGCCCAGGCGGTATTGGCCGTCGGGCAGGCGCGGCGGGGGACGGTCCTCGTCCAGGTCCGGGCCATCGTAGGGCTGGTGGCTGGCCAGGGCAAAACCCTTCAAGGCCGGCGCTAGTACGAAATCACCGGCATTGACGCTGATCTGCCTGCCATCTTCATGCAAGATTCGGCAAGTTCCTTCCAGCACGGCGCAATAGAACGCCAGTTCCGGGCGGCTGCGACGCACCCGCCAGCCACCGGCACCCTGTACGTACTTGGTGTAGCGGGCAGCCGGCTGGAGCAGGGTGACGACTTCGGTCAGTGGATCGTTGATCTCGGACATGACTGGACGGTTGCAAATGAAATGCGGACGTTTAATTGTAGCAAGTCCGGATTGCCGCGCCTATTCTTCGCCTTGTTTCCTCACCACTGCAAGGAGTTGCACATGAAAACCGTCTTCATCACTGGCTGTTCGTCCGGCTTCGGCCTGGAAATCGCCGCTTACTTCCTTCAACGCGATTGGAAAGTCGTGGCTACCATGCGCACCCCGCGCACCGACCTCCTGCCGGCCTCGCCCCACCTGCGCGTGTTGCCCCTGGATGTGACCGATCCCACCAGCATTGCGCAGGCAGTGGCGGCCGCCGGCCCCATCGATGTACTGGTCAACAATGCCGGCATCGGCGCATTGGGCGCGGTGGAAGGCATGGACATGGCGCAGGTGCGCGAGATCTTCGAGACCAATACCTTCGGCAGCATCGCCCTGACCCAGGCGGTCCTGCCGCAGATGCGCCAGCGCCGCGCCGGGGTGGTGATCAACGTGACCTCTTCGGTGACCTTGCGCTCGCTGCCGCTGCTATCGGTCTACACGGCTAGCAAGGCGGCGGTGAATGCCTTTACCGAATCGCTGGCACTGGAGCTGGCGGCCTTCGATGTGCGGGCGCGGCTGGTGCTGCCGGGGCGCGCACCGGGGACGCGCTTTGCCGAGAACGCCCGTCCGCGCATGGCCAGCACCATTCCCGAGCCCTACGCGCCGTTGGCGGCGGCGGTGTTCGAGAACTTCCAGGATGTGTCGCAGATCACGCATGCAGAGAACGTGGCCGAGGCCGTCTGGCAAGCCGCCACCGACCCGGCCGCGCCCATGCGCATCCCGGCCGGGGAAGACGCCCGGGCCTGGGCGGCTGAGGCTTGATGCCTCCTGCTCAGGCTTCCGTGACCAGCCGGTGCAGCATCTCGGCCGTCTCGGTCGCGTGCGAGAGGAAGGGCGAATGCCCGCTCTCCAGTTCCTTGATGCGCGTGCAACCCGAGCGCGCTGCCATCACCCGCTGCAGCACCGGATCGATGGCACGGTCGCGGGTGCAGACGATGTAGCTCTTGGAAAGCTGGCCATAGCGATCGCCGGTCAGCGCCACCGGCGTGATCATCGGCGCCAGCGCCTGCGCCCGGAACTGCGGCGCAGCCCAGCTGGCCACCGCGTACGGGGCATCCTGCATGAAGGTATCCACACGCGAGGCGGGATGGGTCTGGGCCGATACCGCATCGGCCTGCGTCTGCACCGGCGGCAGCTGGCCTGGCGGCATCAGCTCTGAGAGGGAGGCCAGCGAATCGCCGTCACGCGGCACGAAGGCGCACAGGTAGATGATGCGCGCCAGCTGGTCGGCCACCTGTTCGGCGGCGGCCGTCACGGCAATGCCCCCCATGCTGTGCCCCACCAGCGTGACCCGCTTGCCGATGGCCTTGACGGCGCGCGTGATGGCGTCCGCATACATCGCCAGGGAGACCCGTTCCAGCGGGGTGTCGTCGGCACCACTGCCGGGGAGGTCGATGCTGTGCACCGCGTGCCCGCGCATGGTCAGCTCGGCGGCGACCGCCGGCCATACCCACTTGCCTTGCCAGGCGCCGTGGATCAGGAGGAAATTTGCCATGGTATATGTTGCTTGATCAGATGCAGTAGGTCGGCATCGGCATGCATGCGGGCACCAGTGCCTGGGTCATGCGGATGTATGGATTTGTAATTTAATGAAATCCATACTAACATCCGTAAAAGGCTGCAACAAGCCAGATAAGACCCATACAACCACCTCCTCGCCCGCCCCAAGCACATGGACACATCGGGACTCTCCCTGGACTGGATCAGCCAGTTCTCCGCTCATGGCGGTCCGCGCTACCTGCAGATCGTGACCTTCATGGAGCAGGCCATTTCGGATGAGCGCCTGCGCCCCGGCGACCGCCTGCCGCCGCAGCGCCTGCTGGCCGACCGGCTGGACGTCGACCTCACCACCGTCACGCGCGCCTACAACGAGGCGCGCCGGCGCAACCTGCTGGAAGCGCGCGGCTCGGCTGGCACCTTCGTGGCCGCGCCCAAGGTGGACCTGAGCCAGGTGATCGACCTGTCGATGAACATCCCGCCGTCGCCGTCCGGTATCGACCTCGATGATCTACTGCGCCAGGGCGTCTCGCAGGTGCTGCTGCATAGCGATGCCGACCTGCTGATGACCTACCACCTGGGCGGCGGCAGCAGCGCCGACCGCGCCGCCGGTGCACTCTGGCTGGCGCCCATGCTGGGCCAGGTGGACCCGCAGCGCGTGCTGTCCAGCCCGGGCGCGCAATCGGCACTGGCGGCGCTGGTGCTGTCGCAGACGCAGCCGGGCGAGATCATCCTGGCCGAGCCGCTGACCTATCCGGGGCTGCTGTCGGTCGCCGCGCAACTGGGCCGGCGCGTGGTGGCCGTGGGCGTGGATGGGGAGGGCATGCGTCCCGACCTGCTGGCCACCCTGGCGCGCCAGCATCGGGCGCGCCTGGTCTATCTCAATCCGACGTTGCACAATCCGACCACCCATACCATGCCGGCCGGCCGGCGCGCCGAGATCGCCGCCGTGGTCACGCGCATGGGCCTGCGCATCATCGAGGACGATCCCTACTGGCACTTTGCCACCCATGCGCCACGACCGCTGGCGCACTATGCGCCGCGCCATGTGTTCCATGTCTCGACCCTGTCCAAGTGCCTGCTGCCGGGCCTGCGTACGGCCTACGTGGTGATGCCCGAGGGCATGGCGCAGGACGAGGTGCTGGCGGCGATGCGGTCCTTCGTGCTGATGTCCACGCCACTGATGACGGCGCTGACCACGCAGTGGATCCATGGCGGCACCGCCGCCAGCCTGCTGGAAGGAATCCGCACCGAAGCCTGGGCGCGCCAGGAGCTGGCCCTGCGGACGCTGGGCGCGCCGGGCGCCGCTGAATCGGGTGGCATCCACCTGTGGCAGGCCCTGCCGGCACACTGGAGCGCAGCCGAGTTCGTGCAGGCGGCGCGCCGCGAAGGCCTCAACGTCATCGCCCAGGATGCCTTCGCCGTGCCGGAGGCGGCCTTGCCGGCAGCAGCGCATATCCGCATCTCGCTGGGCCGCGCGCGCAGCCGCTTCGAGCTGGTCAATGCCTTGCGCCGGCTGATGGAACTGGCCCATCGCCGGGGCTGGCGCGAAGTGGTGGTCTGAGGGACTAAACGGGGTAAAGGAGCAGGGCTATGGCATCATGCCCGCTGTCACCCATCCACCGTTCGCTCTGCCACCATGGAAATCCGCCAGCTCAGATATTTCGCCAGCATCGTCGAACACGGCAGCATCGGCAAGGCCGCGCTGGAGCTGGGGATGGTCACCTCGGCCCTGAGCCAGCAGATCACCCGGCTGGAAAACGAACTGGCCACGCGCCTCTTGCAACGCACCTCCACCGGGGTGATACCGACCGACGCCGGCATCGCCTTTCTCAAGCAGGCCCAATTGGCCCTGCGCCATTTCGATGACGCTGCCCTGGCGGCCCGGCAGGCGCGCCTGTCTGGCCACGTCAGCGTGGGCTTGGCCTCCAGCACGACGGGGGTGATGGGGCTGGCTTTCATGAGCGCCATGCGCGAGCGCTATCCCGATGTACGCCTGCGCATGGTGGAAAGCCTGTCCGGCCATCTGGGGGCCATGCTGGGCGCGCGCCAGATCGACCTGGCCATCCTGTTCCAGGAAGAACCGGCGCAACGCTGGAGCGTCTTGCCGCTGCTCGATGAACGCCTCTTCGTCATCGGTGCCCGGGAGCTGCCCGGCATGCCCAGCGGGCGCCAGGCACGCCTGGGCAAGCTGGGCGAGTTGCCGCTGATCCTGCCGACCCGCAAGCACGGCCTGCGCTCCTTGCTGGATGCGGCCTTCCATCATGCCGGCTACAGCCCGCGCATCGTCATGGAAGTCGATGGCTTGCCCATGCTGATGGACGCCGTGCGTGCCGGCATCGGCGCCACCATCCAGCCCGGTGCCGCCCTGGCGCGGCCAGAAAATGCCGACCTTGGCAGCGTGCCCATCGCCGGCAGCGATGCCACCAGGCCCAATCTGATCGTCAGCGTCTCCGACGACGAACTGTCGCCCGCCGGCCTGGCCGCGCGCGTGCTGCTGGCCGAGGTGGCGCGCCAGCAGGTGGGGCAGGGACGCTGGCCGGGTGCCACCTTGCGCAGCGGTCCTCTTCACAAAAACTGAATACCCCTTGCTGGCGCGCCGATAGCGGCGCTGCGGCCAGCTGCCTATAGTCGCTCTCCTGGACAAATCACAAGGAGGGGACGGCGATGTTCGACGTTCTGGTTATCGGCGGTGGCAATGCCGCCCTGTGCGCGGCGCTGATGGCGCGCGAGGCGGGCGCCTCGGTGCTGCTGCTGGAGTCGGCGCCACGGGCCTGGCGCGGTGGCAATTCGCAGCACACCCGCAACCTGCGCTGCATGCACGATGCGCCCCAGGATGTGCTGGTGGATGCCTACCCGGAAGAAGAATACTGGCAGGACCTGCTCAAGGTCACCGGCGGCCTCACCAATGAACACCTGGCACGCCTGACCATTCGCGCCTCGGCCACCTGCCGGCCATGGATGCGCAAGCATGGCGTGCATTTCCAGCCCCCCCTGTCGGGTGCCTTGCACGTGGCGCGCACCAATGCCTTCTTCATGGGCGGCGGCAAGGCGCTGGTCAATGCCTACTACCGCAGCGCCGAAGCCCTGGGCGTGCAGATCCGCTACGACACCCCGGTGGACGCCATCGAGCTGGACGGTACGCGCTTCATCGCCGCCCGCAGCGGATCGCAGCGCTTTACCGCGCGCAGCTGCGTGCTGGCCGCCGGCGGTTTCGAATCCAACCGCGAATGGCTGCGCCAGGCCTGGGGCCAGAACGAACGGGGCGAATGGCCGGCGGACAATTTCCTCATCCGGGGTACCCGTTTCAATCGCGGCAACCTGCTGCGCTTCATGATCGATGCCGGTGCCGACAGCATCGGCGACCCCACCCAAGCCCACATGGTGGCCATCGACGCCCGCGCACCGCTCTATGACGGCGGCATCTGCACCCGCATCGATTGCGTGTCGCTGGGCGTGGTGGTCAATCGCGACGCCGAGCGCTTCTATGACGAGGGCGAGGACTTCTGGCCCAAGCGCTACGCCATCTGGGGTCGCCTGGTGGCGCAACAGCCGGGGCAGGTCGCCTATTCCATCATCGATGCCCAGGCCGTCGGCCATTTCATGCCACCGGTCTTTCCCGGCGAGAAGGCCGACAGCCTGCCGCAATTGGCACGCCAGCTGGGCGTGCCGGAAGCCGCATTCGTGCAGACCGTGCAAGCCTACAACGCCGCCTGCCGCCAGGGCCGCTTCGACCACACCGTCCTCGACGACTGTCATACCGAGGGCTTGCAGCCACCCAAGACGCACTGGGCACGCCCGCTGGAGCAGGCGCCGTTCTATGGCTATGCCCTGCGGCCGGGGGTGACCTTCACCTATCTGGGGCTCAAGGTCAATGACCGTGCCCAGGTGCATTTTTCCGGCCAGCCCAGCGAGAACCTCTTCGTGGCCGGCGAGATGATGGCCGGCAATGTGCTCGGCAAGGGCTATACGGCCGGCGTGGGCATGTCCATCGGCACGGCCTTCGGACGCATCGCCGGCAGCCAGGCCGCCCAGGCAGCCGCCTCATATTCTGGAGTTTCCCATGCAAGAGCTTGAATCCCTGGCCGAGACCGCCCGTCGCGATGCACAGGCGGCCGCGCCCGCCAGTACCCAGACCCGGGGAGGTGGACGCATCATTCCCATCATCCCTGTCGGCTCCACCGCGCCCCTGAATGCCGATGAATCCGAGGTGGCACGCCAGATGCAGATCTGCAATGCCTGCCGTTACTGCGAGGGTTTCTGCGCGGTCTTCCCGGCCATGACGCGGCGGCTGGAATTCGGCAAGGCCGACGTGCATTACCTGGCCAACCTGTGCCACAACTGTGGCGCCTGCTATCACGCCTGCCAATATGCGCCCCCGCACGAGTTTGCGGTGAACGTGCCCAAGGCCATGGCGCGGGTGCGGCTCGATACCTATGCCAGCTATGCCTGGCCAACTGCGGCCGGTGCGCTGTACCAGCGCAATGGCCTCACCGTGGCCCTGGCCCTGGCCGGTGCGGTGGTGCTGTTCCTGCTGCTGGCGCTGGCGGCCAATGGCACGCTGGCCAGCGGTCCCACGGGTGGCAACTTCTATGCGGTATTCCCGCATGGCCAGCTGGCGACGATGTTCGGCGCCGTCTTCGGCCTGGCGCTGCTGGCGCTCGGGCAGGGCGTGCGGCGCTTCTGGCGCGAGGTCTCGGCCGGCAGGGCCAGTGGCGCGGCGGCGGCCGAAGCGGCGCATAACGTGCTGGCGCTCACCTACCTGGGCGGTGGCCACGGCGAGGGCTGCAACGAGGCCGACGACGCCTTTACGCTGCTGCGCCGGCGCTTCCACCACCTGACTTTCTACGGTTTCATGCTGTGCCTGGCCGCCACCTCGGTAGCCACCCTGTACCACTACCTGCTGGCGCTGGAGGCGCCGTATCCGTTCTGGAGCCTGCCGGTGCTGCTGGGTACGGCCGGTGGCGTCGGCTTGTTGATCGGGCCGGCCGGGCTGCTGTGGCTGAACCTGCGTCGTGACCCGGCGCGGGGTGACATCCGCCAGCGCCCGATGGACCGCGCCTTCATCGTCCTGCTGCTGTTGATCAGCGCCACCGGTCTGGCCTTGCTGGCCTGGCGCGACAGCGCGGCCATGGCCGTGCTGCTGGCGCTGCACCTGGGCTGCGTGATGGCGCTCTTCATCACGCTGCCCTATGGCAAGTTCGCCCACGGCATCTACCGCAGCGCGGCCCTGCTCAAATCGGCCATCGAGAAGCGTCAGCCGGCGCGCCAGGACCCGGGTTCGGCCTGATCCAGGGCGGTGGTGTCCCACGCCACCGCAGCACCGCTTCGCCTACTACTACGACTACATCAAGGAGACTTCATCATGCCCACCCATCCCCCCCTGCGCGGCTCACGCGCAGGCGCCGTCCTGCGCGTGACCAGCGGCAATTTCCTGGAACAGTTCGATTTCTTCCTGTTCGGCTTCTATGCCACCTACATCTCCAAGGTGTTCTTCCCCGCCAGCAGCGAATTCGCTTCGCTGATGCTGACCTTCGCGGTCTTCGGGGCCGGCTTCCTGATGCGTCCGCTGGGCGCCATCATCCTGGGGGCTTACATCGACGAGGTAGGGCGGCGCAAGGGTCTCATCGTCACGCTCTCCATCATGGCCAGCGGCACCATCCTGATCGCCTGCGTGCCCGGCTACGCCAGCATCGGCCTGCTGGCGCCGTTGCTGGTGCTGGCGGGGCGGCTGTTGCAAGGTTTCTCGGCCGGGGCGGAGCTGGGCGGGGTATCGGTCTACCTGGCCGAGATGGCCACGCCGGGCCGCAAGGGCTTCTACACGGCCTGGCAATCGGCAAGCCAGCAGATTGCCATCGTCGTGGCCGCGCTCATGGGCTACGCGCTCAATGCCTGGCTGGACGGCACGCAGATCGCCGCCTGGGGCTGGCGCATTCCCTTCTTCGTGGGCTGCATCATCGTGCCCTTCATCTTCCTGTTGCGGCGCTCGCTGCAGGAGACCGAAGCCTTCAAGACGCGCGCCCATCGTCCCTCGCTGGGCGAGGTCTACCGCACCATGCTGGCCAACTGGAAGACGGTGATCGCCGGCATGCTGCTGGTGGCCATGACCACCACCACCTTCTACCTGATCACGGTCTATACGCCCACCTTTGGACGTGCCGTGCTCAAACTCTCGACCCAGGCCAGCCTGGTGGTGACCTTGCTGGTGGGCCTGTCCAACTTCTGCTGGCTGCCCATCGGCGGCATGGTGTCGGATCGCATTGGCCGGCGCCCGGTGCTGCTGGCCATCACGGTGCTGGCCATCCTGACGGCTTATCCGGCGCTGTCCTGGCTGGCGGCGGCGCCCAGTTTCGAACGCATGTTGCTGGTGCTGCTGTGGCTGTCCTTCTTCTTCGGGATGTACAACGGCGCCATGGTGGCAGCGCTCACGGAGATCATGCCCGAGCAGATCCGCGTAGCCGGTTTCTCACTGGCCTTCAGTCTCGCCACGGCGCTGTTCGGCGGCTTCACGCCGGCCATCTCGACCTGGTTGATCGAACTGACCGGCGACAAGGCCGCGCCTGGCCTCTGGCTGACCTTTGCCGCACTGTGCGGATTGCTGGCCACGCTGATCCTCTATCGGCGCCAGGCGGTGGCAGTACGAGAGCTTGCCTCGCGCGCCGGTTGAGGTGCAACCGGCCTCAGCGTGATTGCGAGGTCGCCAGCAAGCCATTGACGGCATCGTTGACGATGATCGAAGGCAGCGAGGCACGGTCGTTCTTGACGATCACCATGTCCTTCTCGATATCGCCTGGCAGCCTGAGCTGGCCGATATAGCTGCAGTCGGCGCTGCAGGTATAGCGCAATACGGCGTCGCCGCGTACGGCCTCGATGATGTACTGGCCGTTCTCCATCCCGTAGTAACGCACGCCCACCAGTTGCTGGTGGTCGGGCGCCTGCGGGTCTTCATAGAAATACTCGCCGCGCTCCATGCGCACATAGTGTGGCCAGGGCATGCTGCCCAGCGGTGCCACCCCGGCGATCTGTGAGGAGTTCAGACCCAGTTGCAGCGGTACCGGGGCGCTCGGCGGCGCAGGCACCGCGAGCGGCGCCACGGTGGCCAGCGCTGGCACTGGCGCAGTGTGGACAAGCTTCACGGGCACATGCCCGGCGTCGGCCTGGTGCTCCGGCGCCAGCGCCTCCAGCTCAGCCTGACGTCGGTGGTACCAGTCCAGCAGGCAGCTGCGGTCATGGCAGTGGTCTTCGCGCCAGCGCCATTGCTGGTCGGACTCGGCGCGGAAGCTGCGGCGATTACTGGCGGCCTGGCGCGCCCGGCGGAAGGCCAGTCCGAGCTTGTCATCCAGTGCCGACAGTTCGGCGTCGCCACAGATGGTCTTTTCGTTGGCCGATCCGGCCTTGCTGCAATCGAAGCTGGCAGCCTGGGAGGAGGAGGGAAGATTGACGCACAGAGCGCCGAAAGTAGCCAGGGCGGCGGCGTAGGCGAGAGGTTTCATGACGATCCGTTCCGTGTTGCGAGAATGCGATGGGCGCCAGCATGGCACCACCCATGCAGCGGCAAAACGAGGATAAGAAACGGAAATTTTTTAAAATCTTTGCAGCTGAAAAAGCGTGTTGGGACTTCTTAACAATCGCTGCGCGCAGCCCTGCAGACATCCAAGTAGAATCGCGTTCTCGATGTAAAAACGGATATCACCACCCCCATGCAGGAGAGCAGGCAAGCACCGGATCTGCGCCCAGGCGAGCGCGCCGGCTTCATCCTCAGCCGACACTGGCGCGATACGCCAGCCGGTGTCGAGATCGAATTGTGGGTCGCCACCGACACCGGCCCGCAATGCCTGCGCCTGCCGCCACAGCAGGCAGTGGCCTTCGTGCCGCAGGCCGATCAGGAACGCGTCGCTGCGCTGCTGGAAGGCGAGCGCGGCTTCGAGCTGCGTCCCCTCGATGCGCTCAAGGACTTCAGCCAGCGGCCGATGCTGGGCCTGTATGCCCGCCACTATCGCGCCTTGCTGAAGAAGGAAAAGCAATTGCTGGCCGCCGGCATCCCCGTCTATGAAGCCGATATCCGCCCGCCCGAGCGCTACCTGATGGAGCGTTTCATCAATGCGCCGCTGGCCTTCCAGGGCAGTGACGACGGCCAGGGCGCACTGGCCGAGGCGCGCATCCGGCCCCTACCGGGCTATCGTCCACCGCTGCAGCTGGCCTCGCTGGACATCGAGACCAGCTGGCACGGCGAGCTCTATAGCATCGCCATCGAGGGCTGCGGCCAGCGCAATGTCTATGCGCTGGGGCCGCCCAGCGGGGCGGTCGAACGGGTGGACTTCAGCCTGCAGTTCTGCGAGACCCGTCAGCAACTGATCGAATGCCTCAACGACTGGATGGCGCGCCACGATCCCGACGCCCTCATCGGCTGGAACCTGATCCAGTTCGACCTCAATGTGTTGCAGAAGCAGGCCGACAAATACCACGCCAAGCTGCGCCTGGGCCGGGCCGGGCGCCTGCTGGAGTGGCGCGAGAATGGCATGCGCGCCAATCACCTGCTGGTCAATGCGCCGGGACGGCTGGTCATCGACGGCATCGAAAGCCTGCGCTCGGCGTTCTGGAACTTTCCCTCCTTCAGCCTGGAGAACGTGGCCCAGACCCTGCTGGGTGAGGGCAAGGCCATTGCCACGCCTTACCAGCGCATGGATGAGATCGACCGCATGTTCGCCGAGGACAAGGCTGCCCTGGCCACCTACAACCTCAAGGATTGCGAGCTGGTCACGCGCATCTTCGGCAAGACCGAGATCCTGGCCTTCCTGCTGGAGCGCGCCAGCGTCACAGGCCTGCAGGCCGACCGCAGCGGCGGGTCGGTGGCAGCCTTCACCCATCTCTACCTGCCGCAGCTGCATCGCAAGGGCTATGTGGCCCCCAACCTGGGCGATGCCGAACCCATCGCCAGTCCCGGCGGCTTCGTCATGGATTCGCGCTCGGGCCTGTATGACTCGGTGATCGTGCTGGACTACAAGAGCCTGTATCCCAGCATCATCCGCAGCTTCCTGATCGATCCGGCGGGGCTGGTGGATGGCACCCTCAACGAGCCCGAGGCCGAGACCGTGCCGGGCTTCAACGGCGCGCGTTTCTCGCGTCGCAGCCACAGCCTGCCGGCCATCATCGAACAGATCTGGCAAGGCCGGGAAGAGGCCAAGCGCCAGGGCAACAAGCCCCTGCAGCAGGCGCTGAAGATCATCATGAATTCCTTCTACGGCGTGCTGGGCTCGACGGCCTGCCGCTTCTTCGATTCGCGCCTGGCATCCTCGATCACCCGGCGCGGACACGAGATCATGCACCACACCCGCGAGCTGATCGAGCAGCAGGGCTATGAAGTCATCTATGGCGATACCGATTCCACCTTCGTCTGGCTCAAGCGCGCGCACGACGACGCGCAGGCGCGCCGCATCGGGCTTGCGCTGGCAGGCTTGATCAATGACTGGTGGCGCCGCAAGCTGGCTGACGAATACGGGCTGGAGAGTGCCCTGGAACTGCAGTTCGAGGTGCATTACCAGCGCTTCCTCATGCCCAATGTGCGCGGCTCCGATACCGGCAGCAAGAAACGCTATGCCGGTTACGTCCGCACCGAGGGCGGAGAGGACAAGGTGACCTACAAGGGACTGGAGACGGTGCGCACCGACTGGACCCCGCTGGCGCAGCGCTTCCAGCAGGAGCTGTACCTGCGCATCTTCAAGCGCGAAGCGTATCGCGACTATATCGCCGGGTATGTGGCCGACCTGCTGGCAGGCCGTCTGGATGAACTGCTGGTCTACCGCAAGCGCCTGCGGCGCCAGCTCGATCACTACGAAAAGAACGTGCCGCCCCATGTGCGGGCCGCGCGCATGGCCGACCAGGTCAACCAGGAAGATGGGCGTCCGCCGCAATACCAGCAGGGCGGCTGGATCAACTACGTGATGACCACCGCCGGTCCCGAACCGCTGGAAAAGCGCAGTGCCGCCATCGACTACGCGCACTACCTGGAGCGCCAGCTGGCACCGGTGGCCGACGCCATCCTGGTGTTCGTGGGGGATAGCTTCGCGGCCGTGACCTCACCGCAACAGGAGCTGTTCTGACGAAAAGACAAGAGGGCCGGTCGCAACCGGCCCTCTTGCCTTGAAATGCGCAGCCCGCCCGGGGTCTTTGCTCAGCGCAGGCGCGAATCGTGATCGCGCAGGTCGCGCAGATCAGCACGCACGCGTACCGGTACCGGCCGCAGTGCGGGCTTGCGATAGACGCGCTGCCACAGATAGAGCGACGCCGCCGCTGCAGCGACGACAAAGTAGAGTGCGTAGAAAGCCACGGCATAGCTACCGTAGTGCAGCAGGCTTTGGATGACGTTCATGTTTCCCTCTCACGGACAAGACCAGATTCGATGGCCTCATCCTATTCCCCGGATAAAGGGTCGCCTATCAGGGTTTTTCTGATGTGCGACCTGGCAACAACCGGATCGGCCTCCCTCAAGGCTGGTCCTGGCTGTGACTGGCAGCGATGCCAGGCGGCAATTGTCGCGCGATTCGGCCGGCATCGCCAGCACCAACTGTCCAAGTGTGGCGGATTAGCCCCTCAGCGGCCCGCCGCCGACTCGGCCAGGCCGGCCGCAGGCGGCTGTTGCAGGTGTTGCAACAGCTTGCCGACCATGGCGATGACGGTCAGGCCGACGATGCAGAAGAACACGGCCAGAGGCGTGAGGCTGTGGATGGACACGAAACCGGCCAGCCCCATCATCCCCGAGGACACCAGCAGCAGCGCAAAGCCGAGGATGGCACTGGTCAAGCCGGCAATATGCGGGAAGATGGAGTTGCCCTTGGCCATGAGCGTGGGATACATGGCGCCGGCGCAGAAGGCCATCACCAGCACGGGTGCCATCAGGGTCCAGACCTGCAGGCCGACGGTAAGGGCCAGTGCCAGCATGGCGAAGGCGGCAGCGGTCATCACGCGTGCGCCGATGCGCAGGCGTTGTTCGGGCGTGGGCAGGCGCGCATGATGCACGCGGTTGGAGATGCCGCCCAGGAAGTACATCACGCCGATGGCCAGGGCCAGGTAACCGAAGAAGGTCGGCGGCTCATGCAGGGTGTTCTGCACCATGAAGGGACCGACGATGTTGAACACCAGCAGGATGCTGTAGCACAGGCCCTGGGCCAGGAAGCAGCTCTGGAACACCGGGCTGGCCAGTACCTTGCGGGCGTTCTTGAACAGCGTTGCCGGATGCAGCCGCACCGGTTGCGCCAGTGTCTCGCGATAGCGCCATAGCACCGCCCACATGCCGAAGGAATAGACCAGCAGGAAGACCAGGCAGGAGCGCCAGCCGAAGGCTTCCTGCAGGTGTGCCCCGATCACCGGCGCGATGATCGGCGCCAGGCCCCAGGCGGTGGCCATGTAGGTATAGGCGTGGACCAGTTCCTGGCCGGCGAAGGAGTCGGTGATGATGGCCTTGGCCAGCAGGTTGGTGGCGGCAATGCCGAAGCCCTGCAGGACGCGGGCGGCGACGAAGGTCTCCAGGTTGGGCGCGGCCAGCGAGAGCGCACAGCCCAGCGTGAACATGCCCAGCCCCAGGGCCAGGATGCGCTTGCGGCCATAGGCGTCGGCCATGGGGCCGAACAGCAATTGGCCGCAGGCGTAGGCGATCAGGTAGCCGGTCACGCTGGACTGGATGGCCTGGGCCGAGGTCTCGTAGTAATGCGCCATCACCGGCAGCGCCGGTACGTAGATGTCGATGGCCAGCTGGCCGGCCGAGGCAAAGGCGCAGATCAGGAACAGCAGGAAGCGCGGATGATTGGGCGGATGCTTGGCGACCGGCGGGGCAAATGTGCTCATGGGAAGGGACTGCGGGGAGGGCAAAGAGCGCTATTGTGACCGTTCGCGAGGATTCCTGCTGGCGCGGGGCCGAAATGCCAGATCGTGGCCCCGCGCGGTGATACCGCTACGCCTGCAGGCGCTGTCTCAACGCGTCGAACTGCGCACTCCATTGCGTGTGCCAGCGCTGCCGCAAGCCCTCATCCATCCAGGCTGCATCGAGACCGTTGCGCATGAAACCCTTCAAGTCATCCACGCTGGCGCCCAGTTGCAGCATCATCATCCAGGCGCCGGTGGGCGTGATCAGGTGCAGGGTCGGATCGTCGGTATTGGGATGCAGGCGCAGGCCCGCTGCCAGCATCTGGCGGATCGGATGGTCCTGGGCCCAGCGCTGTGGCGCCAGCGTGCGCAGGTAGTAGGAATTGGTCGGCACCACCGTGAAGACCAGACCGCGCGCGATGCAGCGTTGCAACAGCGTGGGGTTGTCGACGATGGTGTAGCCATGATCGACCCGGTCCACCTGCAACAGGTCGATGGCGGTGGCCACGTTGTTCCAGGGCATGCCGAATTCGCCGGCATGGGCAGTGGTCTTGAGGCCCGCTTCGCGCGCCAGCCGGTAGGCTTGTTCGAACAGTTCGGGCGGCCGGTCGTTCTCGCGGTAGTCCATGCCGATGCCCAATACCTGTGGGGCGCGGTGGGCCAGCATCCACTGCACCATGGCCACGGCTTCCTCGGGACTGGCTTCGCGGTCGATGCTGGGGATCAGGCGGCCGATGATGCCGAAGTCGCGCTCGGCCTCCACGATGCCGGCGACGATGGCGTCCTGGGCCTGCTCATAGGCAATGCCCGAGACGCGCACGGTGCCGGTCGGGTTCCAGAAGAATTCGCTGTAGGCCACGCCATGGGCATGGGCGTCTTCCAGGTATTCGTAGGTCAGCCGACGCAGGTCGTCGGGCTGGCGGATCAGCGTGGCGTCCAGTGCGCGCAGCACGCGCAGCACACCCACGGGCTTTTCGCCACGGGTATAGAAGGCTTCGATCTCCTCTTCGCTCACCGGATGGCCGGCACGCGCCGAGAGTTCGCTGAAGGTCTGGCGGCGTACGGCGCCGAAGAGGTGGCAATGCAATTCGACCTTGGGCAGCGCGCGCACGAATTGTTCGAGCGTAAGCGGTCCTGCGGTAGCGTCTTCAAACAGGGTCATAAAGATCAATCTTGAAAATGGGGCAGGACACCGTTCAGGACAGGCCGCCCAGCAACTCCTGCATCATGCACTGCATGGCACGCGGGCCATCCACGGTCATGGCCACCTGGGCGTTGGGACTGACCCGGCGCGGCACGCGGAATTCGCATACGGTCATGCCACGCGTGAGCCGGCCCTGCAGTTCGATCTCCACCCGTGCCGGCTGGAAGCTGAACAGTTCCGGGCGCTTCAGCCAGATCGCCACCGCCGGGTCGTACATGGGCATGGGTACCGAGCCGTCGGGGCTGCGGATGCGCAGGTAGGCCTCGAAGTAACCGGCCAGCCACTTGGCCCGGGGCGTGCCAAGCTCGCGCACCTGCTGCACCTCGGTCGCGGTCACCAGCAACTGGCGGCACAGGTTCAGGCCGAACATGCGCAGCGGGATGCCGGAGCGGAACACCACGTCGGCGGCCTCCGGGTCGGCGAAGATGTTGAATTCGGCGGCAGCCGTGTGGTTGCCCTGGTCGGCCGAGCCACCCATGAGGATGATCTCGCTGACCATGGAGGCGATCTCGGGCGCGCGCTGCAAGGCCATGGCGATGTTGGTCAGCGGCGCAATGCACATGAGCGTGATGTCGCCCGCATGCAGGCGGATCGCCTCGATGAGCGCGTCCACCGCGTGCGGCAAGGGCGTGCGTTGCAGGCGCGCCGACTGCTGGGCTTCCAGCGCGGCGATATCGACCTGGGGCAGCGCCTCGCCGGTGGTGGCCATGCCGGACTCGCCCAGGATCGATTGCGCGGTCTCGATGGCGCCGGCCAGCGGCGCGTCGCAGCCGGCATAGACGGGCACATCCAGGCGGTAATGCTGCTTGATGCGCAGCGCATTGTCATAGGTGGTCACCAGGGGCGCATTGCCCGCCACCACCGATACACCCAGCCAGTTCACGTCGAGGTTGGCCGACAGCATCAGCATGGCCAGCCAGTCGTCGAAGCCGGGGTCGGTATCAAGCCAGATCTTTTTCATTGTTCTTGTCTTGCAGGGTTGGGTTGTAGGGCGCTGTACATGAGGCCGTCAGTCATCAGGCATCGAGCAGCAAGGCCTCGCCGGCGGGCAGGTCGAAGGCCACATCCTCGCCTTCGCGCGCCGTCGCCAGCGCGGCCGGTGCCATGCCGCGCACCTGGCCCAGCGGGGTATCGAGCAGGTATTCCACGGTCTCGCCCAGAAAGCCGCGCGAGAGCACGCGCCCCTTGTAGGGCCCGCGACCGACCGGCACCTGCGGTACGCGCCAGGCGGCGCAGGCGGTACCGGGCGGCAGCATGGCCAGCGGCAAGCGCCCGGCGCTGCCGTGCAGCTGGCCGTCGCGGTAGTCGAACAGGTTCTCGAAGCCCATGAAGTTGGCCACGAAGCGGGTGCGCGGGGCATTGAAGAGCTGTTCTGGTGTATCGAGCTGTTCGATCTTGCCACCGTTCATCACCACGATGCGGTCGGACATGGCCAGCGCCTCGTCCTGGTCGTGGGTGACGTAGAGCATGGTGATGCCCAGCTCGCGCTGGATGCGGCGCAGCTCGGCGCGCATCTGCACGCGCAGCTTGGCGTCGAGGTTGGAGAGCGGCTCGTCCAGCAACAGCAGCTTGGGTTCGATGACGATGGCACGCGCCAGCGCCACGCGTTGCTGCTGGCCACCCGACATCTGGGCCGGCAGGCGCGACTCGAAACCGGCCAGGCCGACGGCGGCGATCACCTGTTCCACACGCTGCCGCAGTTCGCCCGCCGGCACCTTGCGCAGGCGCAGGCCGAAGGCCACGTTGTCGAACACGTTCAGGTGCGGGAACAGTGCATAGGACTGGAACACCAGGCCGATATCGCGCTTGTTGGGTGGCAGGCGGCTGATGTCGCGACTGTCCAGCATGATGCTGCCGCCGCGCAGCTCGATCAGGCCGGCGATGGCGCGCATGGTGGTGGTCTTGCCACAGCCGCTGGGGCCGAGCAGGGAGATCAGTTCGCCCCGCGCCACTTCCAGGTCCAGGCCTTGCACGGCGGTTTTGGCATTGCCGTAGCCGAGGGCGACTTGCTGCAATTTCAGGTAACTCATCACGTTCTCACATCACATGTATTTGGAAATGCCCAGGAGCTTCTCGGTGAGCAGCACGAAGGCCATCGTGAACAGCACCAACAGCGTGGACAGCGCGGCAATGGAGGGATCGAAGCTGTTTTCCATATGGCCCAGCATTTCGATGGGCAGGGTGCTGATGCCGGGGCCGGTGAGGAACAACGACACCGGTACCTGGTTGAAGGAAGTCACAAAGGCCAGGAAGAAGGCCGCAATCACCGCGCCCCGGATATTGGGCAAGACCACCAGGCGGAAGGTCTGGGCGCGGGTGGCGCCCAGAGTGATGGCGGCTTCCTCGATATCCATGCGCAGATTGGCCAGGCTGGAATAGACCACCCGCACCGCATAGGGCGTCAACAGACCGACGTGGCCCACCAGCAGGCCCAGGAACACCGGGGCATCGACCAGCAGCACGAAGTGGCGCAGCAGACCCAGGCCCACCAGCATGGCCGGGATGATCAGCGGCGAGGTCAGCACCTGCTTGATGACGGCCATGCCGGGCGGCGGCGTGCGCGACATCGCATAGGCCACCGGCACGCCCAGCAGCAGCGCGATGACGGTCGCCAGCAGGCCGATCTCCAGGCTGGTGCCGAAGGCCTGGCGGAATTCGTCGGCCTGCAGGACCGCCACGATCCAGCGCAGCGAATACGAGGGCGGCGGGAAGGCCAGCGTCTCGCCACCACTGAACCCGGCCAGGAAGACGATCACGAACGGCCCCAGCAGGAACAGCATCACGGCCCACAGCACCAGGCGCGGGAACAAACCTTGTTTCATGTCGACCTCCGGGGTGCGGCAATGCGTTTCAGGCCGGCGTTGACCACCAGTGTCATCGCCACCAGGATCACGGCAATCACGTTGGCGGCGCCGAAGTCACTTTCCACGCTGACCTTCTGGTAGAGCAGGGTTTCCAGCATCAAGACCTTGGGGCCGCCCAGCAGGGCCGGGGTCACATAGGCGGTGACGCTGCCGGTAAAGACCAGGGTGCCGCCCACGATCAGGCCTTCCTGCGTCAAGGGCAGGGTCACGCGGGTGAAGACCTGCCAGGCATTGGCACCCAGCGTGGAAGCGGCCAGCGCCAGGTCGGCGGAAATGTTTTCCATGGCGCTTACCAACGACATCAGCATCAGCGGCAACAGCAGTTGCAGCAGGCCGACGAAGACGGCCATCTCCGAAAACAGCAGCCGCTGCGGTTCGTCCGCCAGGCCCAGGTGCATCAGCACGGCATTGACCGCGCCATTGCGGCCGAACAGCACGATCCAGGCATAGGTACGGGCGATCGGCGAGACCATCAGCGGCAGGATCATCATGCCCAGCACCAGGCCGCGCCAGCGCGGCGCCACGCGCACGATGGCCTGGGCCGCCGGATAGCAGAGCAGGGCGGAGCACAAGGTCACCAGCGCAGCGATGCGCAGGGTGCGCCACAACACCTGCAGGTGCAGCGGTTCGGCAAAGAAATCGGCAAAGCGGGCCAGGCTCCATTGCAGCGGACCGCCGTCCAGGCTGTCCGGGCCGCCGATGCGGAAGGCATCCAGCAGCAGGGCGGCCACCGGCAGCAGGAAGCAGACCACGGTAAAGATCAGCGCCGGCATGACCAGCATCAGGCCGAGGCGGGTTTTGGATTGTGCGAGCATGGTGCGCAAACAGGTGTCGAAAAGGAGAGGCGGCGCCACGTCCGGCAAGGATGTGGCGTCACGCGATGGCGTCAGCGGCTTACTTGCTGATGCCCTTGTTCCATTGCTCCAGCCAGCCCGAGCGGTGCTTGAGCAGGTCTTCGGGCTTGACGAACTTCAGCGAGGCGATGTGCTCGCCGCCGTAGGTATTGAATTCGGCCTTGTCCTTGGGCAGCACCACCTGGGTGTTGACGGGCGAATCGACCAGTTCCATGGCCAGCGCCGTCTGCACTTCCTTGGACAACCAGAAGTCCATCAGCTGGTAGGCCAGATCGGCATTCTTCGACTTGGCGACGATGCCCATGACGTTCATGCCGGCGGCCTGGCCTTCGGCGGGGATGGCCCACTTCAGCGGCATGCCGGTCTTCATCAGCTGGGCCCAGGTGAAGCGCGCCACCGGCGCGGCCCAGATCTCGTCCTGGGCGAACAGCGACGACAATTGCGCGCTGTTCTTGGTAAAGGTCACCACATTGTTCTTGATGGACAGGATCTTCTGCATGCCGGTGGTGTAGTCGCCCCCCTTGCCACCCCAGGCCAGGTCGGCCATCTGCAGGGCCAGCGGGCCTTGCGTGGTGCTCACATCGGGCAGGGCGATGCGGCCCTTGAGTTCCGGGCTCCAGAGATCCTTCCAGGACTTGGGCGCGGCGGTCTTGTCGCTGCGGTAGACCAGGCCCACCGAATAGATGGTGTAGCCCACCGCATAGTTGCCGCCGATGGGATTGCGGGCGAAGGGGTAGAGCTGGCTGTAGTTCTTCAGCTGGCTGTAGTCCAGCGGCTGCACCAAGCCCTTGCGGGCGGCTTCGAGCATGCCGAAGTCCGACAACAGCACCAGGTCCACCACCGGATTGTTGCGGCGGGCATCCAGCTTGGCGATGCGGTCGGCGTTGTTGCCGGTCTCGACCACGATCTCACAGCCGCATTTTTCCTTGAAGGGAGCATAGACCAGCTTGTTGAACAGCGGCTGGGAGATCGGGTAGGCCGACAGCACCAGCGTGCGTTTTTCCGCATGGGCAGGACTGCCCAGCAAGGCCAGGCCGAGACCGACGGTGGCGAGGGCGGCGCGTGCGCCCGGGAAACGTGCTTTGTTCAACATGACTATCCTTGGAACCGACAAAAGACCTGTATTGTAGGCCCGACCGCCGAGGGAGCCAGCGGCCAGGCCTGGGGAGAACGATCAGAACACGTGCCGCATGCCCAGCATCAGCACCGCCTGCTTCTTGTCGCTGGAAGAGGGGAAGCCGAAGATGGTGGCGTTCTTGGCGTCACCGGCGGCCAGCTGGTAGCTGTAGGTGATGGCCACGTCGGTGCGCTTGGAGAGGAAGTAATCCGCCTGCAGGTTGATCTGGTGCCACTTCGGATTGGTGTTGATGGTGTCGTACTTGCCGGTGGTATAGAAGTAGGACGCACCCAGGTTCAGCGCCGGCGTGTAGTGGTGCACCAGGTTGATGTCGACGTTCTGCAGCGTCAGCTTGGTGTTGTCCAGATACTCATACTTGACGTTGCTGTACATCGCGCCGAAGTCGGTATTGCCCACGGTGTAGAAGCCACCGGTGCCGGCGATGCGCTGGCGGCGCACGCCGAAGGCGCTGTTGACCGCACTCTTGTTGAAGATCAGCAGCGAGCTGGCGTAATCGTTGCCCATGGCGCCGTCGGGGCTCTTGCTGCTGTTGGGCGTGTCCATCTGGGTATAGGCCACGGCCCAGCGGAAGTTGCCGCCCTTGTAGCCCGAGCCGATGCTCATGACACGGTTGGTGCTGGTGTCTCCGGCCGCTTCGCCGAAGCCATACAGGGCGGTGACGTTGAAGTCGTTGAAATACGGACTGACGTACTTCACCGAGTTCTGCGCGCGCAGGTTGTTGTAGCCGTTGTCGTTGTCGCCGATGTGTACGCCGTTGCTGGCAATGACCACCGGACCGAGGTAGTCCTTGACCGCTTCATACTGGCGACCCAGGGTCAGCGTTCCCATGGTGTTGGAGGACAGGCCCACCCAGGATTGGCGGCCGAACAGGCGACCGCTCTGCGCGGCCGCGCCGGTCATCATGTTGAAGCCGTTTTCCAGCGTGAAGATGGCCTTGTTGCCACCGCCCAGGTCTTCCTGGCCACGGAAGCCGATACGCGGGTTCTGGTTGGTGCCCGACAGCGCCTCCAGATTGTGCGGACCGCCCTGGTTGGAGAGGTAACCGATGCCGCCCGAAATCAGGCCGTAGATCTCGATCTTGCTCTGCGCTTGCGCCTGCGCGCCCGCCAGCGCGGCCGGAATGGCCAGCGCGCCTATCATCCAATGTTTTTTCATGCCTGCCCCTGTGGTTTTGATGATGGTCTTGCGACCGTTCATTGTTGGAATTCGCTGCGAACGGTGTGGAGCATAGGACAAGTGATTAAATAATATAATTTGTTTATATTTATAATTTCATAAATCGAATTTATAACCAGGCGGCGCGATTCTGGCGGCTTGTCCATTTCCTATGATCAAACTCAACCAGAAAGTCACGCTGCGGCACCTGCAGGCCCTGGTCACGCTAGCCGAGACCAACAGTTTCAGCCGCGCCGCCGACGCCCTGGCGCTGACCCAGCCAGCCCTGTCGGCTTCCATCAAGCAGCTCGAAAACCAGCTCGGGACGCGGCTTTTCGACCGCACCACGCACCAGATCAGCCTCACCGCCCAGGGCAGCGTGGTGCTGGAATACGCGCGCCACCTGCTCAATACGGCCAGCAATATCTTCGAGGATATCGAGCACGCCATCGGGACCGGGCGCCATCGCATCCGGGTCGGCGCCATCCCCTCGGCGGTGACGCTGACGGCCGCCGTGATCGCCCGCTACAACCAGGCGCATGACGAGCATGTGGAAATTCTGCTACAGGACATGCCCAACGACGCCCTGCTGGCGGCCTTGCATTCGGGCAAGCTGGATTTCTGCGTGGGCATCAAGCCGCCTGATTCGCTGTCTTCGCAAACGCTGGAGACGGTGAGCCTGTTCGAGGATGAGCTGGTACTGATCGTGTCGCGCCACCACGCGCTGGCCGGCGCCAAGGAAGTGCAGTGGCGGCAGATGGCGGGCGAGGAGATCGTGATGTTCACCCAGGGCAGCGTGTGGGAATTCGCCTCGGCGGCGCTGATGCAGCATGGTCTGGCCTCGTCGCGGCGCTATCAGGTGGTGCATAGCGAATCCTTATACGGCGTGGTGCGCTCGGGCATTGCCATCGGCATCATGCCCAGCCTCTATACCAGCTATCTGCGCGACGACAGCCTGCACGTGGCGCCCCTGCGTCAGCCCACCCTGAAGCGCAAGATCGTGCTCATGCGGCGCAACGAAGTCAGCCGCAGCCACTGGACCGACCATTGCTTCCGTGAATTGCGCAGCGACCTGAAACAGGCCAATCACTGGTTCTGAGGCCGCTGTCAGCGCATTGTCATGATGCCGCCGCCCTGATCGGCTAAGCTTGCACACCGGCTGTACGCAAGACCGCGAATGCAGCATCAGGCAGGAGAATCACCATGCACCTCTGGACCACACTACGACATCCCGGCGTCCGGGCAGCCCTGCTGTCGGCCTTGCTGTTCGGGGCCGCCACGCCATTGGCCAAGCCTCTGTTGACGGGCAATTCGCCCTGGGTCATCGCCGCCTTGCTATACCTGGGATCGGGGAGCGGACTCTTCATCTTCCGTCGCCTGACACGGGCACAGGCGGTGCACCTGCCGCGTGCCGAAGCCGGCTGGTTCAGCGCTGCCGTGCTGGCCGGCGGGGTGGTCGCGCCGGTGTTGCTGATGCTGGGCTTGCGCGCTGCACCGGCCTCCAGTGCGGCCTTGCTGTTGAATGCCGAGGGCGTGCTCACCGCCTTGCTGGCCTGGTTCGCCTTCCGCGAGAACGTCGATCGCCGCGTCGCCCTGGGCATGGCCGCCATCGTGGCCGGCGCCGTGGTACTGGCCTGGCCGCGCCAGGTCGATGGGGCCGACCTGCTGCCCACGCTGTGCATCCTGGGCGCCTGCCTGGCCTGGGCCATCGACAACAACCTCACGCGCAAGGTATCGCTCTCGGACGGCTCCTGGATCGCCAGCGTCAAGGGCCTGGTGGCCGGTTCCACCAACCTGGTGCTGGCACTGGCGCTGGGTGCGCACTTGCCGCCGCTGCCGGTCATGGCGGCCACCGCCGTGCTGGGCTTCCTGGCCTATGGCGTGAGCCTGAGCCTGTTCGTGGTGGCGCTGCGCCACCTGGGGACGGCGCGCAGCGGTGCCTACTTCTCGGCTGCGCCCTTCCTGGGTGCCTTGCTGGCCCTGCTCATGGGCGAGGCGGTCAGCGAGCAACTGGTGATAGCGGGATTGCTGATGGGACTGGGCATCTGGCTGCACCTGACCGAAACGCATAGCCATGAGCACCTGCACGACGAGATTGAGCACGAACACGCACATCGCCACGATGACCTGCATCACACCCACGAGCATGGGCAGGAGGTGGCGCCGGGCGTGGTCCATAGCCACCGCCACCGGCACGCCGCCACCCGCCATGCGCATGCCCATTTCCCCGACAGCCATCACCAGCACTCCCACTGAACGGGGAGGGCTGCGGGATCAGACGATCTTGCAGGGAACGGTGGTGTCTTCGTCGAAGCTGTAGAGGGCGCACAGGCGGTGGTAGCCGTCGGCCACCACGGTGCGCTGGCCGTCCTGGCGCACCAGCAGCAGCGGCGAGATCCTGGTGCCGGACTGGATCTTCTTCAGGTCCTTTTCCACGTGGGCATTGCTCATGCCCAGCGGCGACAGGCCCGAGGCGCGCAGGATGTCCTTGGCCTTGAAGGCCGCCATCGGTGCTTCGCGCAGGCGGCGCACCAGGTCGGCGGTCTTCTTGTCATCGTAGAGCAGGTTGAGATAGGACTGGGCCGCCGGGTAGTCGTGCTCCTCGGGCTGGTCCAGCCAGTTGATGGCGGGCTTGTCTGCCTTGGTGGTCTTGTCACCCATCACATTGCTCCTTTTCTGTTGGAAAGCACATCATCTTGCATGATAACGGCCAGCTCGTCGTGCGAGCACTGGCCGGGTTCGATACGTACCTCCTGATGCAGCTGCAGGTTCATGCTGGCAGGCACCTCGGCGTACACGGTGGATTTGAAGTGGCTGGCCCAGTGCCGATAGCGGATGGCGGCAAAGCGGGTACCGCCCTGGATCTGGGCGATCCGGCTGGCCAGGCAAGGCGGCAGCTGGTCAGGCTGGGCCTGCTGGTCGATGAAGCGCTCCACCGTGCCGGCGGCATCATGATGCTCATGCGGGTCGATGCATGTGCAGGCCGACAGGCCCAGCAGGGCCAGCGTCGCTGCGCCGGTTTTCCAGGACAGGTTCATGGCAGTGTCTCCAGTGTATGAGGGCGGTCGACGCAGGGACGCAGCGCCGGCCGCCCATTTTTAGAATTGCGTATGCAGGCGCGCGCCCAGCACCAGCACCGGCCCACGGTCGGCGTTATAGGCCGGGTTGAAGATCTTCTGCACGTCCAGGGCCACCGTGGTGGCCTTGGTCACGCGCAGGTTGTAGTAGGCCTCCACGATCTGCTCGGGACGATAGTTCAGGCGGCCATCGCCGATGAACACACCGGTGCCGCCGGCCGCCAGGTAGTCCTGGTGCGCCTTGGACAAGCCGTTGACGATGGCGGCGACCCCCAGCACGTCGTCGGCGCGGCCCCAGCGCTGGCCGGTCACCTGGACCCCGGCCGTGACCGAACGCTCGACCTCGGTAAAGGAATAGGTCTCGGTCTTACCGTCGTTCCAGCTGGCGCGGAAGAACACGCCGATATCGGATGTCAGGTTCTGTTCGCCGGCAATGCCCAGCCCGTATTTGTCCTGCTCCTTGCGCACATCGGCCACGGAAGGCGTGCCGCCATTGGCGGCGGCCGCTGCCAGCGCATCGCGGAAGCTGCCGCTGACCATGCGGTTGTGGAAGACCAGCAGGCGCAGCTTGCCCGGCTGGCCGCCGATCTGGTGGGCGTGCTCGATCTCGGCCTGTTCGCCGTAGTGGCGCATAATGCGCGAGTCGAGCGCCTGGCCGTTGGACTCCTGCGGCACCAGGTAGCGGCCATAGCGATAGACCCAGTCGTTGTCGTAGTACTCGATGGCCGCACCCCAGGTATAGCCCCGGGTATCAGCGGCGTAGTCGAAGGCGCCGTGGGTGAGCAGCGACCAGTTAAGGAACTGGGTGCGGCCGTCATGGGCGTAGGCGTTGTTGTCGAAGATGTCGGTGATGGCGTAGTTGCCGGCGGTCATCACCACCCGGCGCGCGCTGATGCTGGTGGCCAACTGGTTGGCGTCGGACTCCACACGGGTGGTTTCACCATCCAGGTTCCAGGTCTGGCGCAGGAACATCCGGGCGCGATAGAAGGTGGGGTTGGGGCCGGACGATTTCTGCTGCTCCGAATTGAGCATGCCGCCCAGGCCGGTGAGGCCCGACATCGGTACCGATTGCACCACCTCGGGGTCGAAGTAGAACTCGGTGCCCTGCATCAGGCGCAAGCCGAAGAACAGCGTACCGGAAAATGAATACGATTTCTCCGCCTGCGGCCCCAGGCTGTTGGGGCCGCTGTAGGCGGCATCGAAGGGCGACTTGCGCTGCCAGATGTAAGTTGCCTGGCCATGCATGTTCCAGGGTTCGTCAACGGCCTCATCGGCACCGAAGGCCAGTACAGGCAGCGGCAGCAAGGCCGCGAGCAGAGTGCGTTTCATGTGTCATGCTGGCGGCACGCTGGCCGCCTATCCCCTTTTTGTTATAGATGGATGGTTCAAAGATCCTGGTGCCACCAGCCGCCACCCAGCGCCTGGAACAGCGCCACGGTGTCGGATAGCCGTAGCGCCTGTGCCTGCACCCGCGACTGGCTGGCCGAGAGCAGGTTCTGCTGCGCCAGCAGCACTTGCGGATAGCCGGCAATGCCGGCCTTCCATTGCGCCTGGGCCGCGTCGAAGCTGCGCTGGGCGGCGCCCTCGGCGCGGGTGGCGGCGTTGAGCGCATCGGCATCGGCGGCAATCGCATGCAGGGTGTCGGCCACGTTCTGGAAGGCCCCCAGCACCACGCTGCGGTACTGCGCACCGGCCTGGTCCAGCCCGGCCTCGGCGGCACGCTGCTGGTGCTGCAGGCTGCCGCCATGGAAGATCGGCGTGGCCAGGTCCAGACCCAGGGTCCAGAAGCCCGGCCCCGAGGTGAACAGTTTCGAGAAATCCTGGGCCGAGCTGCCGATGGCACCGGTGATGGTGAAGCTGGGCAGGCGATTGGCAATGGCGACACCGACCTGGGCTGACGCCGCCTGCAGTTGCGCCTGGGCGGCGCGCACGTCCGGGCGCTGCTGCACCAGGGTGGAGGGCAGGCTCAGCGGCAATTCGGTCGGCAGCGTCAGGGCCGACAGCTGTACCTGGGGCGTGCCGCCCTGGCCGGGGAAGCGACCGGCCAGCACGGCGATCTGGTCGCGCTGCTGGGCCAGTTGCTTGCGCAGGCCCGGCAAGACCGCCTGTGCCTGCGCCAGCAGGCTTTCCTGGGCGGCGACGTCGGCCAGGCCCAGTGCGCCCAGTGCACGCTGCTTACGCACCAGTTCCAGCTGCTGGGCGGCCAGTGCCTCGGCCTTTTCGGCGGCCTGCAACTGGTCACGCAGCGAGGCCTCGTTGACCACCGCCAGCACCACATTGGAGACCAGGGTCAGGTAGGTGGCATTGCGCTGGAAGCGCTGCACCTCGGCCTGGGCCCGGCCGGCCTCGATCTGGCGGCGGGTGCCGCCGAAGATGTCGGGCGCATACGAAATGTTGAGCTGGGCGGTATGCAGGTTGTAGATATAGCTGTTGTCGGCCAGCGGGCTGGCCAGGGTATCGGCGACCTTCTGGCGCGTCGGCATGAAGTGCAGGTCGACGCTGGGGAAGAGTGCGCCGCCTTGTGCCGCCGCCGTCTCGCGCGCCGCGCGCAGGGCCGCCTGGGCCGCCTGAAGGTCGGCGTTGTTGGTCAATGCGTCATCGACCAGCGCATCCAGGGCCGGGGAGCCGAAGGCCTTCCACCATTGGCCAGGCACATCCTGGCCGGCCACGAAACGCTGGCCGTCGATGCTCTTGGTGGTCTCGACTTTCTCAGCCGTGTAAGCACTGACCTTGGGGGCTGCGGGTTCCTTGAAGTCGGGGCCGACGGCGCAGCCGCTCAACGCCAGGACCAAGGCGAGGCCCAGCGCAGTGGACTTAGGGGAGTACAGGTTCAGGGACATGATGTGATCGTCCTCAATGTGCGTTGGCATGGTTGTTGGCGGCAGTGACCGCGCGCTGCGCCATCTTCGTCTCGACCAGGTAGTACAGGGCCGGCAGCAGCACCAGGGTCAGGATGGTGGCGCTCATGAGACCGCCCACCACCACGGTGGCCAGCGGACGTTGCACGTCGCTGCCCAGGCCGTGGGCGATGGCGGCCGGCACCAGGCCCAGGGCCGCCACGGTGGCGGTCATCAGCACCGGGCGCATGCGTTCGAGCGCACCGCCGATGACCGCTTCCCGCAAGGGCAGGCCGGACTGGCTGACCCAGCGGTTCAGGTTGGACATCATGATGATCGCGTTCAACACGGCGACCCCGAAGAGGGCGATGAAGCCCACCGCCGAGGAGACGTTCAAGGTCATGCCGCGCAGGTGCAGGGCCACCAGGCCGCCCAGCGTGGCCAGCGGCACGCACAGCAGGATCAGCGCGGGCTGGCGCAGGTTCTTGAACTCGGCGAACAGCAGCACGAACATGAAGGCCAGCGCCATCGGCACGATCAGGGCCAGGCGTGCCTGGGCACGTTGCTGGTTCTCGAACTGGCCACCCCACGCGATCTCGTAGCGGGCGTGGTCGTAGTGCACCTGCTGGGCGATGCGGGCCTTGGCCTCCTCCAGGAAGGAGGCCAGGTCGCGGCCACGCAGGTTCAGGCGCACGGTGAGGTGGCGGCGGTTCATTTCACGGGTGATGGTGGTTTCGCCATCTTCCATGGTGATGCGCGCCACCTGCGACAGCGCCACGTGGGCGCCATTGGCCGCCACCAGCGTGAGGTTGCCCAGCGCTTCAGGGTTGGAGCGGGCCTTGCTGTTGAAGACGGCAGCCACGTTGTAGCTGCGTTCCTCGATGAAGACCTGGGTGACCGGACTGCCACCGATTCCGGTCTGTATCAGCGCCATGATGTCAGCCACATTGATGCCCAGGCGGGCTGCGGCGGCACGGTCGACGTTCACGCGCACCTGCGGCAGGCGCGGCTCCTGGTCGATGATCACGTCGGCCGCGCCCGGCACTTCCTGCAAGACGCCCTGCACCGAGGTCGCCAGGGTGCGCATGTCGCGGAAGTCGTTGCCGTAGATCTTCACCGCCAGGTCGCTATGCGAGCCGGAGAGCTTGTCGAGCACGCCATCGATCATGGGCTGGGTGAACCCGACCTCGATGCCGGCCAGCTTCTTGAAGCGCTCCGACATGTGGGCGATCAGCTCCTGCTTGGTCCAGCCGGACTTCCATTCCGAGTAGGGGTGCAGCGTCACCGCGCACTCGATGTGCGAGGGCGTGAAAGGATCGGTGCCATCGTCATTGCGACCAACCTGGGTAACGATGTGCTCCACCTCGGGGAACTCACGGGTGGCTGCGCGCAGGCGGTCGGCCAGCTCGCCGGCCTTGTCCAGCGAGACGCCCGGCGGCAACTGCACCTGCAGCCAGATCGAACCTTCATCCAGATAGGGCAGGAAATCGCGGCCGATGGTCGCCCCCAGCACGCCGATGGCGGCCAGGGTCAGCGCGGTCAGGGCCAGCACGAAGCGCGAACGGCCCACCAGACGACCCAGCACCTTGCGATAGCGCGGTTCCAGCCACACCAGCACCGGGTTGTGGAACACCTTCACCGGACGCCGATAGGCCAGCCACGACAGGCCCGGGGTCAGCAGCAGCGCCACCAGCAGCGCGCCCAGCAGGGCAAAGCCCACCGCAAAGGCCATCGGCGAGAACAGCTTGTACTCGATGCGCTGGAAGGCGAACAGCGGCAGGTAGGCAATGATGATGACCAGCATGCCGAAGAAGATCGGGCGCGCCAGCTGGCGCATCAGTTGCAGCACATCCTCGCCGCTGATCTCGCCTTCGGGGCGTTCTTCGCGCAGGCGCAGGATGCTTTCCACCAGCACGATGGCGCCATCGACCAGGATGCCGAAGTCGATCGCCCCCAGCGAGAGCAGGTTGGCCGGGATCTTGAAGTGGTGCATCAGGATGAAGGCCGTCAGCAGCGACAGCGGGATCGTGATGGCCACGATGGCCGCCGCACGCGGGCTGCCCAGGAACAGGAACAGCACCAGCGAGACCAGCACCATGCCCTCGATCAGCGTCTTGCCCACCGTATGGACGGTGGCCTCGACCAGCTTGCTGCGGTCGATGTAGGGGACGATCTTGACGTCCTTGGGCAGGATATGCTCGTTCAGGTCCTGCACGGCCGCATGCACGCCTTCCATGACGCGCGAGGGGTTCTCGTTCTTCAGCAGCAGGGTGATGCCTTCGATGGCGTCGGACTGCTCATCGATACCCAGCATGCCATGGCGTTCCTGGTTGCCCAGCACGACCCGGCCCAGGTCCTTGACCAGCACCGGCACGCCATTCTTTTGCGACACCACGATATTGCCCAGGTCATCGAGGCTGCGGATCAGACCCACGCCACGGATGACCAGGCCCTGTTCGCCACGCTTCATGATGCTGCCGCCGGCATTGGCATTGTTGTTCGAGATGGCCTGGCTGATCTGGTTGAGCGAGGTGTTGTACTTGATCAGCTTGTTGGGGTCCAGCTCCAGCATGAACTGGGTGGTCAGGCCGCCGAAGTTGGAGACGTCCACCACGCCGGATACCTGCTTCAAGCGCGGGATGACCTTCCAGAACTGCAGTTCGGAGAGTTCGCGCAGGTCACGCGTCTTCGATTGCAGGGTATAGCGGTAGATCTCGCCGATGGGCGAGGTCAGCGAATCCAGGCCAGGCTGGGCGCCATAGGGCAGGGTGACGGCCGAAATGCGCTCCTGCAGACGCTGGCGCGACCAGTAGTCCTCGGCGCCGTCATTGAAGACCACGGTGATGAGCGACAGGCCGAAGGTGCTTTGCGAGCGCATCACGTGCATGCCCGGCGTGCCCATGATCTGGCGCTCCAGCGGGATGGTGATCTGCTGCTCGACCTCTTCGGCGGCCAGGCCGTTGACCTGGGTGACCACCTGGGAGGTGACGTCGGCGATATCCGGATAGGCTTCCAGGGGCAGCTGGTTCCAGCAATACCAGCCGTACAGCGCGGCCAGCAGGAACACCAGCTTGACGATGCCGCGCCGCTGGAAGCAGAGGGTGACGAGGCGTTCAATCATTGAGCAGCACTCCATCCTTGACGACCACGCGCGCGCCCGACGTCAGGCCGCCGATGACTTCGACATCGCTGCCCACCTGGGCGCCCAGGCTGACCTTGCGGGCCTCGAACTTCCACGGCGCGACCTCGACGAAGACGCGATTGGCAAAGCCGGTCTGCACCACCGCCGACATCGGCATGAGCATGCCCGCATGGGCGCGGTCGCGCAGCGTCACCTGGGCAAACATGCCCGGCTTGAGGCGTTCATCCTTGTTGGCCGCCAGGATGCGGACCTTGACGGTACGGGTATCGGGATCGAGCACCGGGGCTACCGAGCGGACCTTGGCCTGCAGGGTCTGGCCGGGATAGGCGTCCAGTGCCACCTCGGCGTCCTGGCCTGCGCGCACGCGCGCCAGGTCCTTTTCCTGGGCGCTGGCGGTGACATAGACCGAGGACAGGTCGGCCACCGTCATCACGGAGGCGGTGGCGTCATTCCAGAAGCTGCCCACGGCGGCATTGAGTTCGATCACCTGACCGCTGACCGGTGAGCGCACGGCCAGGCGCGCGCTGTTGCTGCCGTTGCCGGCAGCGCGCGCGCCACCCAGGGCCGCCACACGGGCGCGGCTGCGGGCGGCTTCGCTGTCGGCTTGCTCAAAGTCGCTCTGGGCCTGCTCCAGGTCGCGGCGGGCCGAGATGTTGGCCTGGTCCAGGCTGCGCTGGCGCTCCAGGCTGCGGCGCGTCAACGCCAGGGCCGCCTGGGCCTTGCGGTCATCGCTGATGGCTTGCGCCAGGTCGGAGGACTCCACCTCGAAGAGGACGTCGCCGGCCTTGACGTCATCCCCCAGTCGCTTCTGGAGGGTGACGATGCGTCCGGTGGTGGGCGGCAGGATCCTGGCCAGGCGTGCCGGATCGGCTTCGACCGAGGCGGGCAGGCTAAATGGCACGGCAATGTCGCTCTGTTCGATGACGGCGGTCTTCAGGGTTTCGCGCAGGGCTGATTCTGCCGGGATGACGATGGTCTCGCCTTCGTGCATCAGGATGGGACTGGCAACGTTGCTCTTGACCTCACTGGCCATGAGCGGCAGGACGCCGCGCACGGCGACGACGATGAGGGCAGTTGCGCCAAGCAGGACAACCAGGTTCCTGGTCGTGAGGGTTCTGTTTTTCATGTGGCACCGTGGACTGTGCGGATTGCGCTGATTGTGCGGATTGTGCGTTCTAAGCGGAGACGGGGATCGGTGGCATCTCCCCTGTGGTGACACCACCTGCATGTCTTGCAGGCCACAGCAGCGTGGCCGGTACCAGGCTGTTGAGCGGCAGAAAACTTCGCTATGATAGGTGGGCTAAGTGAAGCACTTCCTGAATTGTTCTTCAGGAAAGAGAGGCTCACGATGATGGACTATTGATAGGTGGAACTAGGACGGCATGCAGATCCTGCTCGTGGAAGATGACAAGAAAGCCGCCCGGCTGCTGGCCCAGGGCCTGCAGGAAGAGGGTTTCTCGGTCACCGTGGCGCACAGTGCGGAGCAGGCGCTGGCGCATCTCGGCGAGCGCTTCGACCTGGCCGTCTTCGACCGCATGCTGCCCGGCATGGATGGCATCGCGCTGTGCCAGCGGGTGCGCCAGGAGGATCTGCAATGGCCCATCCTGATGCTGACCGCACGCGATGCCCTGCTTGACCGGGTCGAGGGACTCAACGCCGGCGTCGATGATTATCTGGCCAAGCCATTCGCCTTCGAGGAACTGCTGGCGCGCCTGCATGCGCTGCTGCGCCGTCCGGCCAGGATGCAGGTGACCCAGTTGCAACTGGCCGACCTGCGCATCGATCTGCTGGCCCATGAGGTGGTCCGCGCCGCCCAGCGCCTGGACTTGACCCAGAAGGAGTATGCGGTGCTGGTCTTGCTGGTGCGGCATGCCGGCAATGTGGTGAGCCGCCAGCAGCTGGCCGAGCAAGTCTGGCACGCCGACCTGATCGCCATCGACAACCTCATCGACGTCCATATCAAGAACCTGCGCCGCAAGCTCGATACCGGCCAGCCCGACGGGCAGACCGTGTTCATCGAGACCCTGCGCGGGCAGGGTTTCGTCATCCGCCAGGAAAGGCCGTAATCGCCATGGGTTTCAGGCAACGCTTGCTGCTGGTCCACCTGATGGCGGTGGTGATGATCGTCACCTGTGCGGCGGCCACCGGCTGGTGGCTGTTGTCGCAATCGGTACTGGGCCAGCTGGACGCGGCCCTGCTGGCGCTGGGCGAGACCGAGGCCGGGCTGCTCATGGAAGGCACGCCCGAGGCCATCCATGTCCACGAGCCCAGTCCGGGCACGGCCCCGCCTTCATTGGTGCGGCTGGACCGCCTGGTGCAGATCGTCGACGTTCACGGCAACATCCTCGGGCGCAGCAGCAACCTGGGGGTGGCGGCGCTGCCGGTATCCATGCGCCTGCTCAAGAGCATGGAGCAGGGACAGACGGTCTTTGAAACCCTGCCGCATGCCAGCGAAGAACCCTTGCGCATGGTCTCGGTCCCGGTACGGGTGGGTGATCGCAAGTTCGCCGTGCAGGTCGCCGGTTCGCTCGATGACGCCAATCACACCCTGCAATCGGCCGCGCTGCTGTTTGGCGGACTGGCCCTGGCGCTGCTGCTGGCCCTGGCCGCAGCCGGTGCCGTGCTGACCAGGCGCCTGTTCGGTACCGTCGAGCGCATTGCCGCGCAGGCGCGCCGTATCAGCGACGCCAACCTGGGCGAACGGCTGGCCCATCCCGGCAGCGATGACGAGATCGGCCACCTGGTCGCCACCCTGAACTCCATGCTGGAGCGGCTGGAGCGGGCTTTCCGTTTGCAGCGCGATTTCACCGCCAATGCGGCCCACGAGATTCGCTCGCCCCTGTCGCGACTGCGTACCGAGATCGAGCTGTCCTTGCGGCGGCCGCGCTCGGGCGAGGACTATGTGGCGACCCTGCAATCCTGCCTGGAAGAAGTCGCCGGTCTCACCAGCATGGTGGAAGAGTTGCTGCTGCTGGCCCGGCTCGATGCGGGCCAGGAAACCCGCAGCACCGACAGTATCCGGCTGGACCAGCTGGCCAGCGAAGGCGTGGCCAAGTGGCAAGGCGCCGCCCAGGCGCGCGGCATTGCACTGGTGCTGCATGCGGCGCAACCGGTACAGGCCAGGGTGGGGCCGCGCGCGGCCATGCTGGTGCTCAACAACCTGCTGGACAATGCGATCAAGTTTTCACCTGCACAATCGGCGGTCGAGGTCAGTGTCAGCGAAGATGCCGACGACGCCATCCTGACGGTGGCCGACCACGGCCCGGGCATTGCCGGCAACGACATGGGCCACCTGTTCGAGCGTTTCTATCGTGGACACGCCTCGCAGCTGGAGCAGACCAGTGGTGCCGGGCTGGGCCTGGCCATCGTCAAGGCAGTACTGGAGGGCCACGGCGCCTCGATCCGCTTCGGCAACCGCAGCGATGGCAGCGGCGCCAGGTTCACGCTGCACTTTCCCAAGCCTTCCGGCCCCTTGCACCCGGCTGTTCAGTAACGCGCGTCGGCCGGCTTCTTGTCGTGCGGCCAGTCCTTGAGCTTGGCAGCGAAGTCCGGACGCGGCTGGTGCGTGAAGTACTCGGCCACATCCAGCGCCTCCTGGTCGCTCAAACCTCCCTGACCCAGCGGGAAGCGCTCATGGAAGGCGATAGGCATGTTGCGTTTGACGAAGGCCGCCGCCGTATAGGTACGCGCCATGCCCGCCCCGATGTTGAAGGACTGCGCCCCCCACAGCGGCGGGTAGACCCAGCGTCCGGCGCTGTCCTTGATCCCCTCACCCTGCGTGCCGTGGCACAGCGCACATTGGGCAGCGTAGATGCGCTTGCCGTTGCCGGCATCGGGTACCAGGCGTGCGTCGATCTTGCCCACGCCACGTCCGGCCACCTTGTCGTCGGCCCTGGTCTTGCCGCGCATCCAGTCGAGATAGGCGACCATGGCCTTGAGTTCCTCAGATTCCAGGGCCAGCGGCTTGCCGTTCATGGAGCGCTGGAAGCATCCGTTGATGCGCTCTTCCAATGTGATGACGCGACCCGCCCGTGCCGCATAGCTGGGGAAGAAAGCCGACACGCCGACATAGGGCGAGCCCTCGGCAACGGTACCGGCGTTGAGGTGGCAGCTGGCGCAGTTCAAGGCATTGCCGACATGGCCTGGCAGCATCTGGCGGGTCTCGATGTTCAGGCGTGCTCCCAGTACCAGCTGGGACGCGTTCCTTTCGTCCAGCATATCGGCCAGGCGCGGGGTTACGAACGTC
>NZ_JAELUH010000279.1 GCF_016429215.1 Herbaspirillum sp. ASV7 | reverse complement strand
TTAGGGAACAGGGTGGAATGAACGTCCACATATAATGGATCGGAACGCAGTGCGCGCAACGATTCCCCGGTGATGCTCATATTCATCTGCACCCCATAATCTGCTGCGGTAGAACAGAGCTTCAGCAAAGTCACTCCCGTAGAGGTATGCACATGCGTTTCCTTCAGTACATCTCCTGCCCGCAGGTTTTTGACATCGATTGCATACCAGGCGATGTTATCGTCTGTCATGCGGAGTGATAATTTTACGGTAGCGGTGTTATTAGCGGCTGGTACAACCTGACTGCCATCCATATTCACATCCAGGGAGAAAATGATTTTCTTATCCAGCTGACCACGTACAATACCTGTCGGATTAGCCTTGGAAACGATCTGCATATAGG
>NZ_JAELUH010000278.1 GCF_016429215.1 Herbaspirillum sp. ASV7 | reverse complement strand
AAGCAATAGTCAGGGATGAATACACAAAGTATAAAATAGAAGATAAATTTTTCAAATATATCTTTTTATTCCTTTACAAATGAAGCAATATCCGTGAAAACCAGTCGATATATAAAGGACTGTTACAAATTAAATTATTTCACCATAAAATAAAAAAGATTACATTTGCGTTTACTGTAAATATAATCGACTAAAGCTGTATCACATGCGTAGATTAACCTCTTTGTCATTGCTCGTAGGTACCAGCGTAATGCTATCCATGACTGCCTGTCATAAAGACGGTGGTGGGCTTTTCGGCAAAAAGAAAGAAGCTTCTTCTGCTACCGGCTGGAACTACAACGACCCGAAAATGGGAGGTTTTACCGTAGCTAAGAATAAAAAC
>NZ_JAELUH010000277.1 GCF_016429215.1 Herbaspirillum sp. ASV7 | reverse complement strand
CCTGGCTTTAAAAGACCAGGTAATGTCGAAGGAGGCAATTACTATGCCCTCTTTATTTCTACCTTCTGAACGCATGGTGATGGAAGTAGGTTCATTCTCCTGCAAAGCCTTAGTTATGGCTGCTTTCATCGCAGGGATGTCCGTACAGGTGAAGTAAGTCATACCGGTGGCTTTCTTCATAAATGACGCCTGCATACCGGTAACGAGCATGGATACATTCCGGGTAGCGCTGCGTGCATACATTAATGCTGGCAGTCCTGTACTCAGTTCTCCGGCCATAGCGAGGCAGGCAAAGTAAGTGGAACGAAAAGGATTCTGCGACAACCAACGGAAAGGAACGCGGGTAACACATTGCTCTTCTGATACAGATATCAGGCGAACCC
>NZ_JAELUH010000276.1 GCF_016429215.1 Herbaspirillum sp. ASV7 | reverse complement strand
GTACCGGTGTCGACTATACGATAAATAAGAGTGGCCTGACTTCCAAAGGACAACGTGTCTACTGGAACCAGCTCAGCTGGCATGCAGGCGTTACTATTCCATTGAATTTATCATCCGGACTATATGGCCGTTCACTGACCTTCTCTTCTAATTATTATATTCAGCAGTTGTATGCGGATGGCCTGCGATTCCGCGTAAATCCGCAGCAGTACACTTCTACAGCGCTTGTATTCAGTAATCAGCGCCTGCGTGCGACGCAAAATATTTACAGTCATTTTGGTCAGTATCTGGCATTGCAGTATAACAGCTCTATTGGCTCGCTCCGTGGAAATCAGTTCTATGGCAGGTTTGATCTGAGTCTTCCTGGTCTGTCAAAAAATCACA
>NZ_JAELUH010000275.1 GCF_016429215.1 Herbaspirillum sp. ASV7 | reverse complement strand
GCCTCCGGCAGACCCGAGACACTTCCGGATTCGTTTGCTCAATCTCAGTTCCGTACCGGATAAAGTAGGCCTGGAAGGGAATATGACCCTCGTATTTGCAGATGGAACACCTGTAAGCGGTATGACCAGTCACGTAACTTCGGGTAACTATTCCGACTATACGGAATTGCCATATGGTACCTATCAGTTTAAGGTGATAACAGATGACGGTAAAGTATTGCCAGCGGTGCCTGTTAATCCGGATGAGCAGTTGAAAACAGTGAATGGTACCACTGGTACTATGACGGTAGGATTTAATCCTCCAACCGATTTATGGATGACTTATGCGCCCTCCCAGTCTTTCCAGCCAGGCGGAGTATATACCGTGATGGTATGTGCCAGTAC
>NZ_JAELUH010000274.1 GCF_016429215.1 Herbaspirillum sp. ASV7 | reverse complement strand
CCCCCCCCCCCCCCCCCCCCCCCCCCCCCCCCCCCCCCCCCCCCCCCCCCCCCCCCTCTTCACTCTCCGGCGACCACCCACATCTACACTTGTAGTGTATCGTCGGCAGCGTCAGACCCCCCCCCCCCCCCCCCCACAACCCGGACATCGCCGACTATCGCGGCCACCTGGACCTGAAGCTGGCCTATGGCAAGCCTGATGGCGCGGAAGTCGCGGCCTTGCTGCGCAAGGGCAAGCTGGGGGGCAAGGGCCAGTCGGTGGTGGGGCCGAGATAGGTATAGAGCTTGGGCGCGAGCGTCAGGTGATAGTCGTTGAGGTTGCCCACGTTCAGCGCTGTCTCTTATACACATCTCCGAGCCCACGAGACTCCGTTATGTATCTCG
>NZ_JAELUH010000273.1 GCF_016429215.1 Herbaspirillum sp. ASV7 | reverse complement strand
GTACTCGATCCGGCCCCTTGGTGGCCAGTGCACGTTGCAAAGGACAATGTTCTCCTGCCTGATCGCAAGGAACCTGGTAATGGTGTGACATTGCATAGCACTTGTGGCCAATGGGCGCGCTGCCAGCTGTGGCGAACTGCCTCTTGTAGGCGGTATTGGCCGCCAGAATCTCGTACTCCGTATTCATCACGATCATCGGCGTGGGCTCATGGTCCAGATAGGAAATCAGGGCCTGTACCTGAAAGGGGGAAACTGAGCAAACGGAAAAATTTGTACTTTAAGTGTTTGGGATATATACGCGGTCAGTCTTAAGGCATTGTGGCTATTTAGAACGGTACTGCACAGCGGCTGTCTCTTATACACGTCTGACGCTGCCGACGATAC
>NZ_JAELUH010000272.1 GCF_016429215.1 Herbaspirillum sp. ASV7 | reverse complement strand
ACTTTCTTCTATCCTGATTTCTTTGCCGTAAAAGTCGGCTAATTGTGGCACAATATCAACTAAAGTCTGATCATTAAATTGTAATGTTCCTGTTTTCCATGCCAGGAAGTTGGGATTATCATTGTCGATGGCGGAAACCTGTCCGTTCTTAATGATTCCTGTTCGGCCACTGGTTAGGATTACAGCATCTTCTTCTCCCATTTTGCTTAGTTTCACTTTACCTTCTGTGACTACTACTATGGTGGAAGAGTCGGAGGTTTCAACAGCGAAGGAGGTACCGAGTACTTCTACTACGGCATTGTCGGGTGTTTTGACGAGGAAAGGACGGGAAGCATCGGTGGTGATTTCGAAATAGGCTTCACCGAGCAGGTTTACCATGCGTTTA
>NZ_JAELUH010000271.1 GCF_016429215.1 Herbaspirillum sp. ASV7 | reverse complement strand
CCCCCCCCCCCCCCCCCCCCCCCCCCCCCCCCCCCCCCCCCCCCCCCCCCCCCCCCCCCCCCCACCCCCCCCCCCCCCCCCCACCACAACACTTGTAGTGTATCGTCGGCAGCGTCCCCCCCCCCCCCCCCCCCCCCCCCGTGGAGAGCGCCTGCGTGGGCTTCAAGCTGCACACGCAGGCGCTCTCCACGGTAGTGCTGGGCGGCATCGCCTTCCGTGATCGCGATGAGGCACTCAACAGCCCTCCGGCCCGGTCTCTTATACACATATCCGAGCCCACGAGACTCCGGTATGTATCTCGTATGCCGTCTTGGGCGTGAAAAGGGGGGGGGGGGGGGGGGGGGGGGGGGGGGGGGGGGGGGGGGGGGGGGGGGGGGGGGGGGGGG
>NZ_JAELUH010000270.1 GCF_016429215.1 Herbaspirillum sp. ASV7 | reverse complement strand
CCTCAGGGCCACCAGATCATTACTGGCGCTATCGCCGGTAAGAATATCATGGAAATTTCCGATTGTAAAACCTGTCATAAGACGGATGAAAAGTCGATCGGACCATCCTTTAAGCAGGTAGCAGAGAAGTATAAAGCAGATCCTGCTGCACCAGATAAACTGGCGCAAAAAATCATCAACGGCGGTGGTGGCGTATGGGGAGAAACCGCTATGGCAGCTCACCCAACCCTCTCCATGACAGAGGCGCGTCAACTGGTGGAATATATCTATTCTATCGGTGGGGCTACTACCCGCGAGCCTTCACTCGCTGCCAACGGGAATATCAATCCTGTAGGGAAAGGACCGTTAAAAGACGATGGCGTATTTTATCTCACCGCCAGCTACACC
>NZ_JAELUH010000027.1 GCF_016429215.1 Herbaspirillum sp. ASV7 | reverse complement strand
CCCCCCCCCCCCCCCCCCCCCCCCCCCCCCCCCCCCCCCCCCCCCCCCCCCTTTTAACGGAGTCTCGTGGGCTCGGAGATGTGTATAAGAGACAGGAACGGGGCGTTTTATCTGGCGCAGCAAAATGCGGTCTAGTCGCGTCGCGCAGGGTCTTCCCCGGGTTCGCCGGCGACCGCGCGTATCCACTCCCGGAACGCCTTCACGGCCCGCATGCCGGCGTCTCCTCTTCGATAGCACAGGAAGTGCATTTCCCTGTGGATGGACTTGAAGACCGTCTCATCCAGTCGCACCAGATCTCCACGTGCCAGTTCGGTCTCGGCGAAGCGCGCCGTCTCCAGTGCCACGCCCAGGCCATCCACGGCGGCCGCTACTGCCAGCGAGCCACGGTCGAAGGAGGGATGCGCGCGCGACGGCAGGCGCACGCCGTGCAGGTCGAACCAGTCCTTCCAACGCACCGGATTGAGCTTGGATTCGATCAGGGTGAGTTCCAGCAGATCCAGCGGGCCCCGGATGGCATGACGCTGCAGCAGCGCCGGAGCGCACAGCGGCACGGTCGGCTCCATGCCCAGGGCTTCGACGATGACACCATCGCGATGCGGCGGGGCGCCGTAGGCAATATCGACATCGATGGCGCCATCGCGCTGCAGGTCGATGGGCTCGGCGCTGGTCGACATCTGCAGGGTGATTGCCGGATGCGCCTGCATGAACTGCCCCAGGCGCGGGCTCAACCACTTGCTCGCAAAGCTGGGGGCGCAATGCACCGCCAGCACGGCCTGTTCATCGGCCTGGCGAAATACCGCACAGGCATCCTCGATGGCATCGAAGGCCGGCGTGAGCTTGCCCAGCAACAGCTGGCCCTGCATGGTCAGCGTCACCCGCCGGGTCTGGCGCACGAACAATTCCTTGCCACACCACTCCTCCAGCGAGCGCACCTGGTGGCTGATGGCCGAGGTGGTCAGGTGCAGCTCCTGCGCCGCCAGCGTGAAACTGCCCAGCCTGGCGGCGGCTTCGAAGGCGCGTAGCGAGAAGAAGGAGGGCAGTTTGCGCATGGCGGGTGGTGGGATAGGCGGCGAACGGGCTGATGGTTGAGCCTGATTCAACAATCGGTGAAAACAGGTCTTTTGTCAACGCGCGAGCGCACTGCCACCATGGCGGCCAGCCATCAGGAAAACCACCTGTACCCCTTCATTGCCAATCACAGGAGACCGCATCATGCTCGACACCGTCAAACGCACCTCCGTCTACCAGCCCGAGCAATTGGGCCTGAGCTTCCCCGAGATTGCCGAGTTCAAGAGTTTCGACGAGCATCGCCTCTACCTCAAGAAGCGCCTGGTCGCGGCCTGCCGCGCCTTTGCCCAGCAAGGTTTCGACTATGGTTTCGCCGGTCACCTGACGGTGCGCGACCCCGAGCGCCCCCACCTGTACTGGACCAATCCGATGGCGGTGCATTTCAACCAGGTGCGCATTTCCAACCTGATCCTGGTGGATCACGAAGGCCGCGTGGTCGAGGGCGATTACGCCGTCAACCGCGCTGGCTTCGTGTTGCACGCCGCCGTGCATGAAGCGCATCCCGAGATCGTCGCCATGTGCCATGCCCACACCGAGTACGGCACCGCCTTCTCCACGCTGGGCCAGCCGCTGTTGCCGATCAGCCAGGATGCCGCCGCCTTCTTCGAAGACCACGTGGTCATCGGCGACGAGGCCGGCCAGGTCGCCGTCGAGGTCAAGGCCGGCCATCGTGTGGCCAACGCCTTTGCCGGCGTGAAGGCCGCCATCCACCAGAACCACGGCCTGTTGACCGCCAGCCGCCACAGCATCGAATCGGCCGCCTTCTGGTTCATCGCCCTGGAACGCTGCTGCAAGCAGCAGTTGCTTATCGCCGCCAGCGGCCAGACGCCGCGCCTGGTGCCCGAAGACAAGGCCCGCTACAGCCGCGAACACGTCGGCAGCGACTACATCGGCTGGCTGCACTTCCAACCCATCTACGACAACCTGGTGGCGACCCAGCCAGACATGTTCGCCTGAAAAAGAAAAGCCGGGACATCGCAAGATGTCCCGGCTTTGTTGCTTCCCGGCGTTGAGCCCTGATTGCGTGGTCAGATCAGGCAATCAGCTGCGACCCTTGCTTCCGCTGAGCTGTTCCACCACCTGGCGCGGCGCCTCGGCATAGTGCTTGAACTCCATCGAGTAGGTCGCCCGACCCTGCGAGAGCGAACGCAGCGTGGTCGAGTAGCCGAACATTTCCGACAATGGCACCTCGGCGCGCACCAGCTTGCCGCCGCCGACCATGTCTTCCATGCCCTGCACCATCCCGCGCCGCGAGGACAGGTCGCCCATCACGTTGCCCATGAATTCCTCGGGCGTTTCCACCTCGACCTGCATCATCGGCTCCAGCAGCATGGGGCCGGCGCGCTTCATGGCTTCCTTGAAGGCCATCGAGCCGGCCATGCGGAAGGCGTTTTCGTTGGAATCCACGTCGTGATACGAGCCGAAGGTCAGCGTGGCCTTCACGTCCACCACCGGATACCCCGCCAGCACGCCCGCCTTGAGCGATTCCTGGATGCCCTTGTCGACCGCTGGGATGAATTCGCGCGGCACCACGCCACCCTTGATGGCATCGACGAATTCATAACCCTTGCCAGCCGGTTGCGGTTCCAGCTTGATCACCACGTGGCCATACTGACCGCGTCCGCCGGACTGCTTGACGAACTTGCCTTCCACGTCTTCCACGCCCTTGCGGATGGCTTCACGGTAAGCCACCTGCGGCTTGCCGACGGTGGCCTCGACATTGAACTCGCGCTTCATGCGGTCCACCAGGATTTCCAGGTGCAGCTCGCCCATGCCCGACATGATGGTCTGGCCCGATTCCTCGTCGGTATGCACGCGGAAGGATGGATCCTCCTGCGCCAGGCGGTTGAGCGCGATGCCCATCTTTTCCTGGTCGGCCTTGGTCTTCGGTTCCACCGCCTGCGAGATCACCGGCTCGGGGAAGATCATGCGTTCCAGGATGATCGGGTGCTCCGGGTCCGACAGCGTGTCGCCGGTGGTCACGTCCTTCAGGCCCACGGCGGCGGCGATGTCGCCGGCGAAGACTTCCTTGATCTCCTTGCGTTCATTGGCATGCATCTGCAGGATGCGACCCAGGCGCTCCTTCTTGCCCTTGACCGGGTTGTAGACCGTGTCGCCCGAGTTGACGATGCCGGAATACACGCGGAAGAAGGTCAGCTGCCCCACGAACGGGTCGGTCATGATCTTGAAGGCCAGCGCCGAGAACGGCTCCTCGTCCGAGGGATGGCGCTCGATCTCGCTGTCGTCCTCGCCGTGACCGGCAATGGCCGGCACATCTACCGGCGAGGGCAGGTAGTCGATCACCGCATCCAGCATGGCTTGCACGCCCTTGTTCTTGAAGGCGCTGCCGGCCAGCATCGGCACGATCTCGTTGGCCACCGTGCGCAGGCGCAGGCCGCGCTTGATGTCCTCTTCGGTGAGGGGATTGCCGGAGAGATATTTCTCCAGCAACTCCTCGTTGGCCTCGGCGGCCTGCTCGACCATGCGGTCACGCCATTCGCGGGCGGTCTCTTCCAGCTCCAGCGGGATGTCTTCGTACTTGAACAGCACGCCCTGGCTGGCCTCGTCCCAGATGATGGCCTTCATCTTGACCAGGTCGATCACGCCCGAGAAATGATCTTCGGCGCCCACCGGAATCTGGATGGGGACGGCTTTGCCCTTGAGGCGTTCCTCGATCTGGCGCTGTACGCGGAAGAAGTCCGCACCGATGCGGTCCATCTTGTTGACGAAGGCAATGCGCGGCACCTTGTACTTGTTGGCCTGGCGCCAGACGGTCTCGGACTGCGGCTGCACGCCACCCACCGAGTCATACACCATCACCGCGCCATCGAGCACGCGCATGGAGCGCTCCACCTCGATGGTGAAGTCCACGTGGCCCGGGGTGTCGATGATGTTAATGCGGTGCTCGGGGTAATTGCCGGCCATGCCTTTCCAGAAGGCGGTGGTGGCGGCCGAGGTGATGGTGATGCCGCGTTCCTGCTCCTGCTCCATCCAGTCCATGGTGGCCGCACCGTTATGCACTTCGCCGATCTTGTGGTTCACACCCGTATAAAAAAGAATGCGCTCGGTGGTCGTGGTCTTGCCCGCGTCGATGTGGGCGCTGATACCGATGTTGCGGTAGTTTTCTATTCGGGTCTTGCGGCTCATGGCATGTCCTTTCGATGGGTGCCGTCAAATGTTTTTATTCAAGCGCGCCATCAGGCTGGCTTGGTCTGGTGACAGGTTGATGTTTTGCTCGCTACACATTTATTTATGTAATGAGCATTAGATAATAGGAGTGATGGGCACGATATTCAAGGGGCAATCGAATATTTTGTAATGCGAATTAAAATAAACTACACTGCCTGACGAATCCATTACCGCAAGGGGTAATACCCCGCAAAGGACACCGATGATACGAACCCGCGGCCGCCCGCGCAGCTTCGACCGCGAACAGGCGCTGCACCTGGCCATGCAGGTCTTCTGGAGCAAGGGCTACGAAGGCAGCACCATGGCCGACCTGACCGAGGCCATCGGCGTGAAGGCGCCCAGCCTGTATGCTGCCTTTGGCGACAAGAATGCCCTGTTTCGCGAGGCGGTGGAGTTGTATTCGCGCACGATCAGTGCCGAACCACTACGGCTGTTGCAGGCCGGCAAGGGAATCCGCGAAGACCTGCACGCCATGCTGCGCGCCAGCGTGCGCATGTATTCGGGAAAATCGACAGTGCCCGGTTTGCCGGTAGGCAAGGGATGCATGGTGGTGATCTCGGCCATCAACTGTGCGCCCGAGAACAGCGAGCACAGCGATGCCATGTCGCAGCGCCGGCACAAGCGCCGCAACGAGATCCGCGCCCGCCTGCTGCAGGCGCAGCGCGAGGGCGAGATCCGGGCCGACGCCGATGTCACCGCGCTGGGTGATTTCTATACCAGTTTCCTCAATGGCCTGGCCCTGGGGGCGCGCGATGGTGTCTCCAGCACGCGCCTGGCGGCCACGCTGGCTCATGCGATGCTGCCGCTGGAGAGTGTCTTGAGCAGGCCGGTCGATGGGGCGGCCTGAGTCCTCATCGCGGGCATAAAAAAACGGGAGCCAGAGCTCCCGTTTTTCATCTGGCCACCGGCCGCTTGCAATGCTGGATCAGGCCGCGCGCGCCAGGGCGCCGTCGTTTTCCTTCAATTGCCCACCCAGCGCATCGACCAGGGCTGCCAGCAGCTTGGACAATTCACCGGTCATCAGCATGAAGTCGCCATCGAAGCGCTCGTCGTCGTTCTTGCCGGCGATCTCGCTGTCTTCCTTGAGCACATCCAGCGGCGCGATGCGCTTGACCGACAGGTTCTCGGTCAGCACGAAGGAGACCTTGTCGGCCCAGGTCAACGCCAGGCGCGTGCATTGCTTGCCGGCCTCGATGTGGCGGCGGATGTCATCGGCTTCCAGCGCATGCCGCACGTAGCGCACGGTGGCCTTGCTCTCGGCGGTGGAGCGCAGTTCGGTATCCTGGTCGACGGTGAAGCCATTGGGCGCTTCGTCGCTGGCCAGCCAGTCGGTCATGGCCGCGCCCGGCGACATCACCGTGCGCAGCGTCTCCAGCGGGAACTTGGGGATGGCCTTGAAGAGCAGCTTCAACACTTCCTCGGCCTTGCCGGGGCTGCCGGCATCGACCAGCAGCCAGCCATTGACCGGATCGATCCATACCCAGGTGCTGCGTACCACCGAGAAGGCGCGCGGCAGCAGCTCGTCGGTGACCTGTTCCTTCAATTCCTTGGTCTGCTTGCGGCCCGGGGGGAAGCCTTGCTGCTCTTCCAGCTCGGCCGCGCGCGCCTTGGTGACCTGGTTGATCACGGTCGAGGGCAGCAGTTTCTTTTCGGTATCGAGCTTGAGCAGCAACTGGCGGTTGACCACATGGACCAGCTTGTCATTGTTGCGCGGCGAGACCCAGCCCTGGCTCTGCATTTCCAGGCTGGAGCAGGCGGCGAAGGCCTGCGGCGCGAGTTGGGAGGCGAGTTCGTCGGCATTGATCGCCCACGGTGCGGGCAGACGATAGATCTGTAGATTCTTAAACCACATAAGCTTCCGGGGCAGGGACAAAAAAAGAAGATTCTACACGTCCGCCCAGGCGCAAGCGATGTCGGATTGTCCACGCTTAGCGGTAATTTTCCGCACCCGGCGTAGACGGGAATCAATAATGCGGCGGCTTCTCGTTGGCCGCCGCACGATCCTGGCTGGTATCGGCCAGTTCGCGGAAGCGCTTGGCCAGCGCGCCCAGCAGCATTTCCAGTTCCTCTATCTTCTTTTGCTGGCGATAGACGGTCTGGTTGAGCTCGTCCACCAGGTCTTCCTGGTGGGCAATCTTCATTTCGATGTCGATGATGCGGTCTTCGTTGATCACTTGTGTTGTTCCTGTTGAGGTGCTGGCAGCTTATCCGTGCGGTCCGCAGCGTTGAGCCATTCCCATGCGCCGTTGCCGGCGGCGTGACCGGTGGCGAAGCAGGCGGTGAGCAGGTAGCCGCCGGTGGGGGCTTCCCAGTCCAGCATTTCACCGGCGCAGAATACACCCGGCAAGGCGCGCAGCATCAGCGCATCATCGAGCGCCTCGAAGCTGACGCCACCGGCGCTGCTGATGGCTTCGTCGATGGGGCGCGGACGCAGTACCGTCAGCGGCAATGCCTTGATGGCACGGGCCAGCCTGGCGGGATCGGCGAAGTCGTCGCGACTGACGATCTCGCGCAGCAGGGCCGCCTTGACGCCCTTGAGGTGCAGGCGGCTTTGCAGATGGCTGGACATGGACCGTGCACCACGCGGATGGGCCAGTTCGGCCTCCACTTTTTCCAGCGTCCAGTCCGGCAGCAGATCCAGATACAGGCGCGCCGAGCCTTCGGTGGCGATGCTCTCGCGCAGGGCTGCCGACATGGCATAGACCAGCCCGCCTTCGATGCCCTGGGCCGTGACGATGAATTCGCCCCGGCGGTTCTGCACGCCGCCGCTGGGCAGGGCCACGCTGGCCACCACCGGCTTGACCGGTTCGCCCGCGAAGCGCTCGCGCAGGTGCTCGCTCCAGTCCAGTTCGAAGCCACAATTGGAGGGCAGCAGCGGCGCTACCTCCACTTGCCGCTCCTGCAGCAGCGGGACCCAGGCGCCATCCGAACCCAGGCGCGACCAGCTGGCGCCCCCCAGGGCCAGCACCACGGCATCGGCCTGCACGGCGATCTCGCCGTCGGGATTGGCCAGGCGCAGTGCGCCATCAGCGTCCCAACCCAGCCAGCGATGGCGCGTGTGGAAGCGCACGCCGGCTTCGCGCAGACGATGCAGCCAGGCACGCAACAGCGGCGCAGCCTTCATCTCGCGCGGGAAGACCCGGCCGGACGTGCCGACGAAGGTCTCGATGCCCAGATCATGGATCCATTGGCGCAGGCGCTCCGCATCGAAGCGGCGCACGAAGGGCGCGAGCTGTTCGCGCCGGTTGCCGTAGCGCGGCAGGAAGTCGGGCTGGGGTTCGGAATGGGTGATGTTCATGCCGCCGCGCCCGGCCAGCAGGAACTTGCGTCCGGCCGAGGGCATGGCGTCATAGACGTCGACGCTGGCGCCGTGCTGCGCCAGCACTTCGGCAGCCATCAGGCCGGCCGGACCGGCGCCGATCACGGCCACGCGCCGCGGCTGGCCGTGGGTGGGGGAGGGGAGGGTGTGCATCGGAGTCATGCGCGCGATGATACCGCCCGCGCGCGCCTGGCGCACGCACAACAGCGCAGATCAGCGGCGGTGCGGGGCGCTGTACTTGTTTTCCAGCCGTGCCACCACGAGCGCCAGGCAGATGGTCATGGAGAAATACAGCACGGAGATGGTGATATACGGTTCCCAGTAGCGGGCATAGGTGCCGGCCACGGTACGGGCCGCATAGGCCAGTTCGGCCAGGCCGATGGCCGAGACCAGCGAGGAATCCTTCAGCAGGGTGATGGCTTCGTTGCCCAGCGGCGGCAGCATGCGGCGGAAGGCCTGGGGCAGCACCACATAGCGCATCGTCAGGCCGTAGTTCATGCCCAGGCTGGCGGCAGCGTAGGATTGGCCGCGTTCGATGGACTGGATGCCGGCGCGGAAGATCTCGGAGATATAGGCGCCCGCATTGAGCGACAGCGCCACCGTGCCCGACAGGAAGGCGCCGTAGTCCTGCTTGATGGTGCGCGCCAGTTCACCGGTGATCAACAGGCCATGCTCCTGCTGCACCAGCACTGGCATGACCGCGAAGTGGATCAGCATGATCTGCACGAACAGCGGCGTGCCACGGAAGAAGGCCACGTAGAAGCCGGCCAGCCAGCGCAGGCACTTCAGCGGCCACTTCCAGGCGCCGTGTTGCACGTCGGCCAGGCGCAGCATGCCCACCAGCAGACCGATCACGGTGCCGATCACGATACTGATCAGCGACACCTGCAAGGTCATGAGAACGCCCTTGGCGAACAGCGGCGCATAGCCTTGGATGATGCTCCAGCGGAAATCCATGTCGGACTCGATTGGTGGGTGAAAAAAACGGATTCTGGAAAGACATGACGGCGGCATCATGCCGCCGTCATGGTAGTGCGTTTATCGCTTGCTTGCCGCTTGCTGGCTGCTTACTTGCCGAAGTATTGCGCGCTGATGGCCGCGAAGCTGCCATCGGCCTTCATGTCGGCCAGGCCCTTGTTGATCTTGGCCAGCAGTTCCGGGTCATCCTTACGCACGGCGATGCCGTAGTCTTCCTTGGGGAAGCTCGGGTCGGTCACGGTGCGCAGCTTGCTGTTGGGGTTGTTGGCGATGTAGTTCTTCACCACCGGTTCGTCGGCCACGACCGCGTCGACGCCGCCGCTTTCCAGCTCCTTCAGGGCCAGCGGGGTGGAGTCGAAGCGCTTGATCTTGGCGCTGTTCTTGCCCAGCACCTGTTGCACCAGCTCGTCGCCGGAGGTGGCGCTCTGGGTGCCCACGGTCAGGGGCTTCAAGTCATCCATCTTGCTGACCTTGGTGTCGGCGGCCGGCAGGGCGATGGTCTGGGTCGCCACGAAGTACGGGTCCGAGAAGCTCACCGACTTCTTGCGCTCGTCGGTGATGGTGATGGCCGAGATCAGCAGGTCGCGGTCACCCTGGGCCAGGAAGTTGAAGAAACCTTCGAACGGGGTCGGTACGAACTTGACCTCGATGCCGATCTTCTTGGCCAGGGCCTTCATGATGTCGATGTCGAAGCCAACCACTTCCTTCTGTTCGTTTTCCGAGGAGAAGGGCGCATAGGCCGATTCCACGCCCACCACATAGACGCGCGCGGGAGCGGCGGCTTGCGGCGCGGCAGCGGCGGCGCTCTTGTCTTCCTGCTTGCCACAGGCGGCCAGGCCCAGCATGCCGACGAAGCCGGCGGTCAGCGCCAGCGCGCGGGCGTGGCGGGAGAACATCTTGATCATCTTGCGGATTTCCTTGTCTGGAATGGTGGAACGGAACGGGGCGGGCCGCGCGGCTTGCGCAGTGGCCGGTGTTGCTCCGGTGAAACTCGGGGATTTTTTTGCAGGCCGCATTGTAAACCGCGAGGCCGCCGCAGCGTGCAGTTTGCGGTCAAAAATGCACAATAAATGCGCAGCATGGCGGTTTTTTGCCACGCCTGGGCGGCTTTCGCCGTCTGGCACGGTCGCTTGCCTCAACTGCCCTCGGGGTTGGTCCGGGGCTTCTGCAGCAAGGCCTTGAGGTTAGCCAGGCGTGCCTGGGGCGTGATCTTCTCGTCTTCCTTGGGCGGGGCTTCGCCTTCGTCCAGGCGCATTTCCTTGACGAAGCGCGAGATCTGGCACTCGATCACTTCCTTGGCGCGCTTGCGGCGCTTGCACCAGGACAGGTGCAGCGAGCGCTGGGCGCGGGTGATGCCCACGTACATCAGGCGCCGCTCTTCTTCCACGCGCGCCGCTGCTTCCTCGGGCGGCGTATCGGGATCGCCCTTGTGCGGCAGGATGCCCTCTTCCACGCCCACCAGGAACACGTGGGGGAATTCCAATCCCTTGGAAGCATGCAGGGTCGACATGCGTACCGCGTCCTGTTCCTCGTCGCGGCCTTCGAGCATGCTCATCAGGGCCACCATCTGGGTGATTTCCAGCAGGTTCTTTTCTTCGCCGTCGCCATCGCGGCCGCCGCAGGCGCGTTCCTTCAACCAGTTGATGAAGTCGACCACGTTCTGCCAGCGCGCCTGGGCAGCGCGTTCCTCGAAGCTGTCGTAGAGGTAGAACTCGTAGTTGATGGCTTCCATCATGTCGTCCAGCACGCGGCCGGCCTCGGCGCCGCTGCCGGAGGGGCCGGGGCGGGTGGCGCGCGACTCCAGCGCATTGATGAAGTCGCAGAACTTGCGCAGCGGCAGCAGCTGGCGGTCGGTCAGCTTGTCTTCCAGTCCGCCTTTGTAGACGGCTTCGAACAGCGAGCACTGCCATTGCCCGGCCAGCGTGCCCAGCACTTCCAGGGTGGCCTGGCCGACGCCCCGGCGCGGGGTGGTAACGGCGCGAATGAAAGCCGGGTCGTCATCCTGGTTGGCGATCAGGCGCAGGTAGGCAATGATGTCCTTGATCTCGGCGCGGTCGAAATAGCTCTGGCCGCCCGACATGACGTAGGGAATGCGTTCGCGGCGCAGCGACTTTTCCAGGATGCGCGCCTGGTGATTGCCGCGATACAGGATGGCGTAGTCGGCGAACTTGGCGCGCCGCTCGAAGCGGTGGGCCGAGAGGGTGATGGCGATCTGGTCGGCTTCGGCTTCCTCGTCATCCATGGCCATCACGCTGATGGGATCGCCCAGGCCATGCTCGGACCACAGCGTCTTGTCGAACAGCTTGGGATTGTTGGAAATCACCGCATTGGCGGCCTGCAGGATGCGCGTGCTGGAGCGGTAGTTCTGCTCCAGCTTGATCAGGTGCAGGTTGGGAAAGTCCACGCCCAGCAGCTTGAGGTTTTCGATGGTGGCGCCGCGCCAGGCATAGATGGCCTGGTCGTCGTCGCCCACGGCGGTGAACATGGGCTTCTTGCCGATGCCGGTGACCAGCAGCTTGACCAGTTCGTACTGGCAGGTGTTGGTGTCCTGGTATTCATCGATGAGCAGATAGCGCAGCTTGCGCTGCCAGCGGTCGCGTACTTCTTCGTTGCTGCGGAACAGTTCCACCGGCAGGCGGATCAGGTCATCGAAATCGACCGCCTGGTAGGCCTTGAGCGTGGCCACATAGCTGCGGTAGATGCGCGCGGCCTGGGCTTCGTCTTCGGTGCGGGCGTTCTTCTCGGCCAGGTCGGGGTCGACCAGGCCGTTCTTCCATAGCGAGATGGCATTCTGGATGCTGCGGATGATGGCCTTGTCGGTGGTCACCGCCAGCTCTTGCACCAGGGAAAAACAATCGTCGCTGTCCATGATTGAAAAGCGGTCCTTCAACCCCAGATGCTTGGACTCCTGCCGCAGGATCTTCACGCCCAGCGAGTGGAAGGTCGACACCGTCAGGTGTTTGGCCTGCTTGGGGTCCTTCAACAGCTTGGCGATGCGTTCCTGCATTTCCAGCGCGGCCTTGTTGGTGAAGGTCAGCGCGGCGATGTTGCGCGATTCGTAACCGCAGTTCTCGATCAGGTGCGCGATCTTCTGCGTGATCACGCGCGTCTTGCCCGAGCCGGCGCCGGCCAGCACCAGGCAAGGGCCGGCCATGTAGTGGACGGCTTCGCTTTGCGGTTTGTTCAGGCCGAAGGAGGGGGCGGACATACGGATAGCGTGGGCATCGGCAGGGGGAAAAGAGGCGCCATTGTAGCAGCCCGGGGGAGGCCTCCCTGTGGGACAATGGCCACATCGGACCGGCGACAGGCAGGCCCAACATTTATCCGCGCGTGTGCGCATCAGAGTGCCATCATGAAATTCAACCATCTCATCCAGATCAACGATCCGCTCAATCCGCTGATCGATTCCCTGACCCGCGAACAGCTGTGGCGCGGCCTGGTGCTGCGCGCCGAGTCGCCGCGCCTGTTCATGCCCCACCTGGACGATTGCCAGCTCTCCGAGAAGAGCATGGACAGCGTGCAGCGTTCCCTGCGCTATGGCGACCTGGTGATCCAGGACAAGGTGATCTACCTGCCGCAGATCCAGGTCATCTACGAGGTGCCGGCGCAGGGTGAGATCCCGGCCTCGCGCATGAGCATGACCATCGAGGAGCCGCAGACCGATGTGCTGTTCGTGCGCTTCGAGTACGACGATGGCAAGCCCGAGGACATCGACGGCAGTGAAGCCTTCTATGACAATTTCCGCCGCTCGGCCTACCAGGAAGCCGACATCGATACCATCCGCATCATCCGCGAGATGACCCAGCGCGGGGCCTTGCATTGAACACTGCGCAAGATGCAGCGGCATGAAAAAACGCGGACCCTTGGTCCGCGTTTTTTTATTCATGCCGACTCAGGCCAGCAGCCGTCCCAAGGCCCCGTTGACCAGCGCGCCACCCACCACCAGCCAGCCGAACAGCACCGCGCCCAGGATCATCGGCTTGATGCCGGCATTGCGCAGCGCCGAGAGGTGGGTGCTCAGGCCCAGGGCGGCCATGGCCATGGCCAGCATGAAGGTATCGGCTTGCAGCACGACCCGGTTGAGTGCGGCCGGCAGCGGCAAGAAGGAGTTCAGCACTACCACACCGATGAAAGCGAAGGCGAACCAGGGGATCGACAGCTTGCCTTGCTGCGGATGACCGCTGTCGTGGCGACCGGCCTTCATCGACAGCATCAGCAGGAAGGGCGCCAGCATCATCACGCGGACCATCTTGGTGATCACCGCGACATCGGCGGTGTGCTGGTCGATGGAGCGGGCTGCGGCCAGCACCTGTGCCACTTCGTGCACGGTGGAGCCGATATAGACGCCAAAGTCAGGCAGGCGCATGCCCCAGACCGGCTCGGCTTGCAGCGTGTAGAGCAGCGGATAGAGGAAGATCGCCAGCGAACCGAAGATCACCACGGTCGACACCGCCACCGTGACCTGCTCGCTGCGTGCGCGTAGCACCGGCTCGGTGGCCATGACGGCGGCAGCGCCGCAGATCGAGCTGCCGGCGCCGATCAGCAAGGCCGCATCGCGATCCAGCTTGAGCACACGGGTGCCGACCAGCCAGGCCAGGCCGAAGGTGGACAGCAGCATGGCCGCATCGATGATCACACCGGCCACGCCGACATGGGCGATATCCTGGAAGGTCAGGCGAAAGCCATAGAGGATGATGCCGGCCCGCAACAAGGTTTGCTTGGAAAAGCGCACGCCCTCGCCGCAGACCGCGCCCAGGCGCGGGTAGACCGTGTTGCCGATGACGATGCCCAGCACGATGGCCACCGTCAGGGCCGAGAAGCCATGCGCCTGCAGCCAGCCGATGTCGCCCAGACCCATGGCGGCCCAGGCCACCGCGCCCGAAAGCGCCAGGCCGGCGAGGGCGGGATGCAGGGGGGAAGTCTGGGCGGCGCTACGCATGATGCTCTCCACGTGAGGGTTGGGCTGTCGATGCCTGCACTGTACGCGGGGTGGATTTAAAAGAAAAACGCGTTATTTTGTTAATATCTACCTGTTAAATAGGTAGATTGAGGAGGCGTCCCGTATTCCGGGAACATGGCCATGGAGAGCAGGGCAGGATGAAAATCACATTGAGGCAATTGCAGATCTTCCTGGCGGTGGCGCAGTCCGGCTCCACCACGGCGGCAGCCAGCCTGGTGGCACTGTCGCAATCGGCGGCCAGCGCCGCGCTCAATGAACTGGAGCATCTGCTGGGCGTGCAATTGTTCGACCGCGTCGGCAAGCGACTGGTGTTGAACGACAGTGGCCGCCAGTTGCTACCCCAGGCACGTCACATGCTCGACGCCGCCCAGACCATCGAGCGCCAGTTTGCCGATCCGTCGGCGGGCAGCGAACTGCATATTGGCGCCTCCACCACCATCGGCAGCTACCTGTTGCCGGCCATGATCGCGGCTTATCGCAAGGACCATGCCGGTGCGCGGGTACGGGCGCTGGTGGCCAATACCGCCGACATCGTCGAGGCCGTGGTCAATTTCGAGGTCGATGCGGGATTGATCGAAGGGCCCTGCCACGCCGACGATGTCGAGGTCGAGCCATGGATGACCGATGAACTGATCGTGGTGGCCGCGCCGCGCCATCCCATCCTGCGGCCAGCACGCAAGATCAGCCTGAAGATGCTGCGCGAGGCCGACTGGCTCCTGCGCGAGGCCGGTTCCGGCACGCGCGAGGCGGTCGAGCATGCGCTGATTCCCTATCTGCATTACCTGCCGTCCTCGTTCGAGTTCGGCAATTCCGAGGCGATCAAGCGCGCCACCGCCGAGGGGCTGGGCATCAGTTGCCTGTCACGGTCGGTGGTGCAGGACATGATCGAGTCGCGCAAGCTGGTCGAGCTGGCCACGCCGCTGCCGACCCTGCGCCGGCACTTCTACATGGTGGTCAGCCGGCATCGCGCACCCTCGCCCAGCCTGGGCAAGCTGCTGGACTTCTGCCGCCAGTGGGCTCACCGGCCGTCATCAGCGCACTGAGGCGGGCGCGCTCAGAGCGGCTCGAACACACCCGCGCTGCGATTCTTGGCGACCTTGTTCCAGGCAAAGATGCGGCCATTCATCGCCACATAGACACCGGCTGGCAGCACCTGCGCTACGCCGCAGGCGAAACCGAAATTGAACTGGGCGTCGGAATTGGCGATCTCGTAGGGGATCATGGCGCCGGTCAGCACGACCGTCTTGTCGTGCAGCGCCTGACCCAGTACCTGGGCGGTCTGCTGCATGGTGTCGGTACCGTGCACGATGACGATGGCGCGCTGGGTCGCGGCCTGGCAGGCAGCCAGGATGCGCTGGCGGTCGGCGTCCTGCATCTCCAGCGAGTCGAGCAGGCGCAGTTCCTCCAGCACCACTTCGGAAGTGATGCGCGCGCGTGCGATCACTTGCGGCAGGTGGCTGGCGCCGAAACCGAGCTCGCCTGCGATCTCGTTGTAGTGCTTGTCGAAGGTGCCGCCGGTGGCGATGATGCGCAGGCTCATGGTGGTTCGGTCTCCTGAAGTGAAAAATGCCGTCCGCTATCTTACACGGACGGCATGCCGGCTTGTTACCGATCTGGGCCGGGTCAGGCTGCCAGCAGGGCGTCCTTCTGCTCAGCCAGGGGCGTGTCTGCGGCCTGTGTCACCAGTTCCAGCGCCGGCGGCTGCGGTACGCTGCCGTCCACCACCCAGGCGAACAGGCGTTCCACCTCGATGGCCTGGATCAGCAGCTTGCCGCCATTGGCCTTGATCACCTGCGAGACCAGCATGGACTCGCCCTGCATCGCAAAGGGGGTATGGATGATCTGCGCCCGGCTGAATTGCGGCACGGCGTGCAGCTCGTCGACCAGCAGGCCGATGGTATGCCCACCATGCTGCACGATCATCACCTGGCTGCTGCTGGTGATGGCCGATCGGCTGCCACGGATCAGGAAGCCCAGGTCGAAGACCCAGATGAAGTCCTTGTGCTGGTCGTCGCGTTCCAGTCCCAGCACCCCGATCTGCTCGGCACGCTTGCCCATGGAAGTGGGCAGCACCTCGCTATAGGGAATGGCCTCCATGACGTGTGAGGCAGCGATGGCAAAGAGGCTGTGGTCGGAGAAGAAGGTGGCGTATTCGAGGTCTTCGCCATCGCTCCGGATCGCGTCATCCTGTTGCAGCTGGAAGGCGCTGCCGCCGTTGGCGCTGCCTGCCTCGGTGACCGCGCCGAAGCACTGGAACACCACCGCGATCACGTCTTCCTGGTAGCCATCGCTGGTCTTGAATTCGCGATAGCCGCTGCAGGCGCTGGCGGCGACGATGGCGTACTGGCCGTCGTGCAAGGTCACATCGGAGCGGTTGGCGCCGTTGGCCAGCTGCAGCATGGCACCATCGATCTCCAGCGTGGTGCCGACGGGGCGGGTGGCGTCGGTGCTGGCCAGGATGCGGCCCTCGCGGCTGACGTAGAAGGCACTCATGCGCTCCTTGCCGGCCAGTCCCGCCAGCAGCATGTTGCGAAGTTCCGGCTCGGCATCGAAGACGATGCCGATGCCGCCCACTACGGCATCCTGTTCCAGCGCACGGATGGCGGCATGGTAGATGTAGGTGTCGCGGCCGCCATACAGCGCGCTGGGGCGGAAGGGACTGACGTGGTATTGCTGCGCGCCGCGCAGGGCCCTGACCGCTTCCAGCGTGGCCTGGTCGATATGGCTGCCGATCACGTCCTCGCGCGCCTCGCCGGTGCTGGCGATGATGCGGCCGTGGCGATCGTAGACGAACAGGCGCGTATAGACCGTATAGAGTCCATTGATGGTGGCCAGGATGGCATCGATCTTGGCGCTGTCGGCGCTATCGATCTCGGTCTGCGCCAGTACGCTGCGCAGCTCGGGTGTGAGTGCCCACCAGCGGCAATCGTCGGAGCGCTCATAGAGATTGCGGTCCAGCAGGTCCACCATCAGGCCGGTAGTGAATTCGGCATCGCGCATGCTCGACACCAGCACGGTCTGGTAGAGATCGTGGATCGATTGGGCGAACAGCTCGTTGCTGCGGTTGCCGGTCTCGCTGATCTGGTCGAGGATGGTCTTGAGCTTGAGCATGTCGCCGCGCTGGCCGGCGGTCATCACCTGGCCGTTCCAGACGATGCGCTGGATGGTCTTGGCTGCGGTCATGATGTCATGCAGGGGCGGGCAGAAGGAGTGCGCGTGCGAGAGCAGGCCCTCGGCCACCTCCGGCGAGAGCTGCGCGAGCGCATCGCTGGTGCCGTCGTTGAAGGCCACGTCCACCGGGATCATCACCTGTCCCTGCCAGCCGGCCGGGCCGGGATAGCCCTGGTAGCCTTCCGAGGCGAAGGTGCGCACCAGGTACTGGCGGCCGCTGTGCATCATCAGGCGCGGCTGGCCATCGGTATTGACGGGCACCTCGCTGCCCGGCGCGATCCACAGCGCATCGGCGCTGGCGATGACGCGGTTCTCGCCATCGAGCAGCAGCATGTTGCTGCGTGCCTGTGCATCGCCATGGGTGGCGAAGATGCCGGCCATCTCCTCTTCGAAGTGGAAGCACAGGCAGAGCACACCGATGACCGCACCAGTTTGGGGATGGTGCATGCGGCGCGAATACACCAGCGCGCGATCCTTGGCCGGGCGCAGGTCGGTGGCGCGGAAGGTCTCGACATAGGTGTCGGACTCCAGCGTCTGGCGGATCAGCGGATCCGCACTATGCTCCAGCGGCGTGGTCGGGTCGATCTGCACCAGCACGTTGCCCTCGGTATCGAGCAGGATGATCTCGTCGTAGACGGTGTACTTGTTGCGATACTCGCGCAGGCGGTAGCGCGTGGCCTCCACCGATTCGGTGAGACCTGCGACGAAGTTGCACAGCTCCCGGTCGGTGGCCAGGAAGCCCACATCGGCGGTGCGCTCGAAGAGATTGCGCACCACGATGTCGATCACGTAGCGTGCCTTGGTGCCGATCTCGGCCAGCACGTTGCCCACCTTTTCCTGGACCAGGCTGCTGACCAGTTCGTGTTCCAGGCGGGAGAAGCCGGATCGTGTCGCGGCCATGGTGGGCAGGATGCTCTTGGCTTCGACGGGGCAGTTCATCTTGGCCGAGGCCTCGATGATGCGCCACATCAGGTTCAGCTCCTGCAGCGACTGCTCGCACCTGGCGACGTCGCGCATGTAGGGCAGGAAGGTTTCGGTATGGGGCTTGCTGGATCGGTCTCTATCTCTTTCTGTTTCCGTGGCATTGCGCATGGTCATGGTTGACATCCCTCTGGTTTGTCGCAGTCCAACGCCCTTCGATGTTGGAGCTTCCGACATCTGTTGTTTGTTATTTTTTCTTGTTGCCTGCGCAGACCAGCAAGTTGCATGCCACTACGTGCAAGCGTTTGCGGCGGATGGTCACCGGGATGATCCGGGCAGGACTAATTTTTTATACTGTTTTGCTGCGCCGCGGATTGTAGCGACTGGGAAGGGTTATCGACTAATGAAAAATTCTACGCAATCCGGTCGGAACGGTATGACTGGTCAGACCGCGCGCATCGAGCGGAGAGGTCGGAAATGCGATTTCATCGGCCCGCTTATAATGGGACGCATATGAAACCATTGGCTCCCGGCACCGTCATCTTTCATCGCCATCGCGGATATGGCGTGATCGTGCACGTCAACCTGTTGACGGGTTGGATCTCTGCGCGCTTCGGCAGTGAAGTCCGGACCCTGGATCTGAACCTGTCCTCGGACGAGGTCCAGCATGCCGATGGCACGCCCATCCTGTTCCGGCGCGAGCCGCCTGATCGCATGCCGCATGCGCGCCTGATGGCGATGGTGCGGGAGCTGCATCGGGCTGGCTATCAGCGCCTGTACCTGTATAGCTGGCCCAAGCCTTCCGGGCTGCACTGGCGCTGGCATCTGTTCGGCGGTCCGCGCAACTGGATGGAGCGGTCCTGGCGCGAGGGCTGGTATGGTTCGGGGGCGGACTACAACTTCAACCCGGTGATGGGCTGGGGCGATGACCCTGCCGCTTCGCCGCAAGAGCTGGCGCGTCTGCTGGCACGCTTCGATCCGCAAGGTCTGGCGCAGGCCTTGGGCGAGGACCAGGAGCACGCCAACTGGTTCGAACTGGTCTGCGCCACGCTCTTGCCCGACTATGCCTTCAGCCTGGGCTGGCACCACAACGGTGCGATGCCCGAGCATCTGCCGGTGATCCCGGTACGGCGCAATGTCCCGGAGTATGCCGGCCCGCCGCTACCCTGGCCGCCGGGATGGCGGCATCTGTGGAAGGCGTCCGGTCGCATGCCGCAACTGGCCTACGACCCGCCGGTGCGCACCATCTACCGCATTACCCCAGAGCCTCAGGATTGAGGACATTTTTCGGCGTGCCGGCGGCATAGTCGACGATGTTCTGGAAGGCGGCGCGGAAGTAGAGCTCGTAGCCATCCTTTTCCACATAGCCCAGGTGCGGGGCAGCGACCACGTTATCCATCGTCAGCAGGGCCGAGTCGGCCGGCAGCGGCTCGCGCTCGTACACGTCCAGTGCCGCCAGCCCGGGGCGACCCTGCGCCAGCGCGGCCTCCAGGGCATCGGTCTCGACCAGTTCGGCACGGCTGGTATTGACGAAGCAGGCGGTGGGTTTCATCAGCGCCAGATCGGCGGCCTTGACGATGCCACGGGTGGCGTCATTCAGGCGCAGGTGCAGGCTCAGCACGTCGGCCTGCGAAAAGAATTCTTCCTTGCTGGCGGCGGCCAGGTAGCCATCCTTCTGTGCCTGCTCGCGGCTGGCGTCGCGACCCCAGACCACCACCCGCATGCCGAAGGCGCGGCCGTAGCCCGCCACCAGCCGGCCGATCTTGCCATAGCCCCAGATACCCAGGGTGCGACCTTTCAGGGCCGTGCCGATCAGGTTGTGATGCGGGGTGGGCGAGACCTGCTGCCAGGCGCCGGCGCGCAGGGCGCTGCAATACTGCGGCACCCGGCGCATGGCGGCCATGATGAGCGCCCAGGTCAGTTCGGCCGGTGCGGTCGGATCGCCCACGCCTTCGACGATGGCGACGCCGCGCGCGGTGGCAGCGGCCACATCGACATGGCCGCTGACCTTGCCGGTCTGCGAGATCAGCTTGAGCAGGGGCAGTTTTTCCAGCAGCGGCGCGGTCAGCGCGGTGCGCTCGCGGATCAGCACCACCGCATCGAAGGGTGACAGGCGCGCGCTCAGCTGGCCCAGGCCGCGCACGGTGTTGGTGAATACCTTGACGTCGTGACCATCGAGCAGGCTGAAGCAGTCGAGGTGGCGTACGGCGTCCTGGTAGTCGTCGAGGATGGCGATTTTCATGGAGGTCTCCTGGCACTCTTGAGGGGCGGGGCCGGCCATGTGTGCGGCCAGCGTGGGCGTCCATCATAAAGCGATTGCCAGGATTCGGCACGATCCCGCTCCCGCAGCCGATCAACGGCCCATCAGCAGCCGATATCGATGACCACCTTGCCCTCGGCCTGCCCCTGGGCGACCAGTGCATGGGCCTGGTTGACCTGTTCCAGCGTGAAGTGGTGCGAATCCAGCCACACCTGCAGCTGTCCTGCATCGGCCAGGCGGGCCGCTTCATGCATGATCTGGCCGTGGCGTTGGCGGTCTTCACCGGTGAGCAGCGGCAGCAGGGTGAATACGCCCGAATAGGTCGCGCCGCGGAAGGACAGCGGCGCCAGCTTGTGCGCGCCCCAGCCCAGGCAGCTGACGACGTGGCCGTGATAGCGCCGGGCAGCGGCGAAGGAGGCGTCCAGAGTGGCGCCGCCCACGGTGTCGTAGATGATGTCGAAGCCGGTGCCCCCGGTATGCTGCTGCACGTAGTCTGCTACCGACTGGTTGCGGTAGTCGATGGCAACGGCACCCAGGCTTTCGATCTTCTGCCTCTGCTCGGCGCTGCCGGTGGCGTAGACATCCGCGCCCAGCGCCTTGGCAAGCTGCACGGCAATGTGGCCCACGCCGCCGGCGCCGCCGTGGATCAGCACCTTCTGGCCGGCATACACCCGGGCGCGCTCGACCAGGCCTTCCCAGGCGGTGATGAAGATCAATGGCAGGGCGGCGGCCTGGCGCATGTCCAGTGCCTGGGGCTTATGGGCCAGCAGGTCGGCGTCGACCGCCGCGAACTGGGCCAGCGAACCGGGTACGCCACCGATGCCGCCGGTCATGCCGTAGACTTCGTCGCCGACCGCAAAGCGGGTCTCGCCGGGCGCGACCGCATGGACGACGCCGGCCAGGTCGATGCCGAGGATGGCCGGCAGGTTGGTCTGAGCATGGGCCGCGTTGCCGGCCTGGATCTTGGTGTCGAGAGGATTGACGCCACTGGCCACCACCCGCACCAGCACCTGGCCGGGGCGCAATGTCGGCAGGTCGACGGCAACGACGGACAGCGGGGCGCCGAACTGGGTGAGCAGGGCGGCTTGCATGAGGGGACTGGCGTTGGACATGATGACTCCTGATGGTGATGGAAGATCGCCCGGCCACGCTGGGCGGCGGCCAGGTCGATGCACGCAGTCTGGACGTGCGCCGCTGTGGGAAAAAGCGGGCTGTGCCAAAGTCAGAATTGCGCATCGGCGAATAATGCGCAGGGCGCCATGGCCTAGAATCAGCGCATCGACAACGACCTCATCGGGAGAACACCATGGACAGACTGGACATGCTCAAGGTCTTTTGCGCAGTGGTCGAGGCCGGGGCCTTCAGCCGGGCAGCCGAAAAGCTCTCCATGTCCACTTCCTCCGTGACCAATCACGTCGCTGCCCTGGAAGCGCACTTCAAGGTACGCCTGCTCAACCGCACCACGCGCAGCATGTCGCTCACCGAAGAAGGCCGGCATTGCCATCAGCAGGCCTTGCGCCTGCTGGCCGACATGGGTGAGCTGGAGGCGGGTTTGCGCGCCTCCGACAGTCATCCGGCAGGCCTGTTGCGGGTCGATCTGCCCAGCGTGATCAGCCGCCGCTACGTGGCACCGGTGCTGCCACGGTTTCTGCGCCAGTATCCCGAGCTGGAATTGCGCATCACCGTCAGCGATCGTATGGTCGACATGGTGGAGGAGGGCGTGGATGTGCTGGTGCGCATCGGCACGCTGGCCGACTCCGGCATGGTGGCACGCAAGCTGGCCGGTACCCGTTACCTGTGCTGTGCGGCACCGTCCTTCCTGCAGCAGCACGGCTGGCCGCAGACGCCGCAGGTGCTGGATCAGTTCGCCTGCCTGGGCTTCCTCAACCCCCGCACGCGAATGGTCAGGCCCTGGCGTTTCAGTCGCGACGGCGTGGAAAGCTCGCATCTTCCGCAAGGGCTCCTGGCCATGGATCACGTGGAGTCCATGGTGGCCGCCGCGCAAGCCGGATGCGGCATCATCCAGCAGATGTCGGTGACCCTCGATCCCGCCCTGCAGGAAGGCAGTCTGTTGCCGGTGCTTCCTGAATGGCAGGTGGCCGGACCCGACATCGTGGCGCTCTACCAGCCGACCCGCCGCGAGGCCGCCAAGGTGAAAGTTTTCATCGCATTTTTGCAAGAGATATTCACATTGTGAATGATATATCGGCCGCAATGCCCCGCAAATCCAGTGTTGGTGCGGTTTTTCTCGAAATCGCTGTTATGCGTCTCAGTAATGAAAAAACAGATTTTTTTTGATTTGTAATTACCTACTACATAAGTCGGGTATTTTCCGCTACAAATTTGCGTAAATTCTGTTTGATCGAGGTACAATCGCTGCCACTTTCTTGCATTCTTGACTGTCCAAGAGTGAGCAAAACCCGCCGCCGACCGAGGTGACGGGCAAGGTGGCCGGCCTCGGCGAGGCGGCCGCCATCGACAAGACCGCCGTATCGCAGCCTGATGTGAACACGCCATCGCCTGGAAACGACGATCCTGCCGTGCCAACCGAATTCATCAACTTTGTGGCATTGGAGGTAGCATATGAACCAACCCCTCATGGCAGGCATTCCCGCAGTGAACGCCCCCGCCTACGTCAAACACCAGAAACTGATCAACTGGGTCGCCGAAATCGCTGCGCTGACCAAACCGGCTCGCATTTACTGGTGCGATGGCTCCCAGGAAGAATACGACCGCCTGTGCGGCGAAATGGTCGCCGCCGGCACCATGAAGAAGCTGAACGCCGAGAAGCGTCCCAACAGCTACCTGGCCTGCTCCGACCCGTCGGACGTGGCGCGCGTGGAAGATCGCACCTTCATCTGCTCCAAGAACAAGGAAGACGCCGGCCCCACCAACAACTGGACCGATCCGGCCGAGATGCGCCAGACCTTGAACGGCCTGTTCGACGGTTGCATGGCCGGCCGCACCCTGTACGTGGTGCCGTTCTCGATGGGCCCGCTGGGTTCGCCCATCGCCCACATCGGCGTGGAACTGTCGGATTCGCCCTATGTGGCGGTGAACATGCGCATCATGACCCGCATGGGCAAGGCGGTGTACGACGTGCTGGGCAGCGATGGCGAGTTCGTGCCTTGCGTGCACACCGTGGGCGCACCCCTGGCCGCCGGGCAGAAGGACGTGGCCTGGCCGTGCAATGCCACCAAGTACATCGTGCATTACCCGGAAACCCGCGAAATCTGGTCCTTCGGCTCTGGCTACGGCGGCAACGCCCTGCTGGGCAAGAAGTGCTTCGCGCTGCGCATCGCCTCCACCATGGGCCGTGCCCAGGGCTGGCTGGCCGAGCACATGCTGATCCTGGGCGTGGAATCCCCGGAAGGCAAGAAGCATTACGTCGCAGCCGCCTTCCCCTCGGCCTGCGGCAAGACCAACTTCGCCATGCTGATCCCGCCCAAGGCCTTCGGCGGCTGGAAGGTCACCACCATCGGTGACGACATCGCCTGGATCAAGCCCGGTGCCGATGGCCGCCTGTACGCGATCAACCCGGAAGCCGGCTACTTCGGCGTGGCGCCTGGCACCAACGAGAAGAGCAACTACAACTGCATGGCCTCGGTCTCGGCCAATACCATCTTCACCAACGTGGCGCTGACCGATGACGGCGATGTCTGGTGGGAAGGCATGACCAAGGAAGCCCCGGCTCACCTGATCGACTGGCAGGGCAAGGACTGGACCCCGGAGATCGGCAAGGAAACCGGCCGCAAGGCGGCCCACCCGAACGCCCGCTTCACCGTCGCCGCCACCCAGAACCCGGTGATCGACCCGGCCTGGGACGATCCGGCCGGCGTGCCGATCTCGGCCTTCATCTTCGGTGGCCGTCGTTCCACCACCGTGCCGCTGGTGACCGAAGCCCGCAACTGGGTCGAAGGCGTCTACATGGCCGCCACCATGGGTTCGGAAACCACCGCTGCGGCCGTCGGCCAGCAGGGCGTGGTGCGTCGTGATCCGTTCGCCATGCTGCCCTTCGCCGGCTACAACATGAGCGAATACTTCCAGCACTGGCTGGACATCGGCAAGAAGATCGCCGCCTCCCCGGCCGAACTGCCCAAGATCTACTGCGTCAACTGGTTCCGCACCGATGCCGACGGCAAGTTCGTCTGGCCGGGCTTCGGCGACAATATGCGCGTGCTGAAGTGGATGCTGGACCGCATCGAAGACCCGCAAGGCGTCAAGACCGGCGGTGTCGAGCACCTGTTCGGCGTCACCCCGCGCTTCGAAGATCTGCAATGGGAAGGCCTGGACTTCAGCGCCGAGCAGTTCTCCACCATCACCTCCATCGACAAGGCCGCCTGGCTGAAGGAACTGGAGCTGCATGCGGAGCTGTTCGACAAGCTCAAGCACAAGCTGCCGGCCGAACTGCAAGGCGTGAAGGAGAAGCTGGAGAAGAAGCTGGCAGCCTAAGCTGACCGGCCGGTTCCGGCTAGCAGGAGACAGGGAAGCGCCTGCCGCAGCGATGCGGCAGGCGTTTTCTTTTGCCCGTCGGGATCACGCTGGCGGGAAATGAAGCTTGTTACAATTTCATTTCCTCTCCCGCATCGGGCTTTCGCGCCCGGGGCCAACACCGCGTCCTGTCATGAACATCAGATTCCTGGAAACCTTTGTCTGGGCCGCCCGGCTCGGCAGCTTTCGCACCGCGGCCGAGCGCCTCAATATCACCCAGGCAGCGGTCTCCAATCGCATCGCCTCGCTGGAGCAGGACTGGAACACGCGTCTGTTCGACCGCGATCCGCGCGAGATCCGCCTGACCTTTTCGGGCCGTCGCATGCTGGCCTACGCCGAGCGGATGCTGGAGCTGAACCGCGAGATGATGGCGGCCAGCCAGGCCAACTACATGGTCTCGGGCGTGGTGCGCATCGGTGTGATCGAGACGGTGGTCTTTACCTGGCTGACCGACTTCCTGCAGCGGGTGCAGGAGCTGTATCCGGCCATCGAGATCCAGCTGAGCTCGGAGTCGACCTTGCGCCTGCATGCGCAGATGCGCCAGGGCGAACTCGATATCGCGCTGCAGACCGACCAGTTGCTGGAGGATGGCGTGCGCAATATCGCCGGCGGCGCCGTCGCCATGGGCTGGGTCGGACGCAGCATCGACTGGGCCGGGCAAACCACGCGCCTGGGCCTGGTCGAGCTGGTAGAGCATCCCATCGTCACGATGAACAAGGGCTCGCAGCCTTACGTGTCGTTACGCAAGCTGCTGGAGGATGAAGGTGTGGCGGTTCCCCGCATCCATTGCGTGAGCTCCATCTCGGCCATCGTCAGGCTGGTGCGTGCCGGCTTCGGTATTGCGGTACTGCCGCTGGCCCCGGTGCGCGAGGAAATCGAGGCGGGGACCCTGGCCATCATCGATTGCGCCCAGCCGCTCATGCCGCAGCGACTGGTGGTCAGCTATCGCAGCGATGCCACCACCGAGGCCATCCAGATGGTGGCGGGGCTGGCCTGCGAAGAGTCGGCGCGCTTCACCGTGGGGCTGGCACCGCCGTTCGGGTTCGAGTCGGCCTGAGCGGCGGTCACCTACGGTAAAACTTATCAGTGGTGATAAGAATTATCCGTTTGTCGGCGCGCGGCACGAATTCTATTCTTGGGTTTCCCGTTTTCTCCCACACCCAATGATGGATTCCATGTCAAACCAAGCCAGCCCGGACCTGCCCGCCATCCTCTTCGTCTGGACCGATGTCGATCCCGAGCACGAGCAGGATTTCAATCTCTGGTACGACCGCGAACATGTCCAGGAGCGCGTGGCGCTGCCGGGCTTCGTCTCCGGCGTGCGCTACCGCTGCGTGCAAGGCCCGCGTCGCTACCTGGGCCTGTATCGCACCCGCAACCTGGCAGCGTTTCGTAGCGCCGAATACTTCCAGGCATTCCAGCACCAGACGCCGTGGTCGGTGACCAACCTGCAGCGCATGCGCAATCCGATGCGGCGCGTGTGCACCATCAGTGCCGAGGCCGGGGCTGGACGCGGTGCCTGGCTGGCCGTGCTGCGACTGGGGGCGCAAGCCTCTGGCGATACCGGGGCGGTCATCGGGCGCCTGGGCCCGGCCCTGCTGGAGATGGACGGAGTGATCGGGTCGCGCCTGTTGACCCCGGACCAGGCGCTGTCCACGCCCCTGCCGATGGAAAACCCGGAAGGGCGTCTGCTGGACGCCCTGTTCCTGGTGGACGCGTCGTCGCAGGCTGCGGCCCAGGCTGCGGCTGAAAAGGCAGCGCAGGCGCTGGGTGTGGCGGCGGCCGAGATCTCGGTGCTCAGCCTCAGCTGGCAATTGCTGGAACAAGACTTGCCTGTAGCCCACGGCCACTAGGCCAGGTTCCGGGATTCTTTGCGGGCCCTGCGCAGCAGCGCGGCCCGAGCTCCTGATTCATCCACCTCTGCAAACAGGGAAACATCCATGGCCCATTCCGCTATGCCCCTCGATACGCCGCTGGCGCCCGCGCAAGGCGGCAGCAAGCGGCTTTCCGCCGCCAGCATGATCGGCACCACCCTGGAGTGGTATGACTTCACGGTCTACAACACGATGGCGGCGCTGATCTTCAACAAGCTCTTCTTCCCGTCCTTCGATCCGCTGTCGGGCACGATCCTGGCCTTCTCGACCTATGCAGTGGGTTACGTCTCCCGCCCCATCGGCGGAGTGATCTTCGGCCATCTCGGCGACAAGCTGGGACGCCGCTTCGTGCTGGTGGTGACGCTGCTCCTGATGGGCCTGACCACCGGTCTCATGGGCTTGTTGCCGACCTATGCCTCCATCGGCATCGCCAGCCCCGTGTTGCTGGTGGCCTTGCGTTTCGTGCAGGGTGTGGCGCTGGGGGGCGAGTGGGCTGGTGCGGTGCTGATCTCTGTGGAGCATGGTGCCCAGGACCGGCGCGGGCGCAATGCCTCCTGGACCCAGGTCGGGCCTTCGTTCGGTACCTTGCTGGCAACCGGCTTCATCGCCCTGATCACTTACCTGGCGTCGCCCGAGCAGTTCCTGGACTGGGGCTGGAGAATCCCCTTCCTGGCCAGTATCGTGTTGGTTGGTTTCGGGTTCTGGATCCGCGCGGGCGTGGATGAAACACCGCACTTCAAGGAACTGGAGGCAAAGCACCGCAAGGCCGAGACGCCGGTCTCCGATGTCTTCCGCAACTACTGGCGGCGCCTGCTCATCGCCGGTGGCGTGCGTATCGGCTCCGATGTGCTGTATGCGCTGGTGGTGGTCTTCACGCTGACCTACGTCACCACGGTGCTGAACCTGCCGCGTCCGCTGGCCCTGACCGCCATCATGATCGGTACCGCCTGCAATGCCTTGAGCGTGCCGATGTTCGGCGCCCTGTCGGACCGTATCGGCCGGCGTCCGGTGTATGGCCTGGGAGTGGTATTGGCGATGGCGTGGGCTTTCATCTTCTTCGTGCTGCTCGACAGCAGCCAGCCGGTATCGATCGTGGCGGCCGTGGTGGGCGGCCTGGTGATCCACGCCATCATGTATGGCCCACAGGCCGCCTTCGTGACGGAACAGTTCCCGACCCGGGTGCGCTATGCCGGTTCGTCGCTGGCCTATACCCTGGCCGGCATCGTCGGCGGCGGCTTTGCGCCGCTGATCATCGCCAGCCTGTTCCGTTCTTACCAGAGTACCGTCGCCATTTCGCTGTATCTGGTAGTCGCACTCTGCCTGACCGGTATTGCCCTGCTGGCTGCCCGCGAAACCGGCAAGTCACCGCTGGAAGAGTAGGTCCGCAGGACCCCGGCGCTAGCCGGGCACCGTCAGGTGTTCCAGCACCTGGCGCAGCGCGGCCGGCAACTCCACCGGCCGCCTGGATTGCCTATCCACATAGACGTGCACGAAATGCCCCTGTGCCGCCGCCATCTCCTCCCCGGCCTTGAAGATCCCCAGTTCATAGCGCACGCTACTGCGCCCCAGGTGGGCCACCCGCACGCCGACCTCGATCTGCTCGGGGAAGGCCACCGAGGCGAAATAGTTGCAGCGCGTCTCGATGACCAGCCCGATCACGCTCCCATGCTCGATATCGAGCGCGCCTTGCGCCACCAGGTAGTGGTTCACGGCGGTGTCGAACCAGCTGTAGTAGACGACATTGTTGACATGACCATAGACGTCGTTGTCCATCCAGCGCGTCTGGATCGGGTGGAAATGCGGGAAATCGGCGCGGCGGCCGGCTTGCGGTCGGGGATCACTCATCTCACGTAGGGCGTCAGGATGGGTCGGCTTGTGCGGGTGCACAAGAACGGCATGCTTGCAGTAACATTGCTCCTGCTTTCGCAGACCGGCGCGCTTGCCCCGATCTGCGGGAGCGTCCATGTTAAGCGATCACCGTCGGAAATTGCGGACATTGGCAGATGGTCCAGCTTGCATCTGCACGTGGCGCCACCAGATCATCGGCGGGCGCGCATCCGATAGGCTTGTTCGTCATGGCGATAGTTAAATCCAATCAAAAGTATTGATTAAATAAAATTGATCTATTTTGAATGGCGTTCTACTATTCATCCCATCGCTTCACTCAACCCCCCTTAAAAGGAAATAGACATGTCCCTGATCAACACCACTATCAAGCCGTTCAAGGCAACCGCTTACCACGATGGCAAGTTCGTCGACATCTCCGAAGCCACCCTGAAGGGCAAGTGGTCCGTGTTCGTGTTCTACCCGGCTGACTTCACGTTCGTGTGCCCCACCGAACTGGAAGACCTGGCCGACAACTACGCTGAATTCAAGAAGCTGGGCGTTGAAGTCTACGGCATCTCCACCGACACCCATTTCGCCCACAAGGCATGGCACGACACCTCGGAAGCCATCAAGAAGGTGCAATACCCGCTGGTGGGCGATCCGACCGCTACCCTGGCACGCAACTTCGAAGTGCTGATCGAAGAAGAAGGCCTGGCCCTGCGCGGTACCTTCGTGATCAATCCGGAAGGCCAGATCAAGGTCCTGGAAATCCACGACAACGGCATCGGCCGTGACGCTTCCGAGCTGCTGCGCAAGGTCAAGGCTGCCCAGTACGTCGCCTCGCACCCGGGCGAAGTCTGCCCCGCCAAGTGGGAAGAAGGCGCAGCAACCCTGAAGCCGTCGCTGGACCTGGTCGGCAAGATCTAATGACCGATTGGGCTGCTGCGCGGCCCTATCTCGGCAATTAGATTCGCGATAGAAATTACCCTGTAGTACTTGTCCGGAGTGGCCCCAGGGGCCAGCGGTCGACCCCCACAAGGGCGAGGCCGTGCTCCGGACGATTTGAATCTCCCAACAAGGAAGCAATCATCATGCTGGATGCCAATCTCAAGACCCAACTGAAGGCCTATCTGGAAAAGGTCAGCCACCCGATCGAGATCGTCGCGTCGCTCGATGATGGCGCCAAATCCCGTGAGATGCAGGAACTCCTGCAGGAAATCGTGCTGCTGTCGGACCGCATCAAGCTGGTCGAGCAACGTGACTCCACCGCGAACGCACGTACCCCGTCGTTCACACTGAACCGCCCCGGGACCGATATCAGCGTCGAATTCGCTGCCATCCCGATGGGCCATGAATTTACCTCCCTGGTGCTGGCCCTGCTGCAAGTGGGCGGGCACCCGATCAAGCTCGACGACAAGGTCATCGAGCAGATCAAGAACCTGGATGGCGACTACAGCTTCGAGACCTATGTCTCGCTGACCTGCCAGAACTGCCCGGAAGTCGTGCAGGCCCTGAACGTGATGTCCATCATCAACCCGCGTATCCGCTCGGTGACCATCGATGGCGCGCTGTTCCAGGGTGAAGTCGAGCAGCGCCAGATCATGGCCGTGCCGACCGTCTACATGAACGGCGAAGTGTTCGGCCAGGGCCGTACCGGCGTGGAAGAAATCCTCGCCAAGCTCGATACCGGCGCTGCTGCCCGCAAGGGTGAGGAATTGAGCGCCAAGGAAGCCTACGACGTACTCATCGTCGGCGGTGGCCCCGCTGGCGCGGCTGCTGCCATCTACGCGGCCCGCAAGGGTATCCGCACTGGCGTGGTGGCCGAGCGCTTCGGCGGCCAGGTGCTCGACACCATGGCCATCGAGAACTTCGTCTCGGTGAAGGAAACAGATGGCCCGCACTTTGCCACGGCCCTGGAACAGCACGTCAAGACCTACGACGTCGACATCATGAACGTGCAGCGCGCCGAGGCCCTGGTGCCGGGCGACAAGCTGATCGAAGTGAAGCTGGCCAACGGCGGCGTGTTGAAGGGCAAGACCGTGATCCTGTCTACCGGTGCGCGCTGGCGCAACGTCAACGTGCCGGGCGAGCAGGAATACAAGAACAAGGGCGTGGCCTATTGCCCGCACTGCGATGGTCCGCTGTTCAAGGGCAAGCGCGTGTCGGTGATCGGTGGCGGCAACTCGGGTGTGGAAGCGGCCATCGACCTGGCTGGCATCGTCGCCCATGTGACCCTGATCGAATTCGCGGCCGAACTGAAGGCTGACGCGGTGCTGGTGCGCAAGCTGAAGAGCCTGCCCAATGTCACCATCGTGACCTCGGCGCAGACCACCGAGATCACCGGCGACGGCCAGCGCGTCAACGGCATCAGCTACAAGGAACGCGACACCGGCGAGGTCAAGCACGTGGAACTGGAAGGCGTATTCGTCCAGATCGGCCTGGTGCCCAACACCGAATGGTTGAAGGGAACGCTGGCGCTGTCCAAGCATGGCGAGATCGAGATCGATGCCCGTGGCCAGACCTCGATTCCGGGCGTGTTTGCAGCCGGTGACGTGACCACCGTGCCGTTCAAGCAGATCGTCATCGCCGTGGGCGCGGGTGCCACTGCCGCCCTGTCGGCCTTCGATCACCTGATCCGCTCGTCGATCGATGAGGTGACACCGGCAGCCAAGCAGGAAGCCGTCGCCGCCTGAGCAAGCCATCGTCGGTAACAAGCAGCAACAAGCACAACGCCACCGCTTAGCCGGTGGCGTTTTTGCTTGTGCCGGGCGTCTGTGCAAACGGCAGGGGCGTAAAAAAAACGCCATCGATTGCTCGATGGCGTCTTGCATATTGCATAGCTGGGACAATGAACCCAGCAGCCTGCAGCTTACTTGAACATCAGGCGCAGCGAGTCCCAGGCGCGGCCGATGAAGCCGGCCGGGCCCACCGATTCCAGCGCCACCACCGGCAGCTCGGCGACGACCTTGTCGTCGATGCTGACCTTCAGGGTGCCGACCTTGGCGTTCTCGGCGATCGGGGCGATCAGCGGGTCATTGCGATCCAGCTTGGTCTTGACCTTGTCGGCCGTGCCCTTGGGGATGGTGATGTAGACGTCGTTCTTGAAGCCCACCTTGATCTTGCCCTGCGAACCCTTCCACACGTCAGGCGTGTCGACCGGCTGGCCCTTGGCATACAGCTTGACCGCGTCGAAGTTCTGGAAGCCCCAGTTCAGCAGCTTCTGGCTTTCCTGGGTGCGGACCTGGTCGGAGACGGTGCCGATGACCACCGAAATCAGGCGACGCTCGCCGTTGGGCACAGGGCGATGGGCCGAGGTAATCAGCGAGTAGCCGGCGCTGGAGGTGTGGCCGGTCTTCATGCCATCCACAGTCGGGTCCAGCCACAGCAGGCGGTTGCGGTTGGGTTGGGTAATGTTGTTGTAGGTAAATTTCTTCACCGAGTAGTAGCGCTTGTAGTACTCGGGGAAGTCGTTGATCAGGTTGCGGCACAGGATGGACAGGTCACGCGCGGTGGTATAGGTCTCCGCGTTGGGCAAGCCATGCGGGTTGCCGAAGTGGCTGTTGGTGAGGCCCTGACGCTGGGCTTCACGGTTCATCAGTTGCACGAAGGCATCTTCGGTGCCGGAGACGGCTTCGGCCACGGCCACGGCGGCGTCGTTACCGGACACCGAGATCAGGCCATAGAGCAGGTTGTCGATGGAGACCGGCTTGTTGGGCTCGATGAACATCTTGGAGCTGCTGGGGTCGACCTTCCAGGCGTTGACGGAGACGTTGATCTCTTGCTCCAGGCTCAGGCGCTTGTCGCGCAGGGCGGCGAAGGCCAGGTAGGCGGTCATGAGCTTGGTCAGCGAAGCTGGCTCGACGCGCATGTCGGGGTCGCTGGAGGCGATCACCTGGTTGGCTGAGGCGTCCAGCAGCAGCCAGCTCTTGGCGGCCACGGTGGGCGGCGGCAGGCTCTGTGCGGAAGCGGTGAGAGTGGAAATGGAAAGGACGGTTGCGGCGAGCGCCGCGAGAAGCTTTTTCATCGGTGCCTAAGAAAAATTGCCAGCACGGGGGAACATCGTAGCTGTTGGTTTGATAAGAGGATAAGGCCGGGCGGGTCAGTCTGTGGCAGCAGCCAGGGCCGGCTGCACGCCCGGAATTATAAACGTCATGCGGCTTCGTTCCCAATTGAATGGATCTTCATCCCCGAAAATCCCCTCGCGAAGCCGCCGTGGCGGCGTTTCCATCCCATCGCCGCCGTGGCCGGGCCCTCAGGCTTGCAGCTGGGCCGGGCGGCGATGCCAGCTTTCGACCACCACATTCTTGATATGTTGCAGTTTGCGGTGAAAAAAGTGGTCCGAACCCGGAATCACCACCACCGGCAGCTCCTGCGGACGGGCCCAGTCCAGCACGGCCGCTAGCGGGATGGTGTCATCCTGCTCGCCGTGGATGAGGATGGTATTGCTTGGCGCGACCGGCATGGGCCACTTGCCGGCGGCCGTGCCCACCAGCACCAGGCGCTCGGCGGCACTGGCGGCGTCCTGTTGCAGCAGGCGCTGCTGCAGCTGGGCCTGCACGAAGGTCCCGAAGGAGAAACCGCCCAGCGCCAGCGGCAGCGTCGGATATTGCGTGCGCATGTGTTGCAGCAGCAGGGCCATGTCGTCGGTCTCGCCGGCGCCGTGGTCATGCACCCCCTCGGACTTGCCCACGCCACGGAAATTCATGCGCACCGCTACATAGCCCAGCGCCAGGAAGGTGCGCGCCAGGGTCTGGGCCACCTTGTTGTCCATGGTGCCGCCATACAGCGGGTGCGGGTGGGCCACCAGGGCCAGGCCGACCGGGGCGGGGAAGACCTCGGGATCCGGCAGGTCGAGGGCGCATTCGAGCTGGCCGACGGCGCCGGCGATCATGAAATTCTGGGTGTGTGCGTTCATGGCTTGCTGAAAACAGGAGATAAAAACTTAGATCTTGAGGCGATCGACGACCTTGCCGCCGACGATGTGCTTGTCGATGATTTCGTCGATGTCTTCGTTATCGACATAGGTGTACCAGGTGCCTTGCGGATAGATCACCACCACCGGGCCTTCCTCGCAGCGCTCCAGGCAGCCGGCCTTGTTGATGCGGACCTTGCCGGGGGCGGCCAGGCCCAGTTGCTTGATGCGCTTCTTGGCATGTTCCTGGGCGGCCTGGGCGCCCTTGTCGGCGCAGCAGGTGCGCTCGCCCGGCTTGCGCTGGTTCAGGCAGAAGAAGACGTGGTGTTCGTAGAAGGGTTCATCGCTCATGGGAGGGGGACCTGTGGAGGTTGGTCACTGGCCGGCGCGCCGGCCCGGGGAAAGCGTCAATGATACACCCCGTCATTTTTGCTTGCGGTGCACCGGGTGGTAGAGGAACCAGATCGCCAGGAAGGGCCACAGCACCGAGAGGAATTGGGCGGCACCGTCGAAATTGAGGAACTTGCCCTGGACCCAGGTTTCCAGCGTCGAGATGTAGTAAGGGTTGACCGGCACCGCATTGGTCACCACCAGGCTCAGGATCAGTGCCAGGGCCGCCACCCGCCGTTGCGCCACCGGCGGCGCCCAGGACAGGCCGGCCACCATCATGGCGCCCAGCGTGATGCCGCCTACCGCGCTGGGGGAGATCCAGACGAAGGCATTCTGGGGCGCGAAGAACAGCGCGCAGGCCAGCGATTTGATGGCGATGCAGGCCAGCAGGTACAGCCCGACCAGACGGCGGCGCGGCGCCTGCCGGCGCATCAGCAGCAGCACCAGCAGGGAGGCGCCGGTCAGGCCGCAGGCGCTGACGATGATATCGGCCAGCCAGTATTGTTCGGCACTCAATTGGGCATTGTTGAGCCAGGCGGTGGCCAGGTCGATGGGGGTGTCGAAGAGGTCGGAGAAGAATCCCGACAGCGGTGGTACCAGGTGGCCCAGGCCGAACAGGTGGTTCTGCGGGTAGATCAGCGCCAGCGGCCAGAGCGCCGCCACCACCAGGCCGCGGCTGGCCTCGCTCGAAAACCAGCGCTGGCGCAGCAGCAACAGGCGGCTCTCGCGCAGGAAGTAGCGGCTGCACGCCGCGCCCAGCAAGGCACCCAGGGTGACGCCGGCGGAATTGGTCAGCAGGTCCAGATTGGAGGGGACGCGGGTGGGCAGGTAGGTCTGGCCGGCTTCCATGCAGGCTGACAGCAGCACGCCGGCGGCGATGGCAGGGACGATCGCCCAGCGCGCGCGCAGCTGCGGATACATGGCCAGCACCAGCAGCAGGCCCAGCGGCGCGTAGCCGGCGATATTGGTCCAGACGTCGAAGCCGGTCCAGTAATAGGGCAGGCGCGCCCACAGGTAATCGAAGGGCTTGATGCCCATGTCGCGCCAGCCCGAGAACGGATACCAGCTGGCATAGACGATCAGCAGCGTATAGATCGCCAGGCTCACGCGCGCAAACGACGAGGCCGCTGGCGGCGCGGGGGAAGGGACGGGCTTGGCTTGCATGGGCCAGAGGGTAACCGATTTCATGGCGGCTTGCCGCCTTGCGCGTGCCGCTTTACATCGTCGCGCCGGCTGCGCGCAGACGCCGTCTGCCGTTACAATGCGCGCTATGACCATGACTTCCCCCCAGCCGGCCGATGACGTGCCGGCGCCGGATTGCGATGAGCACCAGCCGCTGGTGCGTCCGGAGCGTATCTCCATGCTGCTGGCCGGCTCCGACAGCGAAGGCCGGCAGCGCGTCGATGTCGAGGCCGTCGCCCAGACCGGTTCCACCAACGTGGACCTGATGCAGCGCGTGACCAGCCTGTCGCGTCCCCTGCTGCTGGTGGCCGACCGCCAGACCGCCGGGCGCGGCCGTGCCGGCCGCCCCTGGCACACCACGCCGCAGGATTGCCTGACCTTCTCGCTGGCCTGGCGTTTCGAGCGTCCGCTGCACGCCCTGCTGGGTTTGCCGCTGGCCGTCGGGGTGGCGCTGGCCGAGGCCTTGGAAGTGTTCGGCGTGGCGCCGCAACTGAAGTGGCCCAATGATGTCTTGCGTGATGGCGCCAAGCTGGCCGGCATCCTCATCGAGACGGCCGCTGATGGCCGTCGCGGTGACGCCACCTGGGCGGTGATCGGCATCGGCCTGAACCTGACCGTGCCGCAAGGGCTGGAGCAGGAGCTGCAACGCGCCATTGGTTCGGCCCCCGAATTGCAGAAGCCGCCCCGCGAAACGGTGCTGGCCATCATCACCAGCGCCCTGGTCGATGTGCTGACCGAGTTCGAGCGGCGCGGCTTCGGCGCCTTCGTCAAGCGCTGGGAAGCCTTCCATGCCTATGCCGGTCAGGCGGTGAAGATCGTCGACAACGGTCGCATCGTCCATGAAGGGACGGCGGCGGGGGTGGACATGATAGGACGCTTCCTGCTCGACACCGACGCGGGCCAGATCGAGATCCTGGCCGGCGACCTGTCCTTGCGGCTGCAGGATTGAACATGTTGCTCATCGATGCAGGCAATACGCGCATCAAGTGGGCCGTGCCGGCCGCGCAGCCCGGCGACGCATCACGCTGGCGGCAGCACGGGGCCGTGGCGCGGGCCGAGGTGCGCACGCTGGCAGCGGCCTGGCGCGCGCTGGCCACGGGGCCGCAGGCGGTGACGCAGGTGTGCGTGTCCAACGTGGCCGGAGCGGCCCTGCGCGAGAGTCTGGAGGCGGTGTTGCAGGAGGTCTTCGGCCCCCGCGTGGCGGTCGAGTGGTTCGCCTCTACCGAACAGCGTGCCGGCCTGCGCAACGGCTATCGCCACCCCGCCCAGCTGGGCTGCGACCGTTTTGCTGCGGCCATCGGTGCACGTGCAATGTTTCCTGGCGAGCAATTGCTGGTGGCGACCTGCGGCACCGCCACCACCATTGATGCAGTCAGCGCCGACGGACTCTTCGAGGGCGGCATGATCCTGCCCGGATTCGGCACCATGGCGACCTCGCTGGCGCTGAATACGGCGCAGCTGCCGCGCATCGACGAAGCGACCCCGCCGGAGCGGGTCTTCGCCGACAATACGGTGGACGCCATCGTCTCGGGCTGCATCGCCGCCCAGGTGGGCGCCATCGAGCACGCCCTGGCCGAGCGCCGCCGCGCCGCTCCGGCGGGGCCGCTGCGCTGCGTGCTGGCCGGCGGTGCCGGCTTGCTGCTGGCGCCTTATCTGGCGTTGGGCGATGTCCCGCTGGAAAAGGTGGATAATCTGGTCCTCATCGGCCTCCATGAGGTGGTGATGCAGGAGCGCCAGTAGCGCTTCTGCCGATCTGTAACCGACACTGAATCAAACTGACAAGGGCAAGGAAGACAAGGCGCGAATGAAGCTGAAATTGCTTTTTTGGCTGCTGCTGGTAGGCAACGTGATCCTGTTCGGGGTATCGCGCGGCTATTTCGGCGCCAGCGCGTCCGAACGGCGCGAGCCGCAGCGCCTGGCCGAGCAGCTGCATCCGGAATTGCTCAGTGTGTTGCCGGCCAGCAGCGAGAAGCTGGCGTCGCAGTTGCGTGCCCAGCCGGCGCCCACCAGCCCGGCTGCTGCCAACACCACCACTGCTGCAGCCGCGCCCACGGCGGCAGCGGCGCCAGCGCAAGTTGCTGCGGTGGCCCCTTCCTGTACCGAGGTGGGCAACTTCAGCGCGGCTGATGCGCGCCGCTTCTCTGAACAGCTGGCCAGCCTCAACCTGGGTGACAAGCTGGTGCAGAAGCTGACCCAGGATGTCACCAGCCACATGGTCTATATCCCGCCCCAGGATGGCCGCGAGGGGGCGGACCGGCGCGTGGCCGAGCTGCGCCGCCTTGGCATTGGCGATTTCTATGTGATCCCCGACAGTTTCCCCAACCCGGCGCTGCGCGCCGGCGTCTCGCTGGGCATCTTCCGTACCGAAGAGGCGGCCAAGGCCTATGTCAGCCAGTTGATCTCGCGCGGCGTGCGCAGTGCGCGCATCATTGCGCGCCGTTCCGGCGCCGGCAAGCAGGTGTTCCAGCTGCATGACCTGAGCCCGGACGCACGCAGTGCCCTCGACCAGATCAAGAGCGCCTTCCCGGACCAGGAAATCCGCGCCTGCAGCGCCTGAGCACGGCGGCGTTGCGAGGATCGCACACGCTGCATGTTGCAGTGCGAAGCCCGGCTTCTTTCCATGTAAAATCCCGCTCCTAACCCATCCCATCCAGCCACAGGACATTGCCATGACCACCGACCTGACCAACGTAGCCCCCCAGATCAAAGCCGAAATCCTGGCCGAGGCGCTGCCGTATATCCGCAAATTCCACGGCAAGACCATCGTGGTCAAGTACGGTGGCAATGCGATGACCGAGGAAAGCCTCAAGCACGGCTTCGCCCGTGACGTGATCCTGTTGAAGCTGGTGGGCATGAACCCGGTGGTGGTCCACGGTGGTGGCCCGCAGATCGATGCCGCGCTCAAGAAGATCGGCAAGCAGGGGACCTTCGTCCAGGGCATGCGCATTACCGACGAAGAGACCATGGAAGTGGTGGAATGGGTGCTGGGCGGCGAAGTGCAGCAGGACATCGTGATGCTGATCAATCACTATGGTGGCCAGGCGGTGGGCCTGACCGGCAAGGATGGCGGCCTGATCCGCGCGCGCAAGATGCAGATGCCGGACAAGGAGCATCCGGGCCAGTTCCTGGACATCGGTTACGTGGGCGAGATCGAGGCGATCAACCCGGCGGTGGTCAAGGCGCTGCAGGATGATGCCTTCATTCCCATCATCTCGCCCATCGGCTTCGGTGACGACGGCCAGGCCTACAACATCAATGCCGACGTGGTGGCCGGCAAGATCGCCGAGATCCTGCATGCCGAAAAGCTGATCATGATGACCAACATCGCTGGCGTCCAGGACAAGGCCGGCAACCTGCTGACCGACCTGTCGGCCCGCGAGATCGATGAGATGTTCGCCGACGGCACCATCTCCGGCGGCATGCTGCCCAAGATCTCCTCGGCCCTGGATGCGGCCAAGTCGGGCGTGAACACGGTGCACATCATCGACGGTCGCATCGAACACTCGTTGCTGCTGGAAGTGCTGACCGAGCAGGCTTTCGGCACCATGATCCGTTCGCACTGAGAAGCAGCGCCGCTACCAACAGGAAAGGGATGAGCTGGCTCATCCCTTTTTTTCGCCCGCAGGGGCAGGCCTGTCCCCCTTCGACAGGGCACATTGTCGCTGCAACGGCAGCATGCTAGTCTGCCGTCCATTGTCTTGCCCATTCACGCTCACGGAGAAGTCATGAAATTGTTCAAGCAAGTCCTGTTCGCGCTGGCCTTTGTCTCGGTGTCCGGCGCGGCCTCGGCCGCCCCGGCCAGCGAAGCGTCGATCCGCCAATTGCTCGAGATCACCCAGGCCCGCAAGGTGTCCGACGGCGTGCAGCTGCAGTATGGCAACCTGGTGGACGCCGTCGTCAAGCAAGCGCTCAAGGGCAACACGCCCAATGCCAAGCAGCAACAGGCCATCGACAAGCTCAAGGCGCGGCTGCTGGGTCTGGTCAAGGACACGGTCTCCTGGCAGAAGATGGAGCCTTCCTACCTGCAGCTCTACAGCGAGACCTTCACCGAAGAGGAAGTGGCGGGGATGCTGGCTTTCTACAAGACCCCGGCCGGGCAGGCCGTGATCCACAAGATGCCGGTGCTGATGCAGAAGAACACGGTGCTGATCCAGCAGATGACGGTAAGCATGCAACCGCAGTTGGAGCAGATCCAGCGCGATTTCCTGGCCGACCTGAAGGCCGCCAACTGACAGCGGCCCAGGCAAGCACAAAAGGAAGGAGGGATGAGCGTGCTCATCCCTTTTTTTATTCGCGCCTGCCGGGGCGGTTCACCCGACGCATCTTCGCTTCAGTAGAGTTGCCTGACCTTCAGCCCCTTCCTGGCCAGCAGGGCCGGGACACCATCCGGGCCGACCAGGTGCAGGATGCCGATGGCGGCGATGGCCTTGTCCGTCTCGCTGAGCAGGCTGGCTATGCCGTCGGCCAGGCCGGGATTGCGTTCGGCCAGCAGCGCTTGCCGGGTGAAGCGGTTGCTGAAGCTGTCGTCGTCCTGCAGTTCCTTGAGGGCGGTGGCGAAGCCTGCGCTGTCGGCGTGGCGCCAGGCATCGACCAGGCGGTCGAGCTTGCGGGTGAGGTCATCGTCATCCAGCTCGTCCAGGCTGTCCTTGAGGAACTGCGCCTGCTGCGCGGCATCCAGGCGGCTGAAGATGCTCATCTGGCGCTCGGCGCTTTCCAGTTCCACCACCCGCGCGCCATGCCGGCGCACGGTATCGGCCAGGTAGCTGTCGACCGCCAGCGCGGAGCGGTAGCCGTGCTCTTCATAGGCTTGCACGGTCAGCGCCATGGCCAGCATCCAGGGACGCATGGCTTGGATGGATGCCAGTGGCATCTGGTAGCGTTGCAGCGCGGCCAGAGTGCGTTTTGTCAGCGTCGGGTCGATCTGGTCCTGGAAGCGCTGGCCGTCCGGATAGAGGCCATGGCGCCGGACCGCCGTCTGCAGCGCGCCGACATTGCCCGGATCCAGTTCCAGTGCCAGCACGGGGGCCTCGGCCAGGGCCTGCGTCAACCCTGGCTCCAGCGGGTAGAAGTCGGCTGCACCGACATGGATGGTGCCGAACAGCAGCAGCGTATGGCGGCCATCGGAAACCTGGTAGAGCGCGCCGCGTGGTGGCGCCGCGTGGGTGGCCGCCGGGGTGACGGCCGACGCTGGCTGCGCCAGTGCCGGGGGCAAGTAAAAGCAGGACAGCCAGGTCAATATCACTATAATCAGTCGTTGCGTCACACCGGTCACTGCTGGCCTTTCCTTTCCATTCTTTGTTGCTGCTTGCTGATCCGCACCTACGCTCGTCGCCGGGGCGGTCGCTCCTGATTTATGGCGTCCAATACTACACCGCTCTGGTTGTTCGATCTCGACAATACCCTGCACAACGCATCCCATGCGATCTTTCCGGCCATCAATGCCAACATGAATCGCATCATCACGCGGGTGCTGGAGGAGGGCGGCCATCCCTGCGACGAGGCGGCGGTCAATCACCTGCGTCGTCATTACTGGAAGCTCTATGGTGCGACACTGCTGGGCATGGTGCGCCACCATGGAGTGCGCATCGAGGATTTCCTGCACGAGGCCCATCTCTTCGACGACCTGACGGGCATGGTCAGGGCCGAGCGTGGCATCGGCCGCTGGCTGCGCCAGCTGCCGGGGCATAAGATCCTGCTGACCAATGCGCCGCACCGCTATTCACGTGAACTGGTGCGGCATCTGGGCCTGCATCGCCATTTCTCGCATCATCTCTCCATCGAATCCATGCACGTGCACCGCCAGTTGCGGCCCAAGCCGTCGCGGCTGATGCTGCGCAAGCTGCTGGCGCGTCACAAGATCGCGCCGCATCGTTGCATCCTGGTCGAGGATACCGTGGACAACCTCAGGAGCGCCCGCCAGCTGGGCGTGCGCACGGCCTGGGTGACCCAGTACCTGCGCGGCAGCCAGGCCTTGCTGGGGCATATCGGGGGGCAGCGGGTGTTGAGCCGCATGCCGGGCTATGTCGATGTGAAGGTACGCTCGGTGCGCCAGTTGCCGCGCCGGCTGGCGGCGCTGGGTGCACGACGCTGAGGCTTCAGGCGGGATTCAGTCAGCGCAATCGGCGCACCAGCCCTTGATGGTCAGTTCCACCTCGTGGCTCTGGAAACCCTTGCCCAGGGTCTTGCGCAGAGCCGACTGGAGCTGGGCGGCGGTGGAACGGTGCTTGTCCGCATCCGGCAGGACGGTGGCCAGGAAGTCGGTGCCATCGCTGGCATCAAGGCAGAATACGCGGGCGCAGCGGGTGCACTTGAAATGGCCGTGCTGGTGCTGCTTGCCCTGGGTGTGGTCGTGCAGCCCGTGTTCGGGATGGTCGGTGCCGGCGCTATAGCGGAAGATACGGTCGTCGCTGGAAATCTTGTGCGCCAGCCCGGCTTCGGTGAGGCAATCCAGCGCGCGGTAGAGGGTGACGCGGTCCATGCCGGCAAAGCGGTCCTGGATATCCTGGTGCGATGCCGCGCTACGGGTTTCCAGCAAAGCGCCCAGCACATTGACCCGCGCCTGGGTCACGCGCAGGCCGGCCTCGCGCAGCTGGGCCTCGGCCAGCACCGTCATGGCGGCGGCCTGGGGAGTGCTGCTGGCGGTGGGGTGATCGGCGGCTTTGGCTTTCATGGTCGGCATCTGCAGATAATTCAAGGGGCCAGGCGACTGGCGAAAGACGAACGTAGAGGGCTACGTCCCTTGTCTGTCTATTTTAGCCCATGCGGGAGGGACTTTGCCCTGCCGCGCCAAGCCGGCCTATTTGCCACCGCCCTTGCGGGCGCGCGGGTGGGCCTGGTCGTAGACCTGGGCCAGACGCTGGAAATCCAGGGCGGTATAGACCTGGGTGGCGCTGATGGAGGCGTGTCCCAGCATCTCCTGGACTGCCCGCAGGTCGCCTGAGCTTTGCAGCACATGCGATGCGAAGGAGTGGCGCAGCATGTGCGGGTGGACGTCGCCGGCCATCTCCAGTGCCCGTCCGTGCGCCTTCAGGCGCAGCTGCGTCACGCGCGGCGACATGCGCGTGCCGCGCTCGCTGAGGAACAGCGCATGCGCGTCGGCGCCACCATCGGCCTTGACCAGCCTGGCCCGCAGCGGCAACCAGTCGGTGATGGCCTGCAGGGCGGCCTGGCCGACCGGTACCTTGCGTTTCTTGCCACCCTTGCCGGTGACGGTGACCTCGGCCTCGGCGATATCGATCCATCCAGCCGACTCATGGCCGCGCTCGCGCACGTCGGCCACGTCGATGCCGACCAGCTCGGAGACCCGCAATCCGCTTGAATACAGCAATTCGAACATGGCCCGGTTGCAGGCGGCCAGCGTGGAATCGGGATCGCGCAGCGGATCACCCTGCGACACCAGGCGCACGGCGTCATCGGTGGCCAGTGCCTTGGGCAGGGGTTTGCTCTTTTTGGGGGATTTGACGCCTTCAACCGGATTGGCCGACAAGCCGAGTTCTTGCGCCATCCAGTCGAAGAACCCGCGCCAGGCCGAGAGCTTGCGGGCGATCGAGCGGGCATCCAGCCCACGGGCATGCAGCCGCGCGGCGCATTTGCGGATCTGGGCCTGGGTCGTGCGCGACAGGTTGACCTCGGCCTGTGCCTCGCCTGTGGGCGCCAGCAGGGCGCGCAGCTCCTGCAGGTCGCGTCCGTAGTTGTCCAGCGTATGCGGTGAGAGCTTGCGCTGCGAGCGCAGGAAGCTCAGGTAGTGCCCGATCAATGATGATGCCGTGGTGTCCATGCTCATCCACTGTGCTGCTGATGTTGCCGCGTCACGCCAGAGGTACGCGGTTTCATCTGTTTCCGTCCTTGCCGGGAATCAGCGCAGCAGGCAGGCCAGGGCGGCGCTACCGGTTTCGCCGATACGGGTGAGGAAATCGATCCCCATGTCGGAGGTAAAACGGCCGGGATCGGGAGAACCCAGTACCAGCAGGCCGAAGGCCTCGGGCGAGGCGCCCACGCGCAGTGGCAGGATGGCGACCGACTTGACCGATTCGGCATCGTCGAGCCAGGTCGCGGCTTCGAAATCCTTGTTCGGGCCGCAGAACGGTGCCGACAGGCCATTGGCGAACAGGCGCGCGTCGTCGGAGACGTCGCGGGTGGCCCAGTTCTCGGCGTGGTCCTGGCCCAGGTTCCACAGGCGCACGGTCACTTGCGGCACGTGGAAGATTTCCTGCAACTGGGTCGTCAGTGCGCGCGGCAGGTCGGCGGCATCGCGGGTGAGCAGCAGGGCGCGGCTCCAGGCCTGGAACTTGTTGGTGATCTCGTCGTTTTCCTGGGCGATGCGCATCAGGTCGGCCATGCGCAGTTCCTGGACACGGATCTTCTCACGCAGGATTTCCATCTGACGCTCCTGCAGCGAGACGGCACGACCCATCACCGGACTGGTCAACTTGATGGTCGACAGCAGCTCGGCGTGCTCCTCGAAGAAGTGAGGGTGATCGAGCAGGTAATCGGCAATCAGGTTCGGATCCAGTTCGGTGGTCATTGTGAAGTTGTCGGTGAGAGCGGCGCCGCCTGGGCTGGCGGGAAAACCAGAATTATCGCGAGATTATCCACGCTATCGCAGGCACTGACAATCGTCGACACGGGCTTTGAGCGCCATGCGCGAGCATCTTTGCGGCTTTTTTCCTGTCGCTGCGACGGACGTGGAAAAAGAAACGGGCCTGCATGATTGCTCATGCAGGCCCGAATCGGTTCAATTCAGGTTAAACCCGGTATGTTCATACCGGGTTCAGGTCCTTGAATTAGAACTTGTGGCGGATACCAACAGCCACAGCGGTTTGGCTGTCGCTGGCGTTGCCGATGGTGGCCGAGCCGGTTGCATCGCCGAACACGCCGGTGTTGGCCATGTCGGTTGCGCGGATGTTAGCCACGAAAGCGTACAGGTCGGTACGCTTGGACAGCCAGTAGTCGGTACCCAGGCTGATTTGGGTCAGCTTGCCCTTGGAGGACGAGTTGAAGTCAGCACGGGTGTGGGTCACTGCGCCCAGCAGCTTCAGGGACGGGCTCAGGGAGTAAGCGGTACCGATTTCGTAGATGTCAGCCTTGTTAGCAGCGGCCAGGGTCTTCGAAGCAACGGCGGTCGGGCTGCCGGTGTTCAGGTCTTGCTTGACGCGCGAGTAGTTGGCGTACACGCGAGCAGGTCCGAACTGGTAGCTACCGACAACGTTCAGGCCCTTGTATGCCGAGCTGCCAGCGTTGGCAGCGTTAGCTTGGGTTGCGGCTTGATAGTTGGCGATGGTGGTAGCAGTTGCGTTAGCACCAGGAGCGACGCCTTGGATCAGCGAAGTGTCGGACGGGGTTTGACCTTGCTTGGACTGGTAGTAGTTCAAGCCCAGGCCCAGAGGACCGTTGTCATACTTCAGACCACCGCCGAAGGCTTGGCCGTTCGAGGTTTGACCAGCTTGTTCGCCGAAACCGTAGATCAGGTTGCCGGTGAAGCCGCTCAGGTTAGCGGTGGTGTAGCTGATGGAGTTGTTGGTACGGGTACCTTCCAGGCGGTTCAGGTTGTGGCCGACAGCGCCGGTCACGCCACCGAAGTCGGCCACGGAGGTGTAAGCGGAGATGGTGTCAGCGAAGTCGGTTTGACGACCAACCAGCACGGTACCGAAGCCACCCGACAGACCAACCACGGACTTGCGACGGAACAGGTTCGAACCGGTCACGGCGTCGGAGCCTTGCAGGCCGCCGGTGTCGTTGGTGAAGCCAGCTTCCAGGTTGAACACGGCCGACAGACCGCCGCCCAGATCTTCAACGCCCTTGAAGCCGATACGCGAACCTTGGATGATGCCCGAGTTCAGGGAGAACTTGCTGCCGGTGTTACCGGTGCCGGTATTGACAGCCTTGCTGGTGTAGACAACACCGGTATCAACGATACCGTAGATAGTAACGGAGCTTTGTGCTTGAGCAGCACCTGCGAACGCGCCGAGGACGGCCAGTGCCAGCAGAGATTTTTTCATTTGACATCCTTCTATAAAAATAGTCTTGAGGATCCGTACTTCTGGTCGGATGGTGAGACATTAAGGGTTCTCATTTGGCGTGGCCGCAGATTGGTCACGTGGAGGGGGGAATTTTGGTTGAAAGCGCCAAAGAGCTGTTCTAGTGTTGTTTTTTTCAAACGCTTTCCAGCTTGCCAATGCCTGAAGGGCAAATTTTGGCTTGCAGTTGATCCCTCGTTAACGACAGGGCAGGGCGGAACTTGACTCATCCGGCGGGATTGATACGGCTGTTGCTAAAACGATGCATTTCGATAGATTTGACCTGAATTTTAAAAAAATGTGGATTGTGGGGCATAATTTTGGCTTTCTGACCTAACGTGGAGGGCTGATGGCAAATCGCGAAGATCTCGCAATCATCCGCGCTGCGCGAGCCGGACAGGCCGAAGCGCAGCTCACCCTGGGCAAGCGCTACCTGTTTGGTGGCAATGGATTGCCGCAAAGCCTGGGTACCGCGTTCCACTGGCTGGAGCGTGCCGCTCGCCAGGGATTGGCGGACGCCTGGATGTTGATCGCCCAGCATATCCCTTATGAAGTCGTCACTCCCCTGGCCAAGCCCCAGGAGGCCGCGCAATGGTACGAGCTCGCCTTCGAGGCCGGGCTGACCAAGGCGGGCCTGGTGTTTGCGCGCCTGGTGCTGGATAACGTGACGCACATCAGCACTGAATTGAAGAGCCGGGCCATCCGCGCGCTGGAAGTGGTGGCGCGCGAGGGGGACCCGGATGCGCAGTGGCTGCTGGCCCGCCAGGCCGACCGGTTGGACATGGTGGCCTCGCCTGCCACCGCAGCCGATGTCGAACGGCCTGTGGTCAAGCCGGAGGACCTGCGGCAGTGGACGCAAAAGGCGGCCGATGCCGGTATCGAGCAAGCCCAGCATGCCCTGGCCGAAGCCGCCTGGCGTCAGGCCGACCATGAAGCCTTCCGTCAGCGCGCCCAGCCCCTGGCCGATGCCCTGTTGCGCCACTACGAGCCCATGCTGGTCCAGCTCAATGCGCCTTCGGAGACGCTGGCCTCCAGCCTGGGCGGGCAGAACATCGAATTGCTGCGTCGTCTGGCGCAAGTGCACCAGGCCGACAAGCGTCCTGATCTGCTGCATGCCCAGCAATTGCTGGAACTGGCCGCCCTGGCCTGCGACCGTGATGCCCAGCTGGCGCTGGGCCTGCTGTATGGCCGCCTGGACGAGCAGGGCGCGCGGCGCTTTGCCGGCATGGGGTCGGCCAATTACAAGAAAGCCATCCGCTGGCTGACCCTGGCTGGCGAGCAGGGATTGGCAGCGGCCTGGTATGTGCTCTCGCGTATCTATCTCAAGCCGGAGTTCTCGCAACGCAACCTGGCCGATGTACAGCATTACCTGGAGCGGGCCGCCGAGATGGGCCACGTGGCAGCGCAACTGGAGTGTGGCGTAGGCGCCTGGCGCAATCGCCGCGATGATCCGGGCAACGATGTGCGCGCCTTGTACTGGCTGCAGAAGGCCGCCACCCAGGGGGCGCAGGAAGCCCAGGCCTTGCTGGAGAAGGTGGCCGATCGTCCACAGGCGGCGCCGTGGGCGGTTCTGGCGCGTACCCAGTTGACCCGCGAGCAAGCCAATGCCCACCCCTTCCTGGCCGCGCGCATCGAGCTGGCCTCGCTGTTCGGACTGACTCGGCCGGAAGCCCTGCTGATCGACCTGAAACAGGCCGATTGCGGCCATTGCCTGATGGTGGACATCCGCAGCCAGTATGCGCGCAGCAAGCGACGCCTCATCATGGTGGAGAATGGCGAGCAGCGCGGTGCGCTCAACCGCATCGGACGTCTGTTCGAGGACATGGAGGGCGGGCCCAGCGGCCCCGAGGGCAACTACCGGCAGCGCCTGTACCGGCTCAAGACGATACTGCCGCAATCCTCCGAGGAAGAAGAGAGCGAGGAGCAGGGCGTGGAGGCTTGATTCCCGCTATCAAGACAAGAACGGCTTGCTGAACAGCAAGCCGTTTTGTTTTGTTCCGTCCCGGGCAGTGTCTTATTCAGTGTCGGGCAATTCGATCTCACCCTCGAAGACCGAGACCGCCGGTCCGGTCATCATGACCGGCTCGCCAGGGCCGGCCCAGGCGATGCTGAGCACGCCGCCATGGGTCTGCACCGCCACGGGGGAGTCGAGCAGGCCGCGCCGAATGCCGGCGACGACCGCTGCGCAGGCACCGGTGCCGCAGGCCAGGGTTTCGCCAGCTCCACGCTCATAGACACGCAGATTGACGTGGTGGCGATCGACGACCTGCATGAAGCCGGCGTTGACGCGCCTGGGGAAGCGTTCGTGATGCTCGATCAGGGGTCCGTCCACCAGCACCGGCGCGGCTTCGCTGTCGGCGACCACTTGCACGGCGTGCGGGTTGCCCATCGACACCACAGAGATCCAGGTGGTCTTGCCGGCCACGTCCAGCGGCCACAGGGTGTCGTCGGCCTCGCTGCGGTGTTGCAGGCCGTGGCTGTCGAAGGGAACGTCGGCCGGTGTCAGGATGGGCGCGCCCATATCCACGGTGATGCGGCCGTCGTCTTCCAGGCGCGGCTCGATCACGCCCGACATGGTTTCCACGCGGATGGCGCGCTTGCTGGTCAAGCCCTTGTCGGTGACGAACTTGACGAACGCGCGGGCGCCATTGCCGCACTGTTCGACCTCCCCGCCGTCGGCGTTATAGATGCGATAACGGAAGTCCACGCCGTCGCCCCGGGCCTTTTCGACCACCAGCATCTGGTCGGCGCCGATGCCGAAGCGGCGGTCGGCGATGAATTGCCATTGGGCAGGGCTCAGGGAAATGGCCTGGTTGATGGCGTCGAGCACGACGAAGTCGTTGCCGGCGCCATGCATCTTGGTAAATTTGATCTTCATGCGGACATTATAAGGACGCCGGCCCCGTTTCACAGGGGCCGGCGTCGTGGATGGGGCAATCAGTGGCGCTCTTTGCGGTATACGTCGGGTTGGCCGGGCGGCCGGTTCTTGAAACGCTTGTGCGCCCAGAAATATTCGGCCGGAGCTTCCAGCACGCGCTGCTCGATGAAGGCATTCATGCGCCGGGTGGCGGCCACGATGTCATCACCGGGATAGTCGGTCCAGGCCGGGTAGAAGGTGGTCTTCCAGCCGCGGTAGCCGGGCAGGAAGGTGGTGATGACCGGTACGACGGACGCTCCGGTGGCTGCGGCGATGCGCGCCGTGGCCGTCAGCGTGGCGGCCGGGACGCCGAAGAAGGGCACGAATTCGGCATCGCGGGTGCCGAAATCCATGTCCGGCAGCATGATGAAGGGCAAGCCTTCGCGCATGGCGCGGATGATCGGCTTGACGCCTTTCTCGCGCGCCAGCAGCGTCACCGGGCGAAAGCGCGAGCGGCCCTTGAGCAGGGCCTGGTCGACGACTTCGTTCTGCTGGCGTGCGTAGATGGTGCACACCGAGTAATCCGAGTTGAGCACCAGCGCAATGCCGGGAATCTCCAGGCAGACGAAATGCGGGCAGAGCAGGATGGTCGGACCCTTGTTCAGGGTCTCGAAGGGGACGCCCGGCTCGACCTGGATCAGGCGCTTGAGGCGCGACTCCGGCGCCCACCACAGGATGCCGCGTTCGAGGGCGCTGCGGGCGTAGGCCTGGAAGTGGCGGCGGGCGATCAGCCGACGCTCCTGTTCGGTCTTCTCCGGAAAGCACAGGCGCAGGTTGATGAGGGTGATGCGGCGACGTGGCCGCATATAGATATAGAGCAACCATCCCAGGCCCTCGCCCAGTCGTCCCAGGATGGGCAGCGGCAACCAGTGCAGCAGCCACATCACGGCAATCAGTATCCTCATGGAGCCGTCCCTGGTGGCGTCACGCCGGCAGGCGTCTTGTAGCGGTTGTAGCTCCAGATATATTGGGCCGGACAGCGGGCGATCAGTTTTTCCATGGCCTGGTTGATGGCGCGGGCTTGTTGCTCGGGAGTATCGCCAAGCTCGCCCTCGAAGGGCACGAAGCGGATGGCATAGCCACGTCCCCACGACAGCCGTTCGGCGTAGGCCAGGATGATGGGGGCACCGCTCATCTGCTGCAGCTTGGCCGGCAGGGTCATGGTGTAGGCCGGCTTGCCGAAGAAATCGGCCCACACGCCTTCACCGTTCTGCGGCACCTGGTCGGGCAGCAGGCCGATGGCCTGACCGCTCTTGAGGGCCTTGAGCAGGATGCGCACCCCGGCCAGATTGGCCGGGGCCAGGTGCAGGTTGGCGCGGGCGCGGGCGCCTTCGATCAGGGGTTTCAGGGCGGCCTTGCGGGGCGGGCGGTAGAGCACGCTCAGGCTGGCGTGACGCGCCACCGACTGCGCCGAGATCTCGAAACAGCCCAGGTGTGGCGTCAGGAAGACAACTCCGGCCTTGGCATCCAGCGCCTGCTGGACCAGCTCCCAGTTGACGATGCGCGCCGTGCGCAGCACCCGGCGGGGGCTGGCGCACCAGATGAAGGGCAGTTCGAACATGCCCTTGCCGGCTTCGCCCACGGCCTTCAACAGGCTGGCGCGGTGTCCGGCCAGGCTGATGTTGTCACGCAAGCGCCGGCGATAGGAGGGCGAAAGCAGGAACACCAGCCAGCCCACGACCACGCCAATGGCGTGTAAGACCGGCAATGGCAGAAAAGACAGGAGGCGGAATAAAGAAACGAGCATACTTGCCGATAACAGGAAATGGCAGCTGGACGCCAGTGCCAAATTGCAGAAAAATGCAAGAGGCGTAAAATAGCACATGCCGTCGAGTTAATGACAACTTGCGAGACGGGGTATAAATATCGCTAAAGCGTCGCAGGCACGATGACTGTTGGGCCGCGACATTTGGCTAAATCATTTTCAGTTAGAGGCTTGCATGTCCACAGAATATCTCTTTACGTCCGAATCGGTCTCCGAAGGCCACCCGGACAAGGTCGCCGACCAGATCTCCGACGCCATCCTGGATGCCATCCTGGCCCAGGATCCGCAATCCCGCGTTGCCGCCGAAACCCTGTGCAACACCGGCCTGGTGGTGCTGGCGGGTGAGATCACCACCCGCGCCAATGTCGACTACATCGACGTGGCCCGCGAAACCATCAAGCGCATCGGCTACGACAACGCCGACTTCGGTATCGACCACAAGAGCTGCGCCGTGCTGGTCGCCTATGACAAGCAATCCCCCGATATCGCCCAGGGCGTTGACGAGGGTAAGGGCGTGGACCTGGAGCAGGGCGCTGGCGACCAGGGTCTGATGTTCGGCTACGCCTGCAATGAAACCCCGGAACTGATGCCGGCTGCGATCTACTACTCGCACCGCATCGTCGAGCGCCAGTCGCAACTGCGCAAGGATGGCCGCCTGCCCTGGCTGCGTCCGGATGCCAAGTCCCAGGTCACCCTGAAGTATGTCGACGGCAAGCCGGTCGCCATCGATACCGTGGTGCTGTCGACCCAGCATTCGCCCGAGATGGACCAGAAGGACATCCACGAAGCCGCCATCGAGGAAATCATCAAGCCGGTGCTGCCGGCCGAGTGGCTCAAGGGTACCCGTTACCTGATCAACCCGACCGGCCGCTTCGTCATCGGTGGCCCGCAGGGTGACTGCGGCCTGACCGGCCGCAAGATCATCGTCGATACCTACGGCGGTGCAGCACCCCACGGCGGTGGCGCCTTCTCCGGCAAGGATCCGTCCAAGGTCGACCGCTCGGCTGCCTACGCTGGTCGCTACGTGGCCAAGAACATCGTCGCCGCCGGCTTGGCCGAGCGCTGCCAGATCCAGGTGTCCTACGCCATCGGTATCGCCAAGCCGACCTCGGTGATGGTGACCACCTTCGGCACCGGCAAGATCAGCGACGAAAAGCTGGCCGAACTGGTCCGTGAACACTTCGACCTGCGCCCCAAGGGCATCGTGCAGATGCTGGACCTGCTGCGCCCGATCTACGCCAAGACCGCCGCCTACGGCCACTTCGGTCGTGAAGAGCCGGAATTCACCTGGGAACGTACCGACAAGGTCGCCGCCCTGCGCGCTTCGGCCGGCCTGTAATTTCGCCTCTCTCCAGCGGGACGGCCTTGGTTTGATCCACCAGGATTGACTAACGCCGGCCCCGCGTTACAATGCTGTTCCCGCGGACCTGCGTCCGCCTGCGTACTGATGTCGGCATTGCGTCCGGTACGCCAATCCTCACAATGCCTCACCGCCGCAAGGAGCGTTGCGACAGGGACATCCCCTGCCAGGCTTGCAGCGATGAACGGGCGCACCGCGCCTGGCAACCGCGCTCACGTTACTTTTTTTCTGGCTTTTACATGAAAGGAGGGCGTGAACAGCGCCATTGCCATGACTACTCAACAAGACTACATCGTCGCCGATATCAACCTCGCTGGCTGGGGCCAGAAGGAAATCAAGATCGCCGAGACCGAAATGCCGGGCCTGATGGCGATCCGCGAGGAATTCGCCGCCGCCCAACCGCTCAAGGGCGCCCGCATCACCGGTTCCCTGCACATGACCATCCAGACCGCCGTGCTGATCCAGACCCTGGAAGCACTGGGCGCGCAAGTGCGTTGGGCTTCCTGCAACATCTACTCGACCCAGGACCATGCTGCTGCGGCGATCGCCGCCAACGGCACCCCGGTGTTTGCCATCAAGGGCGAGACCCTGGACGAGTACTGGGAATACACCCACCGCATCTTCGAATGGACCGACGGCGGCTACTCGAACATGATCCTCGACGACGGCGGCGATGCCACCCTGCTGCTGCACCTGGGTGCCCGTGCCGAGACCGACCTGTCGGTGCTGGACAAGCCGGACTCGGAAGAAGCGGTCTGCCTCTTCAACGCCATCAAGCGTTACCTGGCCAAGGATGCCAACTGGTACTCCAAGCGCCTCAAGGAAATCAAGGGCGTCACCGAAGAGACCACCACCGGCGTGCACCGCCTGTACCAGATGCACAAGGAAGGCAAGCTGGCCTTCCCGGCCATCAACGTCAACGATTCGGTCACCAAGTCCAAGTTCGACAACCTGTACGGCTGCCGCGAATCGCTGGTGGACGGCATCAAGCGCGCCACCGACGTGATGATCGCCGGCAAGGTCGCCATCGTGGCTGGCTACGGTGACGTCGGCAAGGGCTCGGCCCAGGCCCTGCGTGCGCTGTCGGCGCAAGTGTGGGTCACCGAGATCGACCCGATCTGTGCCCTGCAGGCCGCCATGGAAGGCTATCGCGTGGTGACCATGGACTACGCCGCCGAACACGGCGACATCTTCGTCACCTGCACCGGCAACTACCATGTGATCACCCATGAGCACATGAAGAAGATGAAGGACCAGGCCATCGTCTGCAACATCGGCCACTTCGACAACGAAATCGAAGTTGCCGCCCTGAAGCAGTACACCTGGGAAAACATCAAGCCGCAGGTCGACCACGTGATCTTCCCGGACGGCAAGCGCATCATCCTCCTGGCCGAAGGCCGCCTGGTCAACCTGGGTTGCGCCACCGGCCACCCGTCCTACGTGATGAGCTCCTCGTTTGCCAACCAGACCATTGCGCAGATCGAACTGTTCGTCAACACCAAGGACTATCCGGTCGGCGTCTACACGCTGCCCAAGCACCTGGACGAGAAGGTCGCGCGCCTGCAGTTGAAGAAGCTCAACGCACAACTGAGCGAACTGACGCCCGAGCAGGCTGCCTACATCGGCGTGAAGATCGACGGCCCCTACAAGGCCGAGCACTACCGTTACTGATCGTTGCCGCAGGCCGACCCCAGGGCCGACCTGCGCATCGACGTTGACGTTGCAACCTGCGAAGCACGCCCGGCGCGGACTTCGCAGGTGTCTACTACTCCCCCCGACGGGGTCGAAAGGAATCACCGTGCGCTTGCTGCTGACCTGGCTCATCAATGCCCTGGCCCTGCTGGCTGTTCCCTACCTGATGCACTCCGTGCAGGTCGACAGCTTTGGCTCGGCTCTGCTGGCCGCGCTGATCCTGGGGTTCGTCAATACCATCGTGCGCCCGATACTGGTGGTGTTGACCCTGCCGGTCACGCTACTGACGCTGGGCCTGTTCATCCTGGTCATCAACGGCCTGATGTTCTGGGTGGTGGCGCAACTGGTGGGTGGCTTCCATGTCGCCGGATTCTGGTCTGCTGTTGGCGGCGCGCTGCTCTATAGCGTGGTGTCCTGGGCGCTGTCGACGCTGTTGCTGAAATCGGGATCGAATCAATGAGCAAGCATAATTTCAGTATCGAATTCTTTCCGCCCAAGACGGCGGAAGGCGCGCAAAAGCTGCGCGCCACCCGCGCCACGCTGGCCGCGCTGGATCCGCGCTATTTCTCGGTGACCTTCGGCGCCGGCGGCTCCACCCAGCAAGGCACCCGCGATACCGTGCTGGAAATCATCGGCGAAGGCCACCAGGCTGCCCCGCACCTGTCCTGCATCGGCAGTTCGCGCGCCAGCCTGCGCGCGATCCTGGAAGACTACCGCGCCAACGGCATCAAGCGCCTGGTCGCCCTGCGCGGCGACCTGCCCAGCGGCTATGGCGCGATGGACCAGGCCTCCAGCGAATTCCGCCACGCCAATGAGCTGGTCGAGTTCATCCGCGCCGAGACCGGTGACTGGTTCCACATCGAAGTGGCGGCCTATCCGGAGATGCATCCACAAGCCCGCTCGCCCCAGGACGACGTGCAGAACTACGCGCGCAAGGTCAAGGCCGGTGCCAATTCGGCCATCACGCAATACTTCTACAATGCGGACGCCTATTTCCGCTTCGTCGACGAGGCCACCAAGCTGGGCGCGACGGTACCGGTCATCGCCGGCATCATGCCCATCACCAACTATTCGCAGCTGATGCGCTTCTCGGACATGTGCGGCACCGAGATCCCGCGCTGGATCCGCCTGAAGCTGGCCAGCTATGGCGATGATACCGAGTCCATCCGCGCCTTCGGCCTGGATGTGGTCACGCAGCTGTGCGAACGCCTGCTGGCCGGTGGTGCGCCGGGCTTGCATTTCTATTCACTGAACCAGGCCGGTCCGACCCAGGCCATCTGGCAGCAGCTGGTGAAATAAGGCCGCGCACACGCGCCCGACGAAAAAATGCCGGACCCAGGTCCGGTATTTTTATTGTTCAGTCAGTATCGGTCAGCACCTGATCCAGCGGCACGTCGTGCGGCTCTCCCTCGAAGTCCACGCACCCGAAGCCATAGCACACGCCCACCGCCAGTGGGCGCGGCGTAGCGGCCAGGGTCCGGTCATAGTAGCCACCGCCATAACCCAGCCGGTATCCCCTTTCATTGAAGCCCACACAAGGCACCAGCAAGGCCTGCGGCTGCACCACGGCCGTGCCGGCCGGCGGCACCAGGGTGCCCAGTGGCTCTTTCTCCAGGACATCGCCGGGCTGCCAGGCGCGGAATTCCAGTGCCGCGTCCCGCTCGACCACCACCGGCAGGCTCAGGTGCACCCCCAGCGCCACCAGCGCGTTATAGGCCGCAAGCAGGTCCGGTTCGCGCCGGATCGGCTGGTACACCCCCAGGCTGGTGATGGCGTGCGCGGCACACCAATCCAGCAGGCGCTGCACCAGGCGCGCATCGGCGTGGGCCTTGTCCTGGCTGGACAGTGCCTTGCGGCGCGCCAGGAGGGCATCGCGCAACAGGATTTTGTGCTGTGCGGTGGTCGCTTGCCCGGGCTCCGGGGCGAGGGAATCGCGTGCTATGCTTGGGTTCATCATTTGTTTCATCAATCAGCATTAAGAAGCTTGCATGAGTATGCGTCCGAAGAATCATCCGTTCAACCAGCGCCTCCGTTCGCTGGCCGCCTCCCTGGCGCTTCCGCTGGCACTGGCCACCGGCACCCTGCTGGCCGTGGCACCGCCGGCCCAGGCCCAGAAACGCCTGGCCCCCGACGCCGCGCCGGATGACATCTTCCTGGCGCTGCGCCAGGCGGCCTCCAGCGACAATGCGGCTCTGGCCCAGGACCTGGCGCAGCGCCTGTCCGGCTACGAGCTGCCATCCTACGTGGACTACTACCGCCTCAAGCCGCGCGTGCGCGACTACAGCGCCAGCGAACAGGAGATCCGCGATTTCCTGGCCCGCTGGGACGGTCAGGCCATCGCCGACCGCCTGCGTAACGACTGGCTGCTGGCGCTGGGCAAGACCGGCAACTGGACCGTGTTCGACGAGCAGTATCCCAAGTTCATCCTCAACGACGATACCCAGGTCAAGTGCTTCGCGCTGAACTCCCGCGCCCTGAAGGGGGCCAATGTCGCCGACGAGGCGCGTGCCTTGCTGACCACCCCCAAGGACTACGGCCAGGGTTGCAGCGACCTCATCGCCACGCTGGCACAGAATGGCCAGTTCAGCGAAGCCGATGTCTGGTTCCAGATCCGCCAAGCGGCCGAGAACAGCCATGCCACCGTGGCACGCCGCGCCGCCGTGCTGGTCGACAGCGGTGACGTCAGCGTGACCCAGGTGATGGACCGCCCGGCCCTGATGCTGGCCAAGGGCCCGGGTCGTGGTGCCGCCAACCACCAGTTGTACATCATCGCACTGGGACGCATCGCCAGGAGCAATCCCTCCCAGGCCGCCACCTACCTCACCGATGCCGCGCGCAACATGACGTCCCAGGAAGTCGCGCTGGGCTGGGCCCAGATCGCCCTGTCGGCCTCCTACAAGCTGGCCCCGGAAGCCTCGGAATACTGGCGTCGCGCCAAGGATGCACCGCTGTCGCAGGACGCGATGCAATGGAAAGTCCGCATGGCCCTGCGCGACGGCGACTGGAAGACCGTGCGCAAGACCATCGAAGGCATGCCCGCGCCACTGCGCAGCGATATCACCTGGGTCTACTGGCTGGGTCGCGCCTTGAAGGAAGATGGCCAGAACGAGGCCGCACGTCGCCTGTTCGAATCGATCGCTCCCAATTTCAGCTTCTACGGCCAGCTGGCGCTGGAAGAGCTGGGCCAGAAGATAACGATCCCGCCCGGCCCGACGCCGCCGGGTGCCGGTGAAGTGGCCTTGTATTCCCAGAACGCCGGTTTCAAGCGCTCGCTCAAGTTCTACCAGTTGAACCTGCGCTTCGAAGCCATCCGCGAATGGAACTGGGAACTGCGCAACCTGAGCGACCGCCAGTTGCTGGCAGTGGCCGAATACGCGCGTCAGAGCGATGTGCTGGACCGCATGGTCAATACCTCCGACCGCACCCGCGCCGAATTCGATTTCACCCAGCGCTTCCCGGCGCCGCACCTGACCGAGATGAATGCCGCCACCCGTCCCTTGGGGATGGAGAATGCCTGGGTCTATGGCCTGATCCGCCAGGAGTCACGCTTCATCAAGGCGGCCCGTTCGCATGTGGGCGCCTCCGGCCTGATGCAGATCATGCCGGCCACGGCCAAGTTCGTGGCCAAGAAGATCGGCATGACCGAGTTCACCGCTGACCAGGTCAACGACATCAACACCAACCTGCTGCTGGGTACCAGCTACCTGGACATGGTGCTCAACAACCTGGAAGGCTCGGAGACCCTGGCCACGGCCGGTTACAACGCCGGTCCGGGGCGTCCGCGCACCTGGCGCGCGACCTTGCCGCGTCCGGTGGAAGGCGCAATCTTTGCCGAGATCATCCCCTTCAATGAAACCCGGGGCTATGTCAAGAACGTGATGTCCAATGCGACTTACTATGCGGCCATGTTCGAGAACCGTCCGCAGTCGCTGAAGCAACGCATGGGCATGGTGGCGCCCAATTCCAACGTCGCCACCGACCTGCCCTGATCCTGGTGCCCGTGTCGTCGGCATGGGCCAGGCGGTATTGAGCAAATCGGAGGCATTTGCATGGCAGTAAAGAAGATTCTCGTCATCGGTGGTTCCGGCTTCATCGGAACGCGCCTGGTGGAGTTGCTCGGCAGCGGTACCGCCTACCGCATCACGGTACCCACGCGCCGCTACGAGCGCGCCAAGCATCTGCTGGTGTCGCCGGTGGTCAATGTGGTGCAGGCTGATATCCACCAGGACGCCGTGCTGGCGCAACTGGTGGGCCAAGCCGATGTCGTCATCAACCTGGTCGGTATCCTGCAGTCGCGTCCGGCACGGGGCGGTGCTCCTTACGGACCGGATTTCGCGCGCCAGCACGTGCAGCTGCCGCGTCGTATCGTGGCTGCCTGCGTGGAGCAGGGCGTGCGGCGCTATCTGCACATGAGTGCGCTGGGTGCCGATGCGCAGGGGCCCTCCATGTACCTGCGCTCCAAGGCTGCCGGCGAGCGCGAAGCCCTGTCGGCACCGGCGCTGGACGTGGCCGTCTTGCGGCCCTCGGTGGTGTTTGGCGAAGGCGACCACTTCCTCAACATGTTCGCCAGTCTGAACCGCAGTTTCCCGGTGATCCCGCTGGGCAGCGCCGAGGCACGCTTCCAGCCCGTCTACGTGGGCGACGTGGCGCAGGCCTTTGCCAATGCGCTGAGCTTGCCCAGGCTGGGCGGCAAGGTATTCGAACTGGGCGGACCGGCTTGCTACAGCCTGCGTGAGCTGGTGCGCCTGTCCGGCTGGTATTGCGGTCATCCGCGTCCCATCATCGCGTTGCCACCGGCGCTGGGCTGGTTGCAAGCCTTCGCGCTGGAGCATTTGCCGGGCAAGCTGATGAGCCGCGACAACGTGGCATCCATGCGCGTGGATAATGTGTTGTCCGCGCCGCTGGCGCCGGAGTTGCAATTGACGCCCAGGGCGATCGAGGAGATCGTCCCAGCCTATCTGTCGGCACGCAGTCCGCAGCAGCAGTACGATTATTTCCGCAGCAACGCACGTCGCTGAGCAGGCGCCTGCGACGTCTTCCGACTTCCTAGAAACGAGCCAACATGCAAGACACAGAACTTGATCCGGTATTGTCCGAGACGCTGCAAAAAGCCGGCCGTCACATGCCTACCCTGGTGATCGGCAACAAGAATTACTCATCCTGGTCGATGCGGCCGTGGGTGACCATGGTCGCCTTCGACATCCCCTTCAAGGAAGTGCGCGTGCTGCTGGACCAGCCCGAGACCGCCAACGAGATCGCCCGCTACACCGGCTCCGGCCGGGTACCGGTGCTGCTCGATGGCGACATGGCGATCTGGGACTCGCTGTCCATCTGCGAATACCTGGCCGAGCAGTTCCCCGATCGCGGCCTGTGGCCTGCCCGCACCGATGCCCGCGCCATCGCCCGCAGCATCACGGCCGAGATGCACTCCGGTTTTGCCGGCCTGCGCAGCGCCATGAGCATGGATATCCGCGCGCGCTACCCGGGGCAGGGCCGCACGGCCGCCGCCCAGGCCGATATCGCCCGCGTCTGCGAGATCTGGGAAGAATGCCTGTCACAATTCGGCCATCATGAATTCCTCTTCGGTGACTTCTCCATTGCCGATGCCTTCTATGCCCCGGTGGTGATGCGCTTCGTCAGCTACCAGGTGCCGCTGGCGCCGGCCCTGCAAGCCTATGCCGACCGCGTGTGCGCGCATCCGGCGGTGGCGCGATGGATCGCCGAGGCCCTGGCCGAGAAGGAAGTCCTTCCGGACCACAAGTGAGGCACACGCGATGAAGATCTACACCGTCGGCGGCGCAGTGCGCGACGGCTTGCTGGGCCTGCCGGTGAAGGACCGCGACCACGTGGTGGTCGGAGCCACGCCGCAGCAGTTGCTCGACCTCGGCTTTCGCCCGGTGGGCAAGGATTTTCCGGTGTTCCTGCACCCCGAGTCGCAGGAAGAATATGCGCTGGCACGCACCGAGCGCAAGACCGCGCCCGGCTACAAGGGATTCGCCTTCCATGCCGCCCCCGAAGTGACGCTGGAAGACGACCTGGCGCGCCGCGACCTGACCATCAACGCCATTGCCCAAGACGAGGATGGCAGCCTGGTCGATCCCTATCACGGCCGTGAGGACATCGCCGCGCGGGTGTTTCGCCATGTCTCCGACGCCTTCATCGAGGACCCGGTACGCATCCTGCGCGTAGCGCGTTTCGCCGCCCGCTTTGCCGACTTCACGGTGGCGCCCGAGACCAATGCGCTGATGCGGCGCATGGTCGAGGAGGGCGAGGTCGATGCGTTGGTGCCCGAACGCGTGTGGCAGGAGCTTTCGCGCGGTCTGATGGAGAAGACGCCCTCGCGCATGTTCGAGGTCTTGCGCGGCTGTGGCGCCTTGCAGCGCATCCTGCCAGAGCTTGACGCTCTGTGGGGCGTGCCGCAGCCGGAGAAGTGGCATCCCGAGATCGACACCGGCGTACATGTGATGCTGGTGATCGACTGGGCCGCCGCACAAGGGTTTGCCCTGCCGGTACGCTTTGCCGCGCTGCTGCATGATCTTGGCAAGGGCACCACGCCTCCGGAGATGTGGCCGCGCCATCACGGCCACGAAGCACGCAGCGCGCAATTGGCTGAGCAGGTCTGCGCCCGCCTGAAGGTCCCCGGTGACTGCCGTGACCTGGCCCTGATGACGGCGCGCGAGCACGGCAACGTCGGCCGCGCCTTCGAGATGCGCCCGGATACCCTGGTCAAGTTGTTCGCGCGTTGCGATGCCTTCCGCAAGCCGCAGCGCTTCATCGACATGCTGCGCGCCGCCGAATGCGACCATCGCGGGCGGACCGGCCTGGAGCTGCAACCCTTCCCGCAGGCCGCCTACCTGGAAGGCGCGCTGCAGGCCGCCCAGGATATCGATGCCGGTGCCATCGCCGGCCAGCACCAGGCACAGCCGCAACGCATTCCCGAGGCCATCCAGGCCGCGCGTAGCGCCCAGGTGGCCGCCTACGTCGAGCGCCAGCCGCCGGCGCAGCCCTGAGAGCAAGCCGATGACCAATCCCGTTTCTTCCCTGATCAGACGCCTGCGAGGCCAGTCCGACAGCGCCGCTGGTGCCGGTGCTGCCACCGGCGGCACCGGCACGCCGGAGCACCACGACAAGCCCATCGTCTTCGTCAAGGAACTGTCACCGCGTGCGCGCCGGCACCTGATGCGTCATTTCCTGGCGCTGGAAGAAAAGGACCGCCTCTTGCGTTTCGGCTCCAAGCTCTCCGATGAGATGGTGGCCCGCTACGTCGAGCATATCGACTTCGATCGCGATACCGTCTTCGGCGTCTATGATCGTCGCCTGCGCCTGTTGGGGGTGGGGCACCTGGCCTTCGCTCCCAAGGAAACCACGCGCATCAGCGGCGCCACCATCAAGCCGGTGGTGGCCGAGTTCGGCGTGTCGGTCAGCGCTGCGGCACGCGGCCTGGGCGTGGGCACGCGTCTGTTCATGCGCGCGGCCATGCGCTGCCGCAATGCCGACGTCGATACGCTGTACATGCACTGCCTCTCCTCCAACAAGGTGATGATGCACATCGCCAAGAAGGCTGGCATGGAAATCCATCGCGACTATGGCGAGGCCGATGCCTACCTCAAGATCAAGCCGGCCAACTCCGCGACCGTATTCCAGGAGGCGGTGGAAGAGCAGGTCGCCATGCTGGACTACATCGTCAAGGCCAACTTCAAGGCCCTGCTGAAATGGGGCGCGCGCGTCACCGGCATCGGCGCCGGAAAGAAGGACGGCGGCCCGCCGCCCGCATCCTGATCTCTGCTCCGCGCCATTTGCGCGGTCGCACATGACCTCTGCGTCGAGGGGGCGCATAATATGCGCCTCACTTTGATAACGGGTATGCCATGAGCACCAATCCCAATACCGATGATTTCTTCGCCACCGTCGCCACCAAGTCCGATAGCGGAGCCTTGCGCGGCGACTACAGCCGGGCTGACGCCAACTACGTCGTGGCCCAGGACTGGGAAGCCTACACGCCGGCCCAGCACGCGTTGTGGCGCCGCCTCTATGAACGCCAGGCCAAGCTGATCCCGGGGCGTGCCTGCGATGTCTTCATCGACAGCCTGAAGGCGCTCGATGTCTCGCATGGCATCCCGCGTTTCGACCGTACCACCGAGGCCCTCTACAAGGCCACCGGCTGGCAGCTGGTGGCCGTGCCGGGCCTGGTGCCGGACCAGACCTTCTTCGAGCACCTGGCCAACCGCCGCTTCCCGGTCACGGTGTGGCTGCGCGAGGAGCATGAGTTCGACTACATCGTCGAGCCCGACGTGTTCCACGACTTCTTCGGCCACGTGCCGCTGCTGTTCAATCCCATCTTCGCCAACCACCTGCAGGAATACGGCAAGGGCGGCCTGAAGGCCTTGAAGCTCGACGGCCTGGCCTACCTGGCGCGCCTGTACTGGTACACCATCGAGTTCGGCCTGATCCAGAGCGAGCAGGGCCTGCGCATCTATGGCGCCGGCATCCTGTCCTCGGGGGGCGAGGTCGAGTATTGCCTCTCCAGCGACAAGCCGCACCGTGTTCCCTTCCAGGTCGAGCGCATCATGCGCACGCTCTACAAGATCGACACCTACCAGGAAACCTATTTCGTCATTCGCGATTTCGAGCAGCTCTTCAACGACACCGCGCCCGATTTCACGCCCTTCTACGAGCGCCTGAAACAGCAGGAAGCCTTGCCGGCCAATACCCTGCTGCCCGGTGAAGTCAACTTGCCTGGCACGCTCTGAATGCGCCGATGCGCCGGTGGCCCGCCTGGCCACCTGCTCTTGCCGCAGTAGATAAAAAAAGCGGATCTGACAGGGGAGGCCAGATCCGCGAGCTAGTGGTGCTTTCAACACTAGAGGGGAGGAACCTTGCACAGTAAGAGATACCAATCAATCGCTGTTCAAGTAGGTCTCATTAAACGCCAGGCCTGAAGACGGGCCAAAGTCTTTTACCGGTTGTTACACTCGCGTCTTGCCTGTAACACTTACTGCCTTGCATCGCCGGGCAGGATAATTTTTTTTCAGCCGGAAATATTGTTGTTTTGCGCTTTCCGGCATTTTCTTCTCCGCTCATCCTTTAACACCGCAGGTCCTGCGGAAAGTGTTTCCGGTATGCCAAAAAAGCCCTGAAACCCTGCTGCGGCGTGCGTAGCGGGGTGCTGGCCCTTGTGCTAACTTGACTACATAACACGAACCCGGTCCACAAGACCGATGAGTCGACACAGCCCGCCTGATCGGGCCCATGTGCAAGCAAAAACAAGATTTTTGGCACGGAGACCACATGAACGCACCCCTACCATCCGGACAGCGCCTGCTGCTGGACGATGTATCTCTGGACGACAAGTACGCGCTGGAGCGCGGCCGTGTCTTCATGACCGGCATCCAGGCGCTGATCCGCCTGCCGATGCTGCAGCGGCAATATGACGAGCGCGCCGGCCTGAATACGGCCGGATTCATCACCGGCTATCGCGGCTCGCCCCTGGGCTCGGTCGACCAGACCGCCGAGAAAGCCCGCAAGTACCTCGCCGCCAGGCAGATCAGGTTCCACCCCGGCATGAACGAGGACCTGGCCGCCACCAGTGTCTGGGGCACCCAGCAGGTCAATCTCTTCGAGGGTGCGCAATACGATGGCGTGTTCTCCCTGTGGTATGGCAAGGGGCCGGGCGTGGACCGCTGCGGCGACGTCTTCAAGCATGCCAACATGGCCGGCACCTCCAAGCATGGCGGCGTGCTGGTCATTGCCGGCGACGACCATGCCGCCAAGTCCTCCACCGCCGCGCACCAGAGCGAGCATATCCTGAAGGCCTGCGGCATCCCGGTGCTCTATCCGTCCTCGGTGCAGGAATACCTCGACTATGGCCTGCACGGCTGGGCCATGAGCCGCTACACGGGCCTCTGGGTGGCCATGAAATGCGTGACCGATCTGGTCGAGTCGGGCATGTCGGTGATGATTGATCCGGACCGGGTAAAGATCCAGTTGCCCGAGGATTTCGCCCTGCCTCCCGATGGCCTCAACATCCGCGTACCCGATACCGTGCTGGGCCAGGAAGCGCGGATGATCAACTACAAATGGTATGCCGCGCTGGCCTATGCGCGCGTCAACAAGCTCAACCGCATCATCTGGGACAGCCCGCGCGCACGCATCGGCATCATCACCGCCGGCAAGTCCTATCTCGATACACGCCAGGCCCTGGAAGACCTGGGCATCGACGAACAGGTGGCCAGCGACATCGGCATCCGTCTCTACAAGGTCGGCATGACCTGGCCGCTGGAGGCCGAAGGCGTGCGCGAGTTCGCCCAGGGCCTGGATGAGATCCTGGTGGTGGAAGAGAAGCGCCAGATCCTCGAATACCAGTTGAAGGAAGAACTCTACAACTGGCGCGACGACGTCCGTCCGCGCGTGGTCGGCAAGTTCGACGACACCGGTGAATGGAGCGGTTCGCAGCGTGACGGCCATGGCAACTGGCTGCTGCCGGCAACCTATGAACTCAATCCGGCGCAGATCGCACGCGCGATCGCCACTCGCATTTCGCGCTACTTCGCCGGCCATCCGGTGGAGCAGCGGGTGCGCACCCGCGTGGCCTACCTGGAAGCCAAGGAAGCGGCCCTCAACATCAGCAGCAAGCCCGACCCCGAGAAGGACCGCATCCCGCACTTCTGCTCGGGCTGCCCGCACAACACCTCCACCAAGCTGCCCGAAGGCAGCCGTGGCCTGGCCGGCATCGGTTGCCACTACATGGTGACCTGGATGGACCGCGAGACCCAGCTCTTCACGCACATGGGCGGCGAGGGCGTGACCTGGGTGGGGCAGGCACCGTTCACGAGCGAGAAGCATGTCTTCGCCAACCTGGGCGATGGCACCTACTTCCACTCGGGCCTGTTGGCCGTGCGCGCCTCGGTCGCCGCCAAGGTCAACATCACCTACAAGATCCTCTACAACGATGCGGTGGCCATGACCGGTGGCCAGGAATTCGACGGTCCGCTCGATCCGGCCATGATCTCGCGCCAGCTGGCGGCCGAGAACGTGCGTCCCATCATCGTGGTCACCGACGAGCCGGACAAGTACCCGGCTGGCACCCAGTGGGCCGAGGGCGTGACCATCCGCCATCGTAGCGAGCTCGATGCCGTCCAACGCGAATTGCGCGAGGTCGCCGGTGTCTCGGCCATGATCTACGACCAGACCTGCGCCTCGGAAAAGCGCCGTCGCCGCAAACGCAATGCCTATCCCGATCCGGCCAAGCGCGCCGTCATCAACGAAGCCGTGTGCGAGGGCTGCGGCGACTGCAGCGTGCAGTCGAACTGCCTGTCGGTGGAGCCGCTGGAAACCGAGTTCGGCCGCAAGCGCCAGATCAACCAGTCCTCCTGCAACAAGGATTACTCCTGCGTGAGCGGCTTCTGCCCCAGCTTCGTGACGGTGGAGGGTGGATCCCTGAAGAAGCCGGCGCGCGCCAAGGCGCAATCCGGCCCGGCCCTGCCCACCTTGCCGCAGCCGGCGCTGCCGGGACTGGCCCAGCCCTACGGCATCCTGGTCACGGGCGTGGGCGGCACCGGTGTCATCACCATTGGCCAGATCATCGCCATGGCTGCGCACGTCGAAGGGCGCGCCTGCTCGGTGCTGGACATGAGCGGCCTGGCACAGAAGGGCGGTCCGGTGATGTCCCACGTGCGGGTGGCCGAGCATGCCGACCATATCTACTCGACCCGGGTCGGCACCGGCATGGCGGACCTGGTGATCGGTTGCGACGTGATCGTCACCGCCAGTCGTGATGCCCTCTCACGCATGGGCGAGGGCCGCACCCGCGCGGCCGTCAATTCGACCCAGATGCCTACGGCGGCGTTCGTGCGCAATCCGGACTGGCAATTCCCCACCGCCTCCAGCGAGGGCGAGATCGCGCGGGCCTGCGGGCGTGACAATCTCTCCCTGGTCGACGCCGGTCACATCGCCACCGCCTTGATGGGCGACGCCATCGCCACCAACATGTTCATGCTGGGCTATGCCTGGCAACGCGGTTGGGTACCCTTGTCGGAAGCGGCCTTGCTGCGCGCCATCGAACTCAATGCGCTGCAGGTGGAATTCAACAAGCAGGCCTTCGCCTGGGGCCGCGTGGCCGCGCATGACCTGGCCTTTGTCCAGACGGCGGCCGGACGCAACGGGGCCACGGCCCAGGTGATCGAGTTCAAGCGCACGCCCACGCTGGATGAATTGCTGGAGCGTCGCGTGGCCTTCCTCACCGACTACCAGAACGCCGCCTATGCCCGTAGCTACAGCGACTTCGTGCAGCAGGTGCGCGCGCGCGAAAGCAGCCTGGGCCAGGCCGGCCGTGCGCTCAAGCTCAGCCGCGCGGTGGCGCAGTACCTCTTCAAGCTGATGGCCTACAAGGATGAATACGAGGTCGCCCGTCTCTATACCGACCGCAGCTTCCGCGACAAGATCGCCGGCATGTTCGAGGGTGATTACAAGTTGCGCTTCCACCTGGCGCCGCCCTTGCTGGCGCGTCGTGACGACAAGGGGCATCTGCGCAAGCAGCAGTACGGCAGCTGGATGATGCCGGCCTTTGGTGTGCTGGCCAAGCTGCGCTTCCTGCGCGGGACGGTCTTCGATCCCTTCGGTCATACCGAGGAACGTCGCCAGGAGCGCGCCCTGATCGGTGACTATCGCCAGACGATCACGCGCCTGCTCGACCAGCTCAGTGCCGACAACCTGGAGCAGGTCGTGGCCGTGGCGCGCGTGCCGGAAGACATACGCGGCTACGGCCACGTCAAGGAACGTCACCTGCAGGCGGCCAGGCAGAAGGAGGCCGCCTTGCTGGCCGAGATCGGCCGGCCGCAGCGTCCGCAGGGTGGGGGTAAGGAGGCCGCCTGAGCGTGGCGGCCCGGAGGTTCAGGGCAGGCGGGCGCCGCTGACGCGCTCGATGCCGGCCAGGTCACGCCAGCTCTGCACCTCGGCAAAGCCGCTGCCGGCCAGCAGGGCGCGCACGGCGGCGGCCTGGTCGTAGCCGTGTTCCATCAGCAGCCAGCCGCCGCGCTTGAGATGCGCGGGCGCGCCATCGATGATGCTGCGCAGGTCGGAGAGGCCATCGGCGTGATCGGTCAGGGCATCGACCGGCTCGAAGCGCAGGTCGCCTTGCGAGAGGTGATGGTCACCGGCGACGATGTAGGGTGGATTGGAGGCGATCACGTCGAAGCTCTGGCTGGCGGACAGGGCTTGGTACCAGTCGCTCAGCAGCAGTGTCACGCTGGCCCGGTGGGCCAAGGCGTTGTCCCGCGCGACTTCCAGCGCGGCTGCGCTGGCGTCGAGGGCGGTGACGCTGGCATCGGGCCGCGTATGGGCGATGGCCACCGCGATGGCGCCGGATCCGGTGCCCATGTCAAGCAGACTGCCCTGCTGCGGCAGTCTTTCCATGGCCAGTTCCACCAGCAATTCGGTATCCGGGCGCGGGATCAGCACGTCCGGCGTGACCCGGAAATCCAGTCCATAGAATTCGCGCAGGCCGACGATATAGGCGATCGGCTCGCCGCGCAGGCGCCGCGCCAGCAAGGCCGCCAGGGCATCGGCCTCGGCCACGTCCAGGCGACGCTCCGATTGCGTGATCAGTTGCACCCGCGTGAGCCGCAAGGCATGGCAGAGCAGGATGCGGTTTTCCAGCGGATCCAGCGGCGCCGTCTTCAAGACCGTCGCCAGCGTGCAGCCGGCGTAGTGGGACGGCGTCGTCATCACTTCCAGATGGTCGAGCGGGGCGCCCTGGCAAAGACCTGCACCAGCAGCACCAGCGCCAGCAGACTGAACCAGATCAGCGACCAGGTCGGGATCTGCAGGCCGAACACCGGCGGCCACGGCGCCGAGCAGAAGCCGTCGGCGGTAAACATCTGCGGCCACAGCTTGGCCGTAGGCAGCTGGTTCAATGCCGTCTCCAACGGGTCGGTGGTGCAGGACACCCCCGGATGCGCTTTCACGTACAGGTGCCAGATGGCCGTGCCGGCACCGCCCAGCGCGGCCAGCACACCCAGCGCGGCGCCGCCGCGGCGGGCCGGCAGCGGCATGAAGTAGCCCAGCAGCGCAAACGCCGCCACCAGCACGAACATGTAGCGCTGGATCACGCACAGCGGACAAGGCTGCATCTCTTCAACGATCTGCAGATACATGGCGAAGCCCAGCAGCGCGATGCAGACCAGCGCCACCAGCAGGAAAACCGCTTTGGATGATTTCATATCGATTCGATCAATTCTCGGACAATGAGGATGACAACGGCTTGCAACCGCAAGTCATGGCGTGATTGTAGTGGACAGCCCCGATAGTCTGCAGCCGCCCCCTCAGGCGGGCCTGGACGTTTGTTTCAGAACAGCATCATACCTTTTGGTTCCGGTTGTCAGGAAACTGTCAGTGCTTCCTCAATCGTCGCCCAGTTGCGCCAGCAGTTCGGCCTGGTGTTCGGTGATGAGGGCATTGGTGAGTTCATCGAGGTCACCGTCCATGATGAAGTCCAGCTTGTACAGGGTCAGGTTGATGCGATGGTCGGTCATGCGACCCTGCGGGAAGTTGTAGGTGCGGATGCGCTCGCTGCGGTCACCCGAGCCGATCAGGGACTTGCGGGTAGCGGCTTCCTTGGACTGCTGCTCGCGCAGTTGTACGTCCTTGATGCGCGCGGCCAGGACCTTCATGGCTTGCGCCTTGTTCTTGTGCTGGCTGCGGTCATCCTGGCATTCCACCACGATGCCGGTGGGCAGGTGGGTGATGCGCACGGCCGAATCGGTCTTGTTGATGTGCTGCCCACCGGCACCGGAGGCGCGGTAGGTATCGATGCGGATATCGGCCGGATTGATATCGACGTCCTCGACTTCATCGGCCTCCGGCATCACCGCCACGGTGCAGGCCGAGGTATGGATACGGCCCTGGGTCTCGGTGGCCGGTACGCGTTGCACGCGGTGGCCGCCGGATTCGAACTTCAGGCGCGAATAGGCACCGAAGCCGGCGATACGGGCGATCACTTCC
>NZ_JAELUH010000269.1 GCF_016429215.1 Herbaspirillum sp. ASV7 | reverse complement strand
CGGTTTCCCAGGATATATCCTGGCGGGTTTCCATATTCGAATTTCTCTCTTCTGGCGAATCCAGGTTCTCTGCGGGCGCCGCTACGGCCACCTGGTCTGTTTCCTCCACCGACTGATTGCTATAACAGCCGGTTGTTGCTGCCAACATCAGCAGGCATAATACTCTGTACATAGTCATTCCCGATTTAACGGCCTTTTTCGTATAGCCTTATGCGCTATTTTGAGTGGCACTAAATTAAAGCATAAAACTATCGGAATCTGAGAATTTTATGCAATCGTTTGCATAAATCAAAAAGGAGGCTTAATTTGGAGGTATTAATCCACAACTACCGTTATGAAAAAACTTGCTTTATTATGCCTGGGCATAGGTCTGGCGGGCATTAGCTC
>NZ_JAELUH010000268.1 GCF_016429215.1 Herbaspirillum sp. ASV7 | reverse complement strand
TTGTACTCCCTTGGGTTATGGGAAGCAGTACATACCACACCGCCCTGGCATTGCAGGTGACGGATAGTGAAAGACAGCTCCGGAGTAGGGCGGAGGCTTTCAAACAGGTATACTTTGATGCCATTGGCAGCGAAAACGTTGGCAGCTGTTTCCGCAAAGAAACGGGAATTGTTACGGCTATCGTGTGCCAGGGCTACTTTAATCTCTCCTTCAAAGCTCTGTTTCAGGTAGTTGGCAAACCCCTGGGTAGCCATTCCAACAGTATATTTATTCATCCGGTTGGTACCTACGCCCATCACGCCACGGAGTCCGCCAGTTCCGAATTCCAGGTTACGGTAAAAAGCTTCAGTGAGTTCATCAGGGTTTTCAGCCTCCATTTTCTTAATG
>NZ_JAELUH010000267.1 GCF_016429215.1 Herbaspirillum sp. ASV7 | reverse complement strand
CCCCCCCCCCCCCCCCCCCCCCCCCCCCCCCCCCCCCCCCCCCCCCCCCCCCCCCCCCCCCTTCTTCTTACCGGGCTACCCCCGCCTCATACACTTGTAGTGTATCGTCGGCAGCGTCCCCCCCCCCCCCCCCCCCCCATCAATGCCCTGCGCCTGCTGGTGGGCGGCGATGTGGACGAGAAGCTGCTGCCGCAAGGTCTACCGCAGACCGCCAGCGTGCTGCCGGCCACGCCTGCCGGCTTGCCTACGACCAGTCTCTTATACACATCTCCGAGCCCACGAGACTCCGTTATGTATCTCGTATTCCGACTACTGCTTGAAAAAAGGCGGGGGGGGGGGGGGGGGGGGGGGGGGGGGGGGGGGGGGGGGGGGGGGGGGGGGGGGGGGG
>NZ_JAELUH010000266.1 GCF_016429215.1 Herbaspirillum sp. ASV7 | reverse complement strand
CCATAATACTTTCCCACCATTCATCACATACTGATCAATCTTCAGTTTATCCGCATCACTAAACGCTTCCGCAGGCTTGGCAAATAATATTACAGTGAAATCTTTCGGTATGTATGGAGTGCCTTGCAGGGTCAGCGTATCCAGGTTGTAATTGCTCTGGAGGGTAGTGAGAGCGTCATAAACTTCCGCCCCAAGAGATTCTCCATGTCCAAGCATATACCCGATCAGAGGTTTATGATCTTCCTGTAATTTGCTGATAGCGCTGGCAAACTGGTATTCCAACAGAGATTCGGAATTATTCATGGTTTGCATAGGATCTGTTCCACCCTGGTTTTTCAGCAGATTCACGCCCATCTTTTTCCCTTTATAATGGATCATGGCGCCGGGG
>NZ_JAELUH010000265.1 GCF_016429215.1 Herbaspirillum sp. ASV7 | reverse complement strand
CCCCCCCCCCCCCCCCCCCCCCCCCCCCCCCCCCCCCCCCCCCCCCCCCCCCCCCCCCCCCCCCACTCCCCACCCGCCCCCCCCCGACAACTACACTTGTAGTGTATCGTCGGCAGCGTCAGATGTGCCCCCCCCCCCCCCCCCCCCCAGCTTCTCGACCCAGTCATCGTACTTGTCGGCGGTGGCAATGGTGTTCATGGTGCGGTTTCTCCAGGGTGCAAGCCTCCCCCCGCGATGGCCAGCCATCGCGGCTGTCTCTTATACACATCTCCGAGCCCACGAGACTCCGTTATGTATCGGGTATGCCGTCTTCTGCTTGTAAAGGGGGGGGGGGGGGGGGGGGGGGGGGGGGGGGGGGGGGGGGGGGGGGGGGGGGGGGGGGGGGGGGGG
>NZ_JAELUH010000264.1 GCF_016429215.1 Herbaspirillum sp. ASV7 | reverse complement strand
GGTGGAAGTAGCGGTGTAGATACCTTTTTCAGAAGCATACTTTACCATGTCCAGGAAACCGGGATTCAGAAAGGGTTCTCCCTGAAAATAGAAGATCAGGTAGAGCAGCTCTTTATGAATTTCGTCGATGGTTTGCTTAAAAAAGTCCTGTTGCAGCATGCCGGTAGGGCGGGTGAAGGCTCTCAGGCCGCTCGGACATTCCGGGCAACGCAGATTACAGGAGGTGGTTGGTTCAAAAGATATTGAAATAGGATATCCCCATTGAACAGGTTTTCCGGTCCATTTGCTGGCGAAATAACTTCCGAGTACTTTTCCGGCGTTTAAAGCGCGGCGGAAAGTGAACTTGGAAAAGAGGTTGAGGCTATCATTCAGGTTAAAATCAGGCATAAAA
>NZ_JAELUH010000263.1 GCF_016429215.1 Herbaspirillum sp. ASV7 | reverse complement strand
CCCCCCCCCCCCCCCCCCCCCCCCCCCCCCCCCCCCCCCCCCCCCCCCCCCCCCCCCCCCCCCCCCCCTTTTTCAAGCAGAAGACGGAATACGCGATACATAACGGAGTCTCGTGGGCTCGGAGATGTGTATAAGAGACAGGGCTCTGTCCTACCTGGTCAGGAAGATCGCCATCGAGCAGACCCAGGAAAAGATCGGCCACCGTGGGCATGCCGGCCGCGCGGCCGGCCTGGATGTCGCGCAGGTCGTCGCTGTCTCTTATACACATCTGACGCTGCCGACGATACACTACAAGTGTAGATGTCGGTGGGGGGGGGATCAGGAAAGAGGGGGGGGGGGGGGGGGGGGGGGGGGGGGGGGGGGGGGGGGGGGGGGGGGGGGGGGGGGGGGGG
>NZ_JAELUH010000262.1 GCF_016429215.1 Herbaspirillum sp. ASV7 | reverse complement strand
GTGCTTATCATTCTCTTCTATTTATTCACCAAAGCATTTTCATGAGTTCGTTAGACTGGATTGTACTTGTTGCCACGCTCTCCTTTATTGTCTTGTATGGCATTTGGAAGAGCAGGGGTAAACAGAACATGGAGAGTTATTTCCTGGGTAATCAATCTATGCCCTGGTACATCGTTTTATTGTCGATTATCGGGACACAGGCGAGTGCCATTACTTTCATATCTGCACCAGGACAGGCATACACGGACGGCATGCGTTTCGTGCAATATTATTTCGGCCTGCCACTGGCCATGTTTGTACTCTGTATCACCTTTGTACCTATATTCCATAAGCTAAAAGTTTATACTGCATACGAATTCCTGGAACAACGGTTTGATTTAAAAACCCGTACCC
>NZ_JAELUH010000261.1 GCF_016429215.1 Herbaspirillum sp. ASV7 | reverse complement strand
GTGTGAAACGCATCGGATGAATAGGTTTCACCAGAAAATCAACCGCACGCACATCATAACTATCCAATGCATATCCTCCGTGAGCAGAGGTAAAAATCACCATCGCCTCCCCCTGATAATCCCTTGCAAAATCCAGTCCGCTTACACCCTGCATCCGGATATCCAGAAAGATCAAATCCACCTGATTCAACTCCAGGAATCCACCGGCTTTTGCGGGACTGTCAAAGCATCCCAGCAGCTGTAATGTTCCATCTTTTTCAATTAACATCCGGATTTTCTCCCGGGCCAATGGCTCATCATCTATTTCGATACAGTTCATATTTGTAAGATTATTTCGGCGACAAACACTTTATTATTATTCTCAATGGTGATGGCATGATGCTCCGGATATAAT
>NZ_JAELUH010000026.1 GCF_016429215.1 Herbaspirillum sp. ASV7 | reverse complement strand
ATGCAACTGGAACACCCGTTTAGCCAAGTCAATTCCGAGAATGTCGATATCCATGACACACCTCCACACTGAAATTGGATGAAACCTTAGTTTGATCCTATTGGTGGTGTCGGGTCCATCTCAGTAAATAAACGTGAGGCCCGCTATGTCGACGAATCCGGCATTCGGGACCGAATCGCAACTGGATGCCTAATACTGCGTCGAAAGGGGCTACCTCGCGTTGGGATCGCCGCCCAGTACGATAATCCGAAACTTCATGCCCAGGTTAGATTGCTCCAGGATGCACTTCGGCGTATCGATGCCATCTGCTCGAAATGGAAACTATCGTTTAATGCAGCGATTTCCCATGCTCGTGAAGCCTACGAGAAAGAAAACGCAGACAAACTAATTTCCTGCAGATTTCCATCCCGTCCGACCCTGTTCCGAGCGCATAAGAACCAACTACTCGGCCTGCCGGTTCTTAAAGGAGACAAAAATAAGGGCAATCGAACGGCTAGGTACTCGATTGAGCTTATCGAATTTGTCCAAGGTGTAATTCAGAATGAGTTTCTTGTCACGGAGTCCAAGTGGACAGTTCTGGATCTGACCAACTACGTCAACCGTGAAGCTCGGCGTCGCGGACTACATGTTGCCCAATGCTCTATAAGCCGAAAATTCATAGCTACCGCTATAGAAGAGCTGACCGCAGATGCTGAATATGATCGGATGGATCCACTGAACCGGGTCGCTGGAAAGTCTTTCGCTAAAAGGCGCATTCGGGCGGCGTTTCCTTTCGCTCGAATTGAACAGGATGCATTGCATCTACCATTCGTAGTACGCACTCCCCATGGCGTCGCTCGAACAATCTATTTGATATTGGCAATAGATGTCTGCACTGGGTATCCAGTGGGATGGCGTCTTGTGATTGGCGCCCCTCGGGAAATAGACTCGCTGTTATGCATTGAGATGTATTTGACCCCGGCCAAGGTGGCCCGCTTCAAGGAGCTGGGTGTCGCACATGCACTGAATATATATGGTACGCCTAGCCAAGTCATTTTTGATAATGGTCCGGAGACTAAGGGCGGCCGAATCGTTCGCTTGGAATTGTTGGAGATAGACGTCAAGCATTGCAAGGCGAAGGAAGCGCAAGGTAAGCCATTCATTGAGCGTCTGAACAGGTCGCTTAAGGACGCGTTACAGCTTCTACCTGGGTGTACACGTTTCGAAGGAAAGGACGGTAGGCGTGATCCGGAGGCCTTAGGCGATGACTTGATGACTATGGACGAGCTTGAGAAGTGGATTGTCCGATGGCTTTACGAGAGTTGGATCAATTCTCCGCTCGACCGTCTGCGCTGGGATGAACTCCTTGTCGAATCAGTCAAAGGAAAGACGCCGCTTGAGCGCTTGAATTATCTGACGGAAGACAGGGGAGTTCCTATCACCATGCCGCCGTCTCGCCGGCAATGGCTTACAGCGCTTTTCGAGCATAAGTATTGCACGCTGAGTGCCAAGACTGGCATCACGATTGCACACGGGTTTCGTTACAAGGGGGACCCAATTTCATATCTGTTGGGCAAATACGGTGACCGCGCGTCGCTCCACGTGGTTTATAACCCCGACGATTTTCGCCAGGTATACGTTTATGAGGACGATGACCTACCGCTTATCACGCTTACGCACGAACATGTCCGTCCAGAAACGCCTGCATGGACATTTGCGGAAGCTAAGGAACGATTTGATGCGGGCTTGGATGACTGGGACGTTCCAGATGCGAAGGGGAAATTCCAGCGAGACCTTGATGAAGCGGTAGCCGGAAATAGAAAAGCACGGAAAGGAAAATCGCGCGGCAAACGTGAAGAAAATAAGGAAACGGTCCGCCGAGCCAAAGAATACTCGGCCATCCAGCGGACGATGGATCGGCCGCTTTCACCGACTGCCCCGTTTGGCCCTTTACCTTCGGCTGAACATTCATTACCCGTTGAAGAAATTCAGGAGCCCGTCTCGTACGACGATGCACCGCTGATGACTATTGTGAACAGAACGACAGGAGAAAAACTACTGTGACGCCAGCTCAAAAATTGCGTCGGGATATCGAGACTTGTGAGCTTCCTCACCCGATGTTTATGGAGCATTTACGTGTACTTAAACAACGCATCGATGACGCTCTCGTTGATTTCGCTCCAAAAATTATGCGGGTGCCTGGGCCTAGTGGGGTGGGTAAATCTTCCCTCATTGCCACACTCGCGCGCGACTACCGTGAAACCCGCATCGACGGTCGCCGCCGCGTGCCAGTATTGGTGGTGGAAGTGCCTCAATCTGCCACAGCCAAATTGCTCCCAAAAAGCGTACTGCGCGCATTGGGAATTGAGGTTTCTGGCCGGATGACAGCCGGAGCGATGTTCGATTTGATGGTGACGCAGCTGCGCCTGGCCGGCACACGAGTAGTGGTGTTTGATGAAATATCGCACCTCGTTGATGAAGGCTCCCGGGTGCCTCCGCGCGCCTCCAGTGACTGGCTTAAGACTCTAACTGACAAACTCAACATGACATTGATTTTGTTTGGAATTCCTAGACTAGAGAGGCTATTTTCTGCCAATGAACAGTTGCGCCGTCGCGCTTGTCCTGCACGTAGCTTCTTGCCATACGATGCTAGCGACAGCCAGCAGATGTCGGCGTACTTTTCATGCGTGGTGAATTATGCGCGCTTGTTTGCAGCGGCTGGCTACCCCATTGACGTACTTCCACGAGTATTGACGCAGCAAACCTATCTCCTTACCGGCGGCCTGATTGGGGTGCTTGCTGACTTCATGCGTGAACTGGCAAGCTCATTGGCGGCCGAAGCGCCGCGCGCGATCACATATGCAGACTGTCAAAAAGCGGTTGAGTACGTTAGCCACGCAGGGTCACCGCACAAGTTAGCTTTCGATGATGCGGATAGCGAAGATGTGGATGTGGCGCCGATCGTATTGAAGCAGGCTTACGTCCATGTTTTGACCAGTAATACTGCATCTGTGCCGATTCGTAAAAAGACAAGAGAAAAATCATGAGCCTTATCGTCACTTATGCATCTCGAGATGATGAATCTGGTATGGGGTACTATCGCCGGCTTTCAAATGATAATGAGCTGTCCGGCTGGCGTAATCTGGCCGACACAGCGGGCGTCGAACGTAGTCGTGAGGCATTGCTCACGCGGACGAAAGATGTTGCCCTAAATCTTGGTCTGGAGCCCGCCTGGGCAGAATCCGCTAGACAAAAAGAAGAGTGCTGCCGCGATTGGGGCCATCTACATCGTACAAGATATGATGCTGTGTGTCCGGTTTGTTTAGCTGAATCGCCTTACCTTCGACATCAGTGGGAACATACATATGTCACGGCCTGTCCGCAGCATCATGTGCAATTAGTCGATCAATGCGACGCCTGTGGAAATTACCTTTCTCCAGAGCGGCTCCACATCGGATTCTGTGTGTGTGGACACGATCTTAAAAATCTACCGCGTTTGCCGGCGACCCAGGCACAACATTGGTTATCGTTACTAATCTCGAGTAACGGCCAACAACAGCCTGACAGTACTAAGCTATTTTTGAATGACCTGGACGTTAACGTTCTAGTGAAGGTGATTCGAACGCTTTGTATACATATAGATCCCAACCGACCCAAATTGCCGCGTCGAGCCGCCTGGCCAAAATCCATCGCCGAAGCGGTCGAATTTCTCGCACCACTTGAAGCGCTATGTGCTGACTGGCCAACGGGCTTTCGGAGGCATGTTGAGGAGCGGATAGTCGCTGGACGGAAGGATGCGCGCACGCTGAATACGTTACTAGGAGATTGGTATATCAGCTTACGAAAGTTATGCCAAAGCTCAGCATTCGAATCGCTCTTACAAGTCATCATTGATGTGGCGTCCGAAAAATCCGATTGCCTACTTGGTCTGGACTCCGCCAAGGCCATGGCCAAAGATACGACCGGATACATGCGAACACCAGATGCCGCAAAGGCCATGGGTATCAGCGTTTCACGTCTCCATGAGTCGATTCAGCTTGGTGAATGCGAGCATCGGACGCGTCGTACAGGTACCCGTGGCCAGGTGTATGAGATTCCATGTGCTGAGGTGGAGCGGATACTTCAGCGACGTGCCGCATGGATTTCCGACAACGCGGCCTGTGAATTGGCAGGTGTTCTGCCCGCGGTGCTTGAGCGAATGAAAGCCGCTGGAGTTATTCGCTCAGACGTTCGTTGGCGCGAAGATCTCATGAAAGCTGGTCCGGTCGAGCGCCAGTCTATAGATGATTTGTTCTTGCGGATAAGCCGGCGAGCTGAGCTTACCAGCATGACCGACGACACTAAGATTGCATGGGCGCGATTCACCTCTCGTCATATGGGCGACAAAAGAGCGATCGAGTCTCTGATGACAGCAATTGCAAATGGTGACGTGAAAGCCATCACGCATGCTCATATACTCGGTCATATTGCTTTTAACCGTACCGACGTGTTGGAATATTTTGGTACGCCATTACTCGAAGCCGGCATGTCTATCCAGCAGCTTGCAAGGACAACCGGATGGAAATGGGAGTCTATTGATCACTGGGTGAACGAAGGTCTGCTGGCATCCGAAACTATTGAACGCCGTGGCCAGTCATGTCGAGTTATATTGCCACATCAGTTGCTAGCGTTTCGCCAGTTGTTTGTACCATTGGCTGATCTGGCTCATTCTATGGGTACGAAAGCGTCTGCACTCTCGCGCTTGTTGCCCGATATCGAGCTGGTCGGAGCGAAACGGCTTCCTGATGGTGCTATGCGCGGCGGGCTAATTCGACTTGCTGATCTTGGCCGGCTGGCTGTCATCGGGGCTCGGGCCGGTCACGACTTGTTTGTGTCGGCGGCGTAACTCCCTTGCCGGTTTGGTAACAAGAAGGGGATAAAGTGAGCAGTCAAAACGACGATCAGCGCCTTACGGTAGAAGACGATTTATGGCTCGAGCTCGAAAGGCAGATGGGGCATGATGATGGGGCTGTAGCTCGATCACATCTAAAGGCTGGCCGCTGGATTACGTATCGGGATAGAAATTACCCTGGCTTTATGGTGCGCGAATGGCCTGGCGGCAAGCGCGAATTGATACTGGGAGACCTGCACGGGAATATTATGGTGCTTCGCCCCTGTTGATTGTGGACTTTGTTATAACGCTTTCCAATGCGTGCTAAACGAAAAGCACGCTTTTAATTCGGGTGATCATCCATTAAAGATGATCCAGTCTTACAAATCGCCAAGTATTGATAGCACTAGCTTGACTTGGAAAAGCAGGAATTTCCAGTGCATTAATAAGACTGTCTTTCTTTTTAGGGAGGCTTCTAAGGAATATTTCCAGCTATCGTAATTTTCCAAACTCGCGCTAATGGCGGACAGTTTTTACGTGCCAAAAAATCTCATTGAATGGTTCGCTTCATGGTAACGAAAGGTTAAATCAGAATGGAAGTCAGCCTCGAAGACAACGAATTCAAGCAGGCCTTCCTTGGAGGAAATCTTGCCATCGATTGTCTTGAAATTACGCTAACTCAAAACGGCACTGACAAGCATAGGCACTATAAGCTCATCGGGTCGCTCCTTGTTAACCCTGATAACGGAGTCGAAGCTCGGTTGGTATGGGAACGGGACGCCGATCATCCATATGATAAGTTCGCGTCACTCCGAGCCATGCAACAGATTCAGTCTGGTGATCTCTACGCTGAAGATCACTTTTTTAGCCTCCGAGCTGTCGACATTGCCGGACGAACATGGGTGCATCCAGCCGTTTTCTTGAAGCGAGTAGAGCTTATGCAGGCCGAGATTTTGATGATCTCGTGCGACTTCATTCAGGTCGAATTGGATACTCCTGACAAGCGGACGTTGGCCCATTTCGTTTTCCATGATGAACTTGGTTTTCGAATGAACGCGATTCACTCTTCGACTGAGCCTCTTCGAAATGGATTGCTCCATGCCACAAGGGCCACGGCGGCCAAAGGAGTCGTCGCTGGACTTGAGATTGATTATTATCCTGTCGCCGCCGACAAGGCTGGAAACGCTCATGAGCTTTCGGCCGTTGCCAAGCCGGAGACTTCTCCTCCTGGCCATTTTGATAGTCGACTGTTAGAGGCTGTTCAGTTTTCCGTGGCTAAGCTGGCTTGGCCAATTATGCGTGAGGTAATTCAAGGAGGAAAACGGACTATTACCCTTTCAAAGTCTAGGCCATTCAACAACGGCCATGTTCAAGCGGCTGTCCCTGACTATGCATATGACGACTTCTATCGTTTGATCGAACGCTACTACCAATATGCCTGTTCGGCGACGCAAGGAGATGAGGCTCCGCCTCTGTCGAAGAAAATTGGTGGCATCTTCACGTTGAAGGGGGTCTGGCTTGATACGATTGCGTTGCTACTGGGTGTCTCTGTGGAAAGCCTTCTTAATGAACCTATCTACAGAAAAATGGGACAGCCCGGCGATGATGCACGAAGAAACATAAACGACCTAATCGACCATCTGATCCAAGCACCGGTTGATGATGGTCTGAAAGATCGCGCGGCGAACATGATAGGTGGCATGAAGTCTAGCAGCGCCAGCGACAGACTTCATGTTTTGGCCAAAGCTGGGGTGGTCGAAGAGGAAGACATCAAAGCTTGGAAGTCCATTAGGCACGCTGCCGCGCACGGAGGGCTGGAGATTGATGAGTCCAAGCTGCAAAGTCTGCTTGAACGGGTAAATCGACTGGTAGCCATGATTTACAAGCTTGTGTTTTTCAGGATTGGATACCAAGGTATGTTTACAAATTACGCGAGCCGGGGATGGCCGGGTGCGCAGTTCGATGCTATCGCGTGTAACGAGCGGCTAAGAAAACTTAGTGAGCGACCTCAATCGCCTGTTCAAGTGACCGAGCGTTGAGGGTCAATTTGCACGCAATTGACCCATGTATTAGGCTAGACAGCTTGTGCACCAAGCGTTTCAGAGTTAAGGCATTTTTCCCAAATGCCCGCCGGTCTGACGAGAAAAGCTCTGAGAGAAATGACCCACCCCGCTTGACGTGTTCTGGGCCAGAACGCAATTCAGTCGCCGTGGCATGCACAGAAACTTACGCTTAAATCGATTGTCCCTTAGGGACATGGGAGAGTATCTCGTCCGGTAACGCCGTCAAAAGTGGTGAGTAGACGAAGGCGTGGACCTTTCTCAAGAAATGCCTCCAGATTTCTCAATCCTTGCCTCCACCTTCAAGCCGGAGGCCCTAGTTTACGGGGCGCCGCTTCTCAAGATATGGGTCGCTCTACACCTGTGTCGGGTGTCAGAGAAAGTAAAAGTCTCGACAGGTTAGTGAAAATGCATTGACGCAGTTACTGAAAAATCCTGCAACTACAGATCTAGAACGCCCGGCTATACCGGGCGTTTGCGTTAGAAATCAGAGTTCGAGTCATGTAAGACCAAAAGGCGACTAACCCGACGATCAATCAAGGGATTCCCGAAACTTTCCTGACTTTCTCCCTTCAGTTGCAGGTTGCCATCTGGGAACTGGCGTCCGGATGGCACTACTGCCGCACGCTACGAGTTTGCGAAGATATCTCAAACATTCGCCATGTTTTTTGTGTCATCCCACGACATCATTACCATTCACTCGATATCCCATCGCACGGTAACCGCGCTGCCGCTTATCCCACATTCGCAGCAATGCAGTGTGACCAGTGTCCACGAAGTCGATGACCCGCACGTCAGTTTTGCCGGCATGCTCGCGGTGCAAGCGCCCGGCGTACTGCTGCAGCGTACCCTTCCAGGAAACTGGCATGGCCAGCACGAGCGTGTCGAGCGGTGGATGATCGAAACCCTCACCAACCAATTTCCCGGTCGCCAGAAGCACACGCGGCGCATCGGGCGGCAGCCCGTCCATGTCAGCTACCAGTGCCGTGCGCTGCTTTCTGGACATGCGGCCGTGTAACACGAAGAGCGCTGGAGTCAGATCGCCGAGGGCTGCCCTCAGCGCATCAAGGTGTTCTGTGCGTTCTGTGAGAACGAGCACTTTGCGACCCTGCGCATAGGCATCTTTGACTTCTGCCGCAATGGCCTCGGTACGTGCCTGATCATTGGCGAGATGGCGAAATACATCCTGAATACCCTTATCAGTCGGCAGGTCGATTCGAGTGAGTCGTGATCGGGGCACTACCTCAAGATCATGAGGTGCGCCGGCCGGTTGGGCTGCGGTGTATCGAATGGGCCCGCATTGCATGAAGATGATCGGCTGCTGGCCATCGCGACGGATCGGTGTCGCTGTTAGCCCCAGCACGAATTTGGCTTTGGTCCGTTTCAAGATGGCGTCGAACGAAACTGCGCCGACGTGGTGGCATTCGTCCACGATCACCTGCCCGTAGTTCTCGACCAGAGGATTGACCTCACCCTGACGGGAGACGGATTGCATCACTGCGATGTCAATTATCCCGGTGGGCTTGGCCTTGCCGCCGCCGATGGAGCCCACCATACCTTTGCCAACGCCCAGAAAAGCCTGAAGGCGTTCCTGCCACTGCTTGAGCAATTCGGTTCGATGCACCAACACCAAGGTGTTGACACCTCGGCGCGCGATCATCGCGGCGGCAGTGACTGTCTTACCAAATGCCGTCGGTGCGCATAGCACGCCTGTGTCGTGATGCAGCATTCCCGAAACGGCGGACTCCTGGTCCAGACGCAAATTGCCGACGAAGGAGACCTCAATCGGCTCACCGCCAAAGCGCTCATCGAGCAGATCAAAGGCGATGCCGTTATTGCGTAGCAAGTCCAACGCGCTATCGAGGCATCCGCGAGGCAAGGCGATGTGCTTTGGATAGTTTTCCGCGTTGCCGATGACACGCGGCTTATCCCATACCGACATCCGCATGGCTTGGGCTTGGTAGAACTCTGGATTCTGGAAGGCGGCCAGGCGGATCAGGCGGTTGGCCAGTGTCTGCGGCAGTTGAGCCTTTTCAAAGTAGATGAGGTTGGCCAGCGTCACCGTCAGTGATTTCGGCATTTGCCCGGCCAGCTTTTGTGTTGACGTGGTATCCCGCTTCCAGGGGGTGGCGAACTCCTCGTCATCAATGAAATTGACATCCAATGGATGCACGCCACCTGTGGCCCGTAGGATGGTCGGATCGATGTCGTGCGCGGCCATTGGCTGAATGGACGCCAAGAATGCCCACTGGTCCGGGTATGGCCGTAGCTCTGCATCGACGAACAGGCTGCAGCCGCTTTCGCGCGGCCGCTTCTGCAGCGGTAAGGCGATCAGATTGCCAAAGCCACCCTTGGGCATCGTGTCCTGGTTGGGAAATAGGCGGTCATACGAATCCAACTTCAATTGCCGGGTGCGCGAGCAGGCATGACTGATCACGGCCGAGCCCAGGCGCCGGGCATCGCGGGCCGAAGCGCGGTTGGCGAAGAACACCCACACATGCGCGCCCTTGCCTGATCTCGACACTTCCAGTGCGGCCGGCACCCCCAGCTCTTCACAAGACTGAATGAAGGCTCGCGCGTCGTCGCGCCACTCGGCCTCGTCAAAATCGACTGCCAGAAAATGGCAGGTGTCATCCTCCAACAGCGGATAGACGCCGATCGTATGTTCGCCGGCCAAATGGTCGTAGATCACCGCATCGGACAAAGGGATCAGCAGGCGGTTGCTGCAATCGCCGCATTTGATGCGTGGCTTTTCGCAGATGCCGGCGCGCCATTCGTTGGCGCAGGCGGGGCTGTAGCCTGCTTTTCCTGAGGTCTTGCTCTCCCATCGAATGGGATAAACATCCGTACGACCGCGAAACAGCCGCCGAAACAGCGCGACCTTCTCAACAGTAGAAAACCGAGATGGTTCCGTTTCTTGAGCCCTAGCAGCGGCAGGTTGCGGCAACTGCCACTCAATGCCATGGGCTTCGAGTAGTGCGATCAGGCGGGCGTTCTCTGTCCGGAGAGCGGTAAGTGCGTCTGGACTGGGCATCAGGCGTTCTTCATGCCACCAGCCGTCCGCGGAACTCCTCTCGCTTCGACCAAACAATCGGAGTGATGTCGTAGCTGAGCAGGGCCTCTTTCACGGGATCGCTGACCTTGCGATCACGATCATTGAGGGCCGCGAATGCCAGGGAGTCAGGTGGACGAACATCCTTGGTATCTACCCAAGCGAACGCAGCGCTTTGGGCGTTGTCTTTGTTGGGGTTGTTGATCACCCGCAGAATCCGCTTGGGCGCGCGCCTGGACTTGGGCACGACGAAATCGAACTGGTGGTTGTAGCGGCTGTGCCCTACGAAGTTCACCTTTGGTGTGTAACGCACATCGGCATCATCCAGCCAGAGCGCCACATCTTCAAAAAAGAAGCTTTCGACATTGGCGCGTGCCACGTAGAACAGATCGTTGACGGCCAGGATCGCCTGCACCAGGCTGTGCTTACGCAGCGCAAAGTTGTCTTCAGTTGCCTTGATTACCATCGAGAAGCGTTCGCGCCCATCGCGCGACACCAATGGAACCCCGATGCGCCCGCCCAGGGCGGGAAAGCTGAAAGCGTCCGCTGTCGCCGGCATTTTAGGCATGTGCATTAGGGTTTCGGCATTCGCTTGTGAGAGTGCGTCACCGATCATTGGTTGCTCCCTTGCTTATGTTTTGAACACCCGTTCCAGCGTTGCCGGCATCAGCACGGTATTGGCTTCGTGGATGGCCGCGTGCTTGGCCTTAAGGAGCGCCTGCCGCTTCAGGATTTCGACGATTCGAAGCTGATCGTCGATGTGCGGCATCGGCAGTTCAATGTTCAGGAACTGCTCAGGGCGAGTGCGCTCACGCCTGGCGCCTACCCCCCGTGTTGCATCCTGCAACTGGGACCAGAACCATGTCGTCCTTACCAATTCGCCGAAGTACTCATTGTTGGCGAGGTTTGGTTTGCATTGAAATGTGCGGTATTCGGGCGACACGAACCATCCATCAAGCTCTTTGGGGCAGCGGGCAATCGCGCCCTCCCAGCCTTTGACCTGACTGAGCACGATGGCGCCCTCATAAAGACGATTGAATACTCTGTACGAGGTCTCGGTGCCACTGATGGCAGCTTTCGAAAATAGTCCTCCTCCGAATCCCCGAACGCCGACTTGCGGGTATCTTCCGGCTGAAACTATCGCCTCCAGACGCTCCCGCAGTTCCAATACATCGCCAAGTTTCACGCGCCGGTCGTTTGCTAATTTGTGATGCAGACTCAGCAGTAGCGATGATGAGATGCGCTCAACGGCATCCAGATGCGCCTCGACCTGCCGGGTTTTCTCGGCCAGCGTATCGAGGCGGGTGACGAGGGCTTGTTGTTCCGCCAGCGGTGGGAGCGGAATTTCAACACCACTTATGTCAGCAACTTTCATGGACATGTTGGCGGTGCCCTGCATCAGCGGAATCAACACCGAATCCTTGCAAGCACTCAGGTAGTAGTAGGCATAACGAGCCATCACACGTTGCGGCGCGCGGTTGATACAGGTGCACAGGATGGAACCTACGGCAAATTCGCCTTCAATGTGGTGGAGTCGTTTAAGGCTGGCGTGACCATGCCCCGTCGCAGAGATTAATGGTATGCAGACGGCGTCCCCTGAAAAGTGCGGCTCGAAATGCGTGGCGAACTGCTCGCCGGTCGTGACCAACGGAAATCCACCAGGCGTTGCCGCCATGATTCCGATCTTTCCTTTTTTGACATCAAATAGATCGCCCAGGGCGACTTTGGGCCACGCATTCATACATCGCCCTCCGTGTAGCCACCACGAGCAAGTCGCCGCGTCTCCAACTCTCGTCGCGTCCTGTCGAGTTGCTCGGCTAGCAGCTTTTCGTCCGGCAGCACGGTCTGGTATTCGGCGGCCAGCACCTTGTTGGGTAGACCTTCCAGCGCGTAGTGGGCCTCGTTGCTGCCTTTGCTCGCGCACAGGATCAGGCCCACGGGCGGATTCTCGCCCGGCTTCATCCAATGCTCGCGGGCATAGTTCAGATACAGGTGCATCTGCCCGGCATCGGCATGGCTGAACTTGCCGATCTTGAGGTCGATGATCAGCAGGCATTTGAGCCGGCGGTGGAAGAACACCAGGTCAACGCGGAACCAGGTGTCATCCAGGCGCAGGCGGCGTTGGCGACCGACAAAGGCGAAGTCGTCACCCAGCTCCAGCAGGAAGTCGGCCAGATGCTGAATCAGGGCGTCTTCCAGGTCGGACTCGGAATACTCGTCCTTGAGGTTGAGGAACTCCAGCACGAAGGGGTCTTTGATGGCCTGCTCGGGCGTGATGGCGTCGCCAGGCTCGGCCACTTTTCCCTTTTCCAGCATCGTCGCCTTGTTGTGCGACAGGGCGATTCGTTCGTAAAACTGGCTGTTGACCTGGCGGTCGAGCTGACGCACCGACCAGCCGCAACGCAGCGTCTCGGTTTCATAAAAGGCGCGGGCCTGTGGATTCTTGATCGAGAGCAGCCGTACGTAGGCCGACCACGGCAGCGGAAAAGCCTGCGCCAGTGCCGCGAGTTCGACGGATTGCCGGCGTGTATCGGGCAGCGGGCTTGCCGTCAATTCGCCAGACAGCGTCTGGCGAATGTTGTGAACAGGCAATTTCGCAGACGCTGTCTGCGAAATGTGTTCGGGCGGCCAAGCCAAGTAGAACAAGCGCATTTGCTGCAAGTTTTGTCGGCTAAAGCCCCGTCCAAAACGGCTGCCAAGATCGAAAGCCAGGCGTTCGATCAGCGCATCCCCGTAGGCAGCCCGCTCCTGCCCACCCTGTTCGAATTCGACGATGCGCCGCCCGATTTCCCAATAGGAGGCGGTCATCAGCGCATTGACGCTGCGTGCGGCGGCATGGCGCGCCGCTTCCAGCAGCGCGACGATGTCGGTGTGGACGGCGACGTAGTGGGCCTGATTCGGAGTGATTGGCACGGTGGGTGCTGTCATGCCTGCACCTCGGCGACCAAGGCCTCGATCTCGCTTAGCAGGCGCATGACCTCTGCCTCGTGGCTGCGCATGGCGGCAATCAGGTCTTTCGGGTCGGCGTGCTCCAGTCCTGCGCGGGCGTGCGGGTTCTTGACGTCCAGGTTGTAAATGGGCCAGTACAGGCTGTCACCTTCGGCCTGCGCCACCTTGGCCGTTTGCTCATGAGCTTGCTGCTCGGCCTTCAAAGCGCGCAGTTGCTCTTGCAGGGCTGCTTTGTTGCCGTTCGTGGCCGCTTGGATGCTTTGCTCCAGCTCGCGGATGGGCTTGCCCAAGGCGATAGCGGCATTGCGCGCGGCCTCGGCTGTCTGCCAATGCGGAGTAGCGGCCTCGACGACCGCAGCGCGCTTAGCGGCGAAGTCCATCTTCCATGCCTGCGGGCCTTCCTCGCGGTTACTCCACCAAGCCTGGACTGCGGCGAATTCCTCGAACTGCAAGGGGGCCGTCTTGCTGTACTTCTTGCGGCCTTCGGGTAGCGGCAGCTCGTAGTACCAGATGGTGTCGGTCGGGCCGCCACGCTCGAAGAACAGCAAGTTGGCCGGAATGTCGGTATAGGGCGCAAACACCCCCTGGGGCAGGCGCACGATGGTGTGCAGCTTGAATTCCTTGAGCATCTCCTCCTTGATGGCGGCGCAGACGCCATCACCAAACAGGGTGCCATTGGGCACGACCACGGCGGCACGGCCACCACGGGCAGCCGGCTTGCCGCCCGGCACGGCAGCGCCGGCCACGCGCAGTTTGCGCATGATGTACTGCAGGAACAGCAGCGCGGTTTCCGCCGTCTGCATATTGGGCGGGAAGTTGGCTTTGATGCCGACCTCTTCCTCGCCGCCAAAGGGCGGATTGGTGAGGATCACGTCCACGCGTTCGCTGTGGCCGATCTCGTTGATCCGCCGCTCCAGTGTGTTGCCATAGGCGATCTGTGGTGCTTCCAGGCCGTGCAGCAACAGGTTCATCTGCGCCAGCATATAGGGCAGCGGCTTGGCTTCCTGCCCATAGAGGGTGTCGCGCTGCAGGGCGCGACGCTGGTCCGGCGTGGCTACCTGCGGCGCGATGTGGTCGTAGGCCTCGACGAGGAAGCCGCCCGTGCCGCAAGCTGGATCGAGCACCGTTTCGCCCAGGCGCGGATCGGTGACCTGAACCATAAAGCGCACGACCGGGCGCGGCGTGTAGAACTCGCCGGCATCGCCCGCTGCGTCACGCATCTCGCGCAGCATGGATTCGTACAGGTGCGAGAGAGTGTGGATTTCCTCGCTGGCGGAGAAGTGAATGCCGTTGATCTTGTTGATAATGTCGCGCAGCAGGTAGCCGCTGACCATGCGGTTCTGCACGCCCTTGAACACGTTGGCGATGACTTCGCGTTGACTTCCCTTCTCACCATCGCCTGCCAGGCCACGCAGGTAGGCGAACAGACCTTTGCCGCCATTGCCGTCAGCGCGCACAGCGAATTCCTGGCTGATAAAGGCCAGCAGTTCGTCCCCGCTGATGCCATCTTCCCTGGCTGCCCAGTCACGCCAGCGGTAGGGTGCTTCGATGATGGGCTGATAGCGCTTGCCGTCGAGTTCGGCCTCTTCCTCGTGCACGATTTCGAGGTCGTCAAGGAACTTGAGGAACATCACCCAGGTCAGCAGCGGCAGGCGATCCACATCGCCATTGAGCCCCTTGTCCTTCCGTAGAATCTTGCGGGCAGTGCCGATCAGCGCAGAGAGGTTTTCACGGGTGGTGAGCGGTGCCTTGGCTTTGCGTGGTGCACGGGTCTTCTTTTCGCCGGTCGGCGTGGTGGTCTTGGCCATTGAATCGGGTTCTCGTTATTGGTAGAGCGCGGTCTGGAGCCGGGATATGGCGTCCTTCATGCCGCGCATGCCGCCGAAGTGGCGGGTGGCGATCTCGGAAGGACTACCGAATCGGTCGAAGGGTTGCACCTTCATCAGTTCGGACAGCGCATTGAATTGCAGGATGCCGCGCTCGATGTAACGGTCGAGCAGCAGCGTCAGGATTTCGCGGGCGATTTCACTGTATTGGCCGTGTCGGGCAAACAGATCTTGGGCTTTGCGCTTGGCCGCTTCCGCGCGTTGACGGCGGGTGAGCAACGGCGCATTCCAAGCCAAATGGCATAGCAGGTCGAACGGATCGGCGTCGGGCTGTTCGCTGCTGGACGCCAACTCTTCAAAGCTAATGCCGCGCTCGGTCAGCTCGCGCAGCACTTCGGCGCGGGTGTCGGGATCGGCCCAGGCCGATTGCAGGGCCTCGCGTGTGGGGTAGAGCGTGCGGACGGCACGACCGGAGTATTCGGTGTACTTGACCACCTGCAACTTCTTGCCGTCGGTATCGAGGTCGTAGACCAGATGGCCGATGACTTCCACTTCTCCGCCGTCGATATAGAACTTGCGCGGCTCGACCGGTGGATCAGAGATGATTTCGCCACCTCCTGCTTCGCCGTCATGTTCTGGCTCGACCACGTACTCGGCTTCCGACTCGGCAACGCCGGGAACCTCTTCGGTGGCGGCCTCGACCACTTCGCCGGCCTCATCGACCGTCACCTCCTCGATGCGCGCCGGATCGCCATCGAAATCCGGGTCGGCAAAGTGGCGCGTGGCCGTGCCGGTGAAATCGATGATGTTGAAGTATTCCTTGCCGTAATCGACCTTCAGCCGCGTGCCGCGCCCGACGATCTGCTTGAACTCGGAGCGTGAGCCCACCACCCGCGCCAGCACCACGTTCTTGACCATCTCGGCATCGACGCCAGTGGTCAGCAACTGGGATGTGGTCAAGATGACGGGCGTGGGCCTATCCACGTCCTGGAAGTGCGATAAATGGGTGAGGCCAATCGCGCCCTCATCGGCGGTGACACGGCAGACGTAGTCGGGATACTGCTTGACGAGGTCGCTGTTCAGGTTGAGCAGTTCCTGGCGCATCTCGGACGCGTGTTCCTGATCGACGCAGAACACGAGGGTTTTGGCGAACCGGTCGGTGCCCTTGAGCAGATCGGTTAAGTGCTTGGCCATGGCCCGTGTACGGGAGCGCAGGGCCACCACGCGTTCGAAGTCCTTGGTCTGGTATTCCTCATCGGGCACTTCGCGGCCGTAGCGGTCCAGCTCATCATTGCTGGGGCGCCAGCCGGCAGCATCGACCGTGGTGATGACGCGATGCACCCTATAGGGGGCGAGGAAACCATCCTCGATGCCTTGGCGCAGGCTGTAGGTGTAAACCGGATTGCCGAAGTATTCATAGCTGTCCCGGGATTCTTCACGCAAGGGCGTGGCTGTCATGCCGAACTGCACGGCAGGCTCGAAGTAGTTGAGCACAGCGCGCCAGGCACTTTCGTTGCGGCTGGAACCGCGATGGCATTCGTCGATGATGATCAGGTCGAAGAAGTCAGGGCGGTATTGCCGGAAAACGTCAGTGCTGGCTGTGGTCAGCGCTTGGTAGATACCGAAATACATATCTCGGCTCTGGCTGGTATCCCCGCCTGCAATCTTGTGTCGGGCATCGCCAAAGGGCGCGAACATCTTGGCCATCGGGTCATCCACCAAGATGTTGCGGTCGGCCAGGAACAGAATCTTGGGGTGGCGGTACTCGCCGGTTCGGTTCCAGCGGCTGCTCCACAGTTTCCAGCAAATCTGGAAGGCGACGCAGGTTTTGCCTGTGCCGGTGGCTAGCGTGGCAAGGATGCGTTTCTGCCCGAGCAGGATGGACTCAATCACCCGGTTGATCGCAATCTGCTGGTAGTAGCGCGGTACCTTGCCTGAGACAAGGTTGAACGCTTCCAGCAGGTGATTGGCCGTCGCTGGTGGCAATTGCGTGGCGGCGCTCAGCCTGGCGAACAGTTCTTCTGGCGTGGCGTAGCGATCCACCTCGCGTTCGATGCCTGTCGTGTAGTCGATCTCGATGATGCGGTGGCCGTTAGTGGCGTAGGCGAACTGGAGGCCGAGAATCTCGGCATACTCACGCGCCTGCTGTACGCCGGTCTCGGCGGGGAGGCTGATTTCTTTGGCTTCGACCACGGCCAAGGGATAGTCTCGGCGGTAATACAGAAGGTAGTCAGCCCGCTTTTGCTTGCCGCGCCGAACCTTGCCGCCCGCGACGATGATCCGTCCGTTGGTGAAGCTGCGCTGTTCACCAATCGCGTGCGGCGCCGCGCCCCAGCCAGCCTCTACCAAACGGGGCGTAACGAACTCGCGGCAGGTATCCGCTTCGGTAACCACGCCTTCTCGCATCAACTCCCTTCCCATCGTATCGTCCCTCAGTCAATCAGGATCTTGAAACTGGTTGCCAGCGCGACAGGCTCGATCTCGCGCACGTTCTTGTTCAACTCGACCAACCCGTACCCCTCCATCATTCGAAGAGTGCGTGACAGGTTGGGTACCTGCCGTCCAGTCAGTTCGGCCAGCTCGGTCAACGATTTGGGGCGCCGGTCGCGGATGAGGCGAAGCAAAGACTGATTGTCCTCAGACAGCACCGCCGCCATCGTGGCCATCGAGGGAAACCAGACCGTCGGCGTTTCTTTGCCCGGAGGCGATTCCGGGTCACTGGGACGGCGGATGCCGACGACGCAGCGCTTCATCTCGGGTGTCCTGATCGACTTTGTATAAGTTCTTCATTTTATCAGTGTGGCACAACTGCAGCCAGTTGATGATGAACGGCTTGACTTCCTGATCGGTCAGCGCGTGGATGGTTGCGCCATCAATCCAGACTTCGCCGTGACTACATGGCAAACCGTATCTAACTCCGTTCGGTACCACGTCAGAGACTAGCTCCACTAGCCGGCTGCAGATTTTTCGATCTACAGACTTTCGGGCGTGAAAGTTCTGCAAGAGGGAGCAAAGGGGTGATCGTAAATTTTTATTAAAATCAATAACTTACGTTCATTAACATGATCTGAAGAAGTCATGTATCCCACACGTCACACCCCCGCCACAATCCACTGCCACCATGAAAGCTCCCATCGGCAAGGAGGCAGCCCATGAACCAGGTCATCGCGTTTGCCAACAACGACGTCGCCCAGATCCTCTGGAAGTACGACGCGCCCATCCCCGGTTGCCTGGGCTTCGCGGTGCAGCGCCGCGAGGCGGCAGGTGGCGACTGGCAGGCCTTGCCGACCTGGATCGGTTTCCCCGGGCAAGGCAATCCTAACTGGACCCGGAAGGACTCCACCATCTGGCCCGTCCAGGCCTTCGCCTGGCGTGACCTGACCGCGAGCAAAGGCGTCGCCTACCTCTACAGGGTCTCACCGGTCTCGGGTGATCCGACCTCCGGCGCACCGCTGACGCTGAACACGGAACTCGCCCTCACCACCAGCGAGCCAGTGACGCTCACACCGGAGCGCGGCGTCTTCCAGTCCTTCTTCAATCGCGGCATCCTGTCGACGCAATGGCTGGCGCACGAACTGCCTAAGAAAGCCGATGGCAGTCCGGATGCGGGTGCCTTACAGGACGCCATGGCAAGGACCGGCGACCCCCTGCGCAATGCCCTGGCCGGGGACATCATCGAGGGCGTCAGCCTGTTGCTGCGCAAGGCCCAGAGCGAGGGCGGCAGTTGCTACCTGGCTCTCTACGAGTTGCAGGACCAGGAACTCATCGCGCTGCTGATGGCCGCAAAGAACCTGCACCTGATCCTCTCCAATACCGGACCTGATGACGCGGAGAACTATCCGGTCCGCACTTCCCTGCACGGCAAGAAGGATGCCGAGATCATCGATCGCATGGTCCCCAGCGGTCATATCGGACACAACAAGTTCTGCGTCTACGTCAATGCCCAGGGAACGCCGCAGGCGGTGCTGCTGGGCTCGACCAACTGGACCAATACCGGCCTGTGCGCACAATCCAACAACGCGCTGGTGGTCCACGACCAGACTCTGGCCACGGCCTATTTCGACTATTGGGGACGGCTGCGCGATGATACCCAGCAAACCGCTTCGCACCAGGGTCCGGTATTACGTGCGGCCAACGCCACGCCTGGCGCCACCGACGTGCCGGTCGATACCGGCCGTGCCACGGTCTGGTTCTCGCCCAATACTCCCCACGCGCGTGCCAGGGGCGCGCAGGCCAAGGCCACCGAGCAACTGCCGCCGGATCTCGGGCAGCTCTTCGCGCTGATGTCCGCAGCGAAGAAGGCCATCCTGTTCCTCGAATTCCAGCCGGGCTCCCCCAGCGTGATCGAACAGGCCGCCCGCTGCCTTGAAGCCAATCCCGCGCTCTATGTGCGCGGTGCCGCTACCGATACCAAGGCGCCCGGCCAGTTCGCCACGCAGCTCACCCATCGCGGTGGTGCCGGTGACGATGTGGTGGCCGCCACAGCCATCACGCAAGCGCATGCCGATTGGGAAAAGGAACTGCTGAAGTCTTCCGACGGCGCGCATGCCATCATCCATGACAAGATCGTGGTGATCGATCCCATGTCGGAGGACTGCGTGGTGGTCACAGGCAGTCATAACCAGGGTTACCAGGCTTCCTACAATAACGATGAGAACCTGTTGATCGTGCGCGGGCACCGGCCGCTCGCGCTGGCCTACGCAGCCCACGTGCTCGATGTCTACGGGCACTACCGCTTCCGTTACCAGCAGCAGCGATCCGGTGACCAGGCCTTCAGCGCCCTGGCCACGGACGACACCTGGCAGAACAAGTATTTCGATGCCGCCAATCCTGCCAGCAAGGATGCCAAGGTCTGGTTCTAGCGGGATCGCACCTGCCCGCCGATCATGATCAGGGCGTTTTACGGATGATCCGCCCAATGGATGGGAATCTCACCAAAAGTCCTGCCCGCTGCCAGATATTTTGATCGGCAAACCAGCACAATTCATTGCGTTCGCGGCAATGCTTGCATACCATCGTCCAACGATGCCAGCTTCCGCGACCATGACAAAAATCAAGCTCCGCGCCCGTCAGGCCGCGCTCAGTCTGCTCGTGCTGGCGACGGGGCTGCTCTCCGTCGCTCTTGCCCACGCGCAACGGCCGTCCGCCGAGGATCACGTCATCGAGATCAAGCTGGCCGACCTCAACGACGACAACCCCCTCATCGATTACCGCAAGGCGCTGCTGGAACTGGCCATGAAGGCCAGCGGACGACGCTACACCATCAGTGGTTGCCAGCTCGCCGATGTGGTGACCTCTGATCTGCGCCATGTGCAACTGATCAAATCGGGCCAGTATTGCAATCTCCTGGCCACTTCCGCCGGCAGCGCCCTGACCCAGGGCTTGCTGTCCATCGAGTTCCCCATCTATCTGGGCGGCGGTGGCTACCGCGTGCTGCTGGCTAATCGCAAGAGCCTGGAGGCGGCCAGATTGATCCGCAACCTCGACGACCTCAAGCGGTTCAGCATCGGCTCCGGTATCGACTGGGTCGATACCAGCATCATGCAGGCCAATGGCCTGGCCGTGGTGCAGGCCAACTACATGAACCTGTTTGCCATGCTCAAGGCCGGGCGGTTCGATTTCTACAACCGCTCCGCCTTCGAGGCCAGCGCCGAGCTGGAGAGCTACGATCCCGGCCATGAGCTGGCCATCGTTCCCGGTCTGGTGCTGGTCTATCCCGAGGACCTGTTCTTCTATACCTCACCCAACCGCGTAGATCTGCGCGATGCCCTGCTCGATGGCTTGCGCAAGATCTATCGCAACGGCGAACTGGCCGAACTGATCCGCACCCATCGCTCCACCCGCCATGCCAGGTCGGTGTTGCAGCAGGCCAAGGGGCGCGTGCTGGTGCTGGCCAACGATAGGCTCACGCCCCTGGAGCGGCAGGCCATCGAGACCTACCGGCTGGACTGGTTCAAGTAAGCCCTTTTTCCATTTCCCTTTTCAACCACGCCAGGCAAGTGCATGAAAAAGAAATTCAATAGTCTGGGCGTCTATATTGCCGTCGCCCTGCTCGTGGCCTTGAGCCTGCCGGTGGTGCTGGCGCTGACAGTCCTCAACGAAACCCGCGCCAGCCAGATCGATGAAGAGATGCAGCGATTCGTTGACGAAAAGCTGCAGACCATGCAGCACAGTCTGATCCTGCCGGTCTGGAGCCTGGACCGCTCCGACATGGTGGCGGTGCTCAACGGTGCCATGCTGGACCGGCAGGTGGTAAGCGTGGAGATCCTCGACCCGGAGGGAAAAAGCATCATCCGGCTGGACGATCCGCAACGCGGCGCGGGCAAGCTCATCGCCCGCAGCGCGCCGCTGGTGATGCAGCGCAGCCAGCTCGATCTCAACCTGGGCGAGCTGCGCATGGTGGTATCGGATGAGCAGTTGCAGCGCAAGCTGTCCGGCGACAAGCGCTTCTATACCCTGGTGTTGCTGGCCCAGGCGGTGGTGTCGCTGCTGATCATCGGCGGCCTGGTGTATCGCCGCATCCTGGCACCCATCGGCAAGCTGACCGAGGCCACCGAGCGCATCCAGCGTGGCAGTTTCGACGCGCGCATCGCTGTGCCGCAGCAGGATGAGATCGGCCTGCTGGCGCGGCATATGGAGGCCATGCAAGGCAGCCTGAAGACGCTCTTCGACGAGCAGGCCGCCATCCTCGGCAACATCCCCGCCGGTGTGCTGTTCGTGCGCGATGGCCGCATCGCTTTCTTCAACGGTGCGGCGCAGGCCTTGCTGGGGCGCCACGATACCAGCCTGGTGGGTTTGCCTTGCGAGCAGGTCTTTGTCGAGCCGGCCCAGCAGGCCGGCTACATCGCCCAGACCGTGGCCCGCGCCAGCGGTGCCAGCGGCGAGATCGTGCTGTTGCGCCATGGCGATGGCAGCAGCTTCCCGGCCGAACTGCATACCACCCTCATCGAGGGCGGGCGTCAGTCCGACCAGATCTGGGTCATCATCGATGTCTCCCAGCGTCTGGAGGACGAGGCTCGGATCGACCGGCTGGCTTTCTATGACCCGGTCACGGACCTGCCCAACAAGAAGCTCTGCATGGACCGCCTGCGCCGTGGCCTGGGGCGCATGTCCAGCAGCGGCAGTTGTGCTGCCGTGATGTGCATCGAGGTCCATCGCAGCGATTTCGCCTATGGTGCCGTCAAGGCGGATGAAGCCGAGCGCTTCCTCGTCGATTGCGCCCGGCGCCTGAGCAGTTGCGTGTCACCCGATCAGACCCTGGCACGCCTTGAGGGCGAGAAGTTTGCCCTGCTCACCGAACTCAAGGGACGGGAGCTCGCCGACGGCATCAAGTCCTGCGAAGCCCTCGCCCACAAGCTGCTGGCTGCCTTCGAGGACTTGCAGGCATCCCTGGCTGGCACGTCGCCGTGTTCGCTCAGTGTGGGCATCAATGTCTTGCGTCATCACGATCACGCCGCCGAGGAGGTGATCATGCAGGCCGAGCTGGCCATGGTGCAGGCACGCCTAGCCGGACGCGGCGTGTTCCGCTTCTTCGACCCGGCCATGCAGGCGCTGGCCAACCAGCGCAGCGTGCTGGAGAACGAGTTGCGTCAGGCGGTGCAGCAGCGTCAGTTCGTGGTGCATTACCAGCCGCAGGTCAGCTACGAGGGCGATGTGGTCGGGGCCGAGGCGCTGGTGCGCTGGCAGCATCCGGCGCGCGACCTGGTGATGCCGGGTCACTTCATTGCGGTGGCCGAGGAGCTGGGCCTGATGGAAGAGATCGGTCACCAGCTGTTGCAGCAGGTATGTGCCGACATGCAGGCGTGGCAGGCCGAGGGCCTGGCGCGTGACCTGGTGATTGCCGTCAATGTATCGGCGCAGGAATTCCAGAGCCAGCACTTCGTGCAGCGCTTTTGCGAGACGCTGCGCGAACACGGGATCAAGACCCACAGCATCAAGGTCGAGCTCACCGAGAGCATGATGGTCGATCACGTCGATGAGGTGATCGAGCGCATGCACGCCCTGAGAGCGCAGGCCGTGTCGATCTCGCTGGACGATTTCGGCACCGGTTATTCCTCGCTCTCTTACCTGGGGCGCTTCCCCATCGACCAGCTCAAGATCGACCAGAGCTTCGTGCGTCGCCTGCACAGCGATGCGGCTACCGCCAGCATCGTGCGCAGCATCATCATGCTGGGCCAGAGCCTGGAGCTGTCCATCATCGCCGAGGGCGTGGAAACGCGTGAGCAGCGCGACCTGCTCCATGCACATGGCTGCACCCTGTACCAGGGTTACTGGTACGGCAAGCCCATGCCGGGCGAGCAGTTCCGCTTGCTGTTGAGTCACCCGCAACGCTATCGCTGACCCGCCCGGCAGGAGCCGTCGTCAGGGTGTGGCCGGCTCGTCCTTGCGATGCGCCAGGCGATACAGCAGCGGCAACACCAGCAGCGTCAGCGCCGTCGAGGAGAGGATGCCGCCGATGACCACGGTGGCCAGCGGCCGCTGCACCTCGGCGCCAGTGCCGGTTGCCAGCGCCATGGGCACGAAGCCCAGCGAGGCCACCAGTGCCGTCATCAGCACTGGCCGCAGGCGTGTCATGGCACCCTCGTGGATGGCCTCGTCCAGCGAACGGCCTTCTTCGCGCAGGCTGCGGATGAAGGAGATCATCACCAGCCCGTTGAGCACCGCCACGCCCGAGAGCGCAATGAAACCCACCGCCGCCGAGATCGACATCGGGATGCCGCGCGCGGCCAGCGCCAGGATGCCGCCAGTGAGCGCAAAGGGAATGCCGGTAAACACCAGCAAGCCATCCTTGACGTTGTTGAACATCGCAAACAGCAGCACGAACACCATCAACAGCGCCACCGGAATGACGATCTGCAGTCGCTGCGTGGCCGATTGCAGGTTCTCGAACTGGCCGCCCCAGGTGGTCCAGTAACCGGTCGGTATCCTGACCTGGGCCTGCAGTGCCTGTTCGGCGTCGGCCACGAAGGAACCCAGGTCGCGCCCGCGCACGTTGGCGCTGACCACGATGCGGCGCTTGCCGTCTTCGCGACTGACCTGGTTGGGGCCGGGGGCGATGGTGAGGCTGGCGACCTCGCCCAGCGGAACGTAGCTGGTGCGGTTGGCGCCTTCCTGCGGCGGCAGCGCGATGGGCAGGCGGCGCAGCGCCTCCAGGTCGGCGCGGGCCCGCTCCGGCAGGCGCACCACGATGGCGAAGCGGCGGTCGCCCTGGAACAGCGTGCCGGCCTGGCTGCCGCCGATGGCGGTGGCCAGCGTGTCCTGGATGTCGGAGACATTGAGTCCGTAACGCGCGATCTTCTGGCGGTCGATGTCGATGGAAAGCATCGGCAGGCCGGTGGTCTGTTCGACCTTGACCTCGGTGGCACCCGGGGTCTTCTGCAGCACGGCGGCGATCTTCGTGGCGGTGTCGTTGAGGACCGTCATGTCGTCACCGAAGACCTTGACCGCGACATCGCTGCGCACGCCTGATATCAACTCGTTGAAGCGCAGCTGGATCGGTTGCGAGAACTCGTAGCTGTTGCCCGGAATCTGCGCCACGGCTGCCTGGATCGCCTCCTGCAGCTGCGCATGGGTCTTGCGCGGCTGTGGCCATTGCGACTCCGGCTTCAACATGATGTAGCCGTCGGAGATATTGGGCGGCATCGGATCCGACGCCACCTCGGCCGTGCCGGTGCGGGCGAAGACGCGTTCGATCTCGGGGAACTGCTGCTTCAGGGTCTTCTCGATCTGCCGCTGCATCTCCAGCGATTGCGTCAGGCTGGTACCGGGAATGCGCAGGGCCTGGATGGCCATGTCGCCTTCGTTGAGACTAGGCACGAACTCCGTGCCCAGGCGCGTGGCCAGTGCACCGCACACCACGATCAGTGCTGCGGCGAAGGTGAGCACCACCGGCTTGTTGTCCATGATGCGCGTGAGCAGCGGCGCATAGATACGCTTGGCCCATTGCATGATGACGTTCTCCTTCTCCGACACCTTCTCGCCGATGAACAGCGCAATGGCGGCCGGGATGAAGGTCACCGACAGGATCATCGCGCCCAGCAGCGCCGTCACCACCGTGAAGGCCATGGGGGTGAACATCTTCCCTTCCACACCGGTCAGTGCAAACATGGGCAGGTAGACGATCATGATGATCAGCTGGCCGAACAGCAGCGGCCGGCGCGCTTCTTTGGCGGCGGTGAAGACTTCGTGGAAGCGTTCGTTGCGCGTCAGCGGACGGCCGTGGTGGTGCTGCGCGTGGGCCAGGCGTCGCACGCAGTTTTCCACGATCACCACGGCGCCATCGATGATGATGCCGAAGTCCAGCGCCCCCAGGCTCAAGAGGTTGGCGCTGACCTTGTTGGAGACCATGCCGGTGAAGGTGAACAGCATCGCCAGCGGAATCACCATGGCCGTGATGATGGCCGCGCGGATATTGCCGAGGAAGACGAACAGCACCGCAATGACCAGCAACGCGCCCTCGACCAGGTTCTTCTTGACCGTGGCAATGGCGCGGTCCACCAGCACGGTGCGGTCGTAGACGGTGATGGCTTGCACGCCCTCGGGCAGGCTGCGGTTGATCTCGCGCATCTTCTGGTCGACCGCTTGCGAGACCGTGCGGCTGTTCTCGCCGATCAGCATGAAGACGGTGCCCAGCACCACCTCGCGGCCATTCTCGGTGGCGGCTCCCGTGCGCAGTTCGCGCCCGCCGCCGACCTCGGCTACGTCGCGGATGCGGATGGGTACCCCGCGCACATTGGCCAGCACGATATTGCCGATGTCTTCCATGGAGCCGACCTGGCCCGGGGCGCGGATCAGGTATTGCTCGCCGCGCCGCTCGATGTAGCCGGCGCCGACATTGCTGTTGTTCTTCTCCAGCGCCTTGATGATGCTGTCCATGGTCATGCCGTAGGAGGCCAACCGCTCGGCCGACGGCGCCACCAGGAACTCGCGCGCGTAGCCGCCGATGGTGTTGATCTCGGTCACCCCCGGCACCAGGCGCAGCTGCGGCTTGATGACCCAGTCCTGGATCTCGCGCAGATCGCTGGCGCCATAGGGCGTGCCATCGGGTTTGCGGGCGTCCTCGCGGGCTTCCACGGTCCACAGGTAGATTTCACCCAGGCCGGTGGAGATCGGCCCCATGACCGGATCGATGCCGCCGGGCAGCTGGCTGCGGGCCTGCTGCAGGCGTTCATTGACCAGCTGGCGGGCGAAGTAGATGTCGGTGCCATCCTTGAAGATCACCGTCACCTGCGACAGGCCGTAGCGCGACAGCGAGCGGACCTGTTCCAGCTGCGGCAGGCCGGACATGGCCGTCTCCAGCGCATAGCTGATGCGCTGCTCGGTTTCCAGCGGCGAGTAGCCGGGGGCGGCGGTGTTGATCTGGACCTGCACGTTGGTAATGTCGGGCACGGCGTCGATGGGCAGCTTCTGGTAGCTGTAGACCCCATAGGCGCCCATGCCCAGCACCGCCAGCAGGACCAGCCATCGGTGCTCGATGGCGAAGCGTATGATGCGTTCAAACATGATCGTGGTCTCTCAGAGTGGAGTGGTGGCGCAATGGCCATCAAGGGCCATCAATGGCTGTGTTCGGCCGCGCCCTTGCCGAGTTCGGCCTTGAGGGCGAAGCTGCCGGTGCTGGCAACCCGGTCGCCGGCCTGCAGCCCGGCCAGGATCTCGACGACCTTGCCGTCGCTGCGACCGGTGCGCACCGGCTGCGCCTTGAAGCCGTCGGCCACGCGCACGAAGACCACGCTCTTGCCTTCCACCGTCTGCAGGGCGTCGGCAGTCACCGCCACTGGTACCTCGGTGGCCTGGCTCATTACGTCGACCGAGACGAACAGGCCGGGACGCCAGCTTTCCTGCGGATTGGACAGCACCACGTGGGCGCGCGCGGTACGGGTCTGTTCGCCGATGAGCGCGCCGACATAGGCAATCGTGCCGCTGGCCGTGGCGTCGAAGGCGGTGGCGCGCACCACTGCGCGTCCACCCACGCGGACCTGTTGCAAGTCCTTGGGCGAGACGATGATCTCGGCCCAGACCGTGGAGAGGTCGGAGATCAGGAAGGCATTGGCATCCTCGCGCACGGCTTCGCCCAGGCCCAGGTGTTTTTCGACGACGGTGCCGTCGAAGGGAGCGCGGATTTCATAGCGATTGAGGCTGGCCGTCGCCTTGCCACTGACTGCACCGATGGCATGCAGCTTCTGGCCGGCATTGCGCACGGCCACCTCGGCTTCCTGCAAGGCCAGCTGCGCCTGCTGGTAATCCTGTTCGGCCGAGATCTTCTGCTCCCACAGCTGCTTCTCGCGTTGCCAGTTGCTGCGTGCCAGCGCCAGGCGTTGCTGCGCGTTGATCAGCTCGGCCCGTTGTTCGGAGACCACGCTGCTGCTGATGACGGCCAGTACCTGGCCCTTCTTCACCTTCTGGCCCAGCTTGGCCGGCACCGACTCCACCACGCCGGCCACCTGCGGCACGACGTGGGCGGTGCGGTCTTCGTTGAAACGGATCTCGCCGGGCAGTTGCAGGCCGCTCTCCAGGCTGGCCGGCGCGGCCTGTGCCAGCACGATGCCGGCAGCGCTGATCTGCTCCTGGGTCAGGGCGATCTCGCCTTCCTCATCGTGATGCTCGCCTTCGCCCTCGCCCTTGCTTTCTTCGTGACCGTGTTCTTCCTTCTTCTCATCCTGGTGGGTGCTGGTGGCCTCGGCCTTGGCTTGGGCGTCCTGGCCCTGCAGCAGGGTCCATCCCGACAGCAGTGCAGCTGCGACGATGATGGCCGCGATGGCCAGTTTCTGTTTGCTGCTCATGTGCGTTTTCATGTGTGTTCTCCGGTGCTTTCTCATTGCGCATTGGGGGGAGCAAGGGGGCTATTGCCGGCCAGGCGGTCCAGTTCGGCGCTGGCCTGGAAGGCGCTGGAGAGGGCCTTCCAGTACTGGCCCCGCGCCTGGAAATAGCTGCGCTGGGCGTCCAGCACGTCGAGGAAGGCGAACTTGCCCAGCGTGAAACCGGTACACGCGGCGAGATAGGCGCTCTGCGCACCGGGCAGGATGTCCTCGCGCAGGGCCTGTGCTTCCTGGCGGGCATTGCGCAGTCGCTCATAGGCCTGGGCGGCCTCGTTCTGCCATTGCAACTCGACGATGGCTTGTTCGTCGCGGGCCTTGTCCACGCGTTTCAAGGCTTCCAGTTCATTGCCCCGGTTGTTGTCGAACACCGGAATCGGCACCGAGAAGCCGACCACCCACATGTTGCGGGCGGCTTCTTCGTCGCGCTTGTTGCCCAGGCTCAGGGTGAGGTCGGGCACGCGCTTGCTGCTTTCGATGCGCGCCAGCGCCTGGCGGCGCTCTACTTCCAGACGTGCCATCTGCACGGCCGGGCCGTTGGCCACGCGCGCCGTGAGGGTAGCGATATCGGGCAGGGCCGGCAGCGTCTCCGTGTCGATGTCGGCCAGCGCCGCGCCGGGATCGGTGGCGCCCCACAGGCTGGCCAGCTGACGGCGCGCCAGCGTCACGTCGCTGTCGGCCTGGCTGGCTTCCAGCCGCGCGTTGGAGAGAGCCAGTTGCGCCCGGGTCTGCTCTACCGGCGAGACCTTGCCGGCCTGCACCCGGCGCGCCGTCATGTCGGCAGCGGTCTGTGCCAGCGTGACCAGGTCGCGCGCCAGCTGCTGGCGTTCCATGGCTAGTGCCGCTTCGTGGAAGGCCGCCGTCACGCGTGCATGCAAGGCGCTGCGCTGGCTGGCGAGGTCCAGGACGGCCATCTCGCGGGCCCGTTGGGCAGCCGCGATGCGGGCATCGCGCTTGCCGCCCAGTTCGATGGGCTGGTTGATCTGGTAGGTGGTGGTGCGGCTGGCCTTGCGGGTGTCTTCCATGAGGGCGGAAAACTCCGGATTGGGCCGTGCGCCGGCCTGTTCGAGGCTGGCATCGAGGGCTTCGATTTCCTTCCGGGCGGCCGCCAGTGCGCGGTTGCCGCTATCGGCCAGCGCCAGCGCCGCGGACAGGGTCAGCCGCTGCGCCGTCTGGGCCAGCGGTGCGGAATCGGTCAATGCAATGGATGGGGTCGGTCCTTGTGCAAGGACCAGGCTGGGCGCGAGCAGGGCTAGCGCCAGCAGGTGGCTGTGCCGGTACATCGAATTCTCCAGTGAAGAGGGGGGAATCCGGCGAGAGCAGTGAAAGAATGGGTGTCCTCGCCGACCTAGGCGGCGAGCAGCCAGTTGGGCTTGTCGGGCCCGTCGGCGATGTGGGAGGCGGGATGGCGGGGGCTGGTGCAGAAAACCTCACGCGATGTGCCGCCATGGTCAACCATGGACAGCTGAGGCCATTGCACCGACTTCATGCCCGAGAACTGGCAGAGCGAACAGCCGCTGTCGGCCTCGCCGCTCTTGGCGTGCTCGCCATCGGGCTGTGCCGCTGGCGCTGCGGTGTGTTCGTGATGCCCGGGGTGGGCTGGCGCGCTGCTGCGTTCCTGCTGGCAATAGCTCGCCATCGCCGCCCAGGAGAGCTGCAGCGGCAAGAGCAAGGCCAGGAAAAGAATCAGGATGAGAGCGCGCATGAGAAACTCACGCGGCTACCGGCCTTTGAAGGCGGGTAGCCGCTGGATGAAATACGGACCAATACGGACCAACGCGGACCAATCGGCCGGCGCCGATTATGCCCCGTTGTAGAGGGAAGAGTCAAAGGCCTGGTCCTGGGTGCTGCTGTCCTTGACCGAGGGCTTGGCCGCGCTGGCTTGCATCGGTTCGCCCAGGCGGGCGGCATTGAGCTCGGCCACGACGTCGGCGCGGGTCTTGGTGCTGGTGAACTTGATGACCGGATAGTTGTTGCGTGCGGAGAGGTTGGCCTGATCACGGGCAGCTTCGGTGGGCGCGGTCGACTGGGCGAAGGCGGACAGCGAGAAAGCGGCGACCAGGGTGCCGAGGATGATTTGCGAAGTCTTCATGAGGATGCTCCTAGGGGGAAAGTTACACACAAGACACCAGGCCACAGAGGGGATAATGCAGCTGGCACCGTCGACCGCCCTGCTGTCCGTGCTTGCCGGCTGCAGCGTCGGGCGTATCGTTGGGATGCATTCTAGGCAGCCGGTCCGCACAGAAAGATTGCCAAGTCATTACAGATTTGTAATGAATAGGTTCGCCCGGCTGGGTCACAATGACAGCTTGTCCGCCAGGAATCCGATCATGCATATCTTGTTGGTAGAAGACGAGCCCAAGTCGGGCGACTATCTGCGTCGCGGCCTGACCGAGTCCGGCTTCGTGGTGGACTGGGTGCAGACCGGCGTGGATGGCCTGCACAATGCCCGCACGCTGGATTACAAGCTGATCATCCTGGACGTGATGCTGCCTGGCATGAATGGCTGGGACATCCTGCGCGAACTGCGCCGCACCCATGACACGCCGGTGCTTTTCCTGACCGCGCGCGACGAGGTCGATGATCGCGTCAAGGGACTGGAGCTGGGGGCCGACGATTACCTGGTCAAGCCCTTCGCCTTTACCGAGCTGCTGGCGCGCGTGCGTACCTTGCTGCGACGCGGACCCAGTCGCGAGGCCGATGTGATCGAGTATGACGATGTGGTGCTTGATGTGGTCCGCCGCAAGGCCACGCGCGCCGGCCAGCGCATCGACCTCACCGCCAAGGAATTCGCGCTGCTGCATATGCTGATCCGCCGCCCCGGCGAGGTGCTCTCGCGGCCGCAGATTGCCTCGCAGGTGTGGGACATGAATTTCGACAGCGACACCAACGTCGTCGACGTCGCCGTGCGGCGCCTGCGCGCCAAGCTCGATGACGGATTCGACAAGAAGCTGCTGCATACCGTCTGGGGCATGGGCTACGTCTTCGAGGCCCGGCAGTGAAGCAGCGCACGCCCGCCTCGATGAACCTGCGCCTGGTGGTGCTGTTTGCGCTGCTGGCCATCGTCACCTTCGCCGGGTTTGGCAGCTACCTGTGCCATGCGCTGCATGTGCAACTGGAACGGCGCGACGACGAGGAGCTGGCCGGCAAGTGCCGCTCCATCAATCACCTGGTCGAGGACTCGGCTTCGCTGGACGATATCCTGGCGCGGCGCCACCTGGTGCTGGACAACCTGAGCGGCCACGACCAGCTGCTGGTCCGCATCACCCGTGCCGATGGCAGTCCGCTGCTGGAAAGCCATGACCCCGAACGCGCAGCCCCAGGCATCGATCTGGGCAAGGTCGCCATCGGCGCATGGGACAGCATCCAGTCGTGGCGACTGGGTGACCAGCATGCCCGTTACATCGCCAGCAAGCCCGTCACACGTTCTGGCGAGCAGGCTATCGTGCTGGTGGTGCGCGCGGCCTCGGATCGCATGATGCTGCTCTCCGAATACCGCTCCGATGTATGGGTGGCCGCCAGCATCGGCACGGTGCTGGCAACGCTGCTCAGTTTCCTGTTCGTGCGCAGCGGCTTGCAGCCCCTGCGTATGATGGCCGCGCAGACGCGCGCCATTTCCGCCAACCGTCTCGATACCCGCCTCGACATCCAGGCCGCGCCGCAGGAACTGCACGAGATCGTGGAATCCTTCAACGAGATGATGGACCGTCTCTCGGGCAGCTTCCAGCAATTGAGCCAGTTCTCCGCCGACCTGGCCCACGACCTGCGCACCCCGCTCAACAACCTCATGGTGCAGACCCAGGTGGCGCTGGGCAAGCCGCGCCCGGTGGAGGAGTACCAGGCCCTGCTCAGTTCCAACATCGAGGAGTACGAGCGGCTGTCGCGGATGATGGAGAGCATGCTCTTTCTGGCGCGGGCCGAGAATGCGCATGTGGTGTTGCAGGTTCAGGAGCTCGATGTCAGGGAGGAGCTGGGCAAGATCGCCGACTACTTCGAGGGCATCGCCGAGGACGCCAGGGTGCGCATCGCCATCCAGGGTAGCGGACGCATCCACGCCGACATGATGTTGCTGCGCCGGGCCGTGGGTAACCTGGTGGCCAATGCGATCCGCTATACGCCGCAAGATGGTGTCATTACGCTCACCGCCAGCGTGGTCGACGGGGCCACCGTCATCGAGGTGGCCAATCCCGGTAGCGGCATCCACCCCGAGCTGCAGGAGCGCATCTTCAACCGCTTCTATCGGGCCGACCCTTCGCGCAGCAGTGCCAGCGGTTCCAGTGGCCTGGGCCTGGCCATCGTGCGCTCCATCATGGCCTTGCATGGTGGGCAGGCTGGTGTGCGCAGCCTGCCCGGTGGTCCTACGGTGTTCAACCTGCGATTTCCTCTGCCCTCCCCCTCGGTCGTTTCCTCTCCCCTTGTTCGACCGGGTCGTGCGGGCAAGCCGGCAGGCAATCTAGTCGGGTGACTTCGGTTCGTCGCTGGGCAAGGACAGCAGCGTATGACGCAGCAGGTCGGGCAATTCCATTTCAAGGGCCTGGGCGAGGGCTTCCATGTTGTCCACGGAGATGTTGCGATCCCCGCGCTCAACTTCGCTCAGGTAGGTACGGCTGATGTCGGCCCGGAAGGCCAGTTCTTCTTGTGACATCTCTTTCAGCCGGCGAACTCTCCTGACATTTTGTCCGAAGATGATGCGGGCGCTCGGTGGAGTCTCGGTATTTTTCATGAGCGCAAGGATCCGGTGGCTGGAGACGATGGTCGATTAGCTACAATTAATAAGGCACATACTATCCGTGACAAACATTTATACCCGCTAATCTGCCGTCGTTTAATCGTATTTGTTCGAGATTAATATCGTCAATTAATCGAGATATCAGCCGAATTCGCGCTAGAAAAAGATCGAATGTTTTTGATATTCTTGGCCCCAACGGCACGCGCGATGCGAGCCGCCGAAAGGCGGCCCGCCATGAAGACGCAGCGCGGCCAGCGATCCGGGGGGCGTTGCGCTAGGCGCCCATTTCCTTGAGCGTCTTGCGCATGATCTTGCCGGTGGCCGTGGTCGGCAGGGCCTCGACGAAGGCGATGATGCGCGGATATTCGTGCGCCGCCAATTGCGAGCGCACATGCTGTTGCAGCGCCGCCACCATCGCTGCATCACCGACATGGCCCTCCTTGAGCACCACGAAGGCCTTGACCACTTCGGTGCGCAGCTCGTCGGCGATACCCACCACGGCCGCGATACGCACGGCTGGATGGCGCATGATGCACTCCTCGATCGGCGCCGGCCCGATACGATAACCGGCACTGGTGATGACGTCGTCATTGCGGCCCAGGTAGCGGATATAGCCGCCCTCATCCATGTTGCCCAGGTCGCCGGTGAGCAGGAAATCGCCGGCGAACTTTTCGCGCGTGGCGTCCTCGTTGCGCCAGTAGCGCAGGAACATGACCGGGTCCGGCGAGCGGATGGCGATATTGCCCACCGTCCCCGGCGCCACGATGTGGCCGTCGTCGTCGACGATCTGCACGTCGTGGCCCGGCACCGCGCGGCCCATGCTGCCGGAGGCGCTGGGATAGAGCCGCGAGGACGACGACACCACCAGGTTGCACTCGGTCTGGCCATAGAATTCATTGATGGTCACGCCCAGCGCCTGGCGACCCCAGGCGATGAGGTCATCCCCCAGGGTCTCGCCACCGCTGGCCACGCTGCGCAGGCTGAAATCCCATTGCTCGCGCGGCGCAGGCGTGCCGCGCAACATCTTCAGTGCCGTCGGCGGGAAGAACACGTTGCGGATGCCATGCCGCGCCAGCAATCCGAAGACCGCCTCGGCATCGAACTTCTCCAGACGCCTGGCCACCACCGCTACGCCATGGAACAGCGAGGGCAGCAGCACGTCGAGCAGGCCGCCGATCCAGGCCCAGTCGGCCGGCGTCCAGAAGCGGTCGCCGGGCTGGGGGAAGCTGTCGTGCGACACCTCCACGCCCGGCAGGTGGCCCAGCAGCACGCGATGGGCATGCAGCGCGCCCTTGGCCTTGCCGGTGGTGCCGGAGGTGTAGATGATCATGGCCGGCTCGTCGGCCAGCGTGGGCTGTGGCGTGAAGACCGAAGCAGCCGCGTGCAGGCGGTCCCAGAAGTCGGTGGTCTGTGGCAGGACGATGTCGGCAGGCTCCACGCAATAGATCACCTTGAGCTCGGGCAGCTCGCCGGCCAGGTAGACCTTTTCCATGCCGCTGGCATCGGTCACCAGCGCGGTGGCGCCGCTGTTGTCCAGGCGGTAGGCAATGGCATCCGGGCCGAACAGGTAGAACAGCGGCACCGTGATGGCCCCCAGCTTGTAGACGGCGATGTGGGTGATGACCGTCTCGATGCGCTGCGAGAGGTAGATGCCGATACGGTCACCCCGCTTCACCCCGGCCTCGGCCAGGACATTGGCGAACTGGTCGCTGAGCGACTTCAACTGGTCGAAGCTCCAGGTGGTGACGCTGCCGTCGGCGTCTTCGCTGATGATGGCTGGCCGGCCGCTGCCATCGGCCCACTTGTCGCAGGCCTCGATACCGATGTTGAAGAACTCGGCGATGTTCCACCGGTAGTCGGTCTTCTCGTCCTGGCGGTAATGGGCCGAACCGATCACCGTCCGGGGCTGGATGTCTATGCTCACGTAGTGTCTCCTGTTGGATGTTCTGGTCGCGTCCCCTGCGTCGGGGGCACGCGTACGTGCATATCATAGCCTTCCTCGCCATCCCGCATCGAGTCCCGGGCGCGCAGCGGTCGGGACCGACGCGATCCGGTCATCGGGCGTACTGCAAGGCCCGCCCCACTGGCGCGGCCAGGGTCCGCAACACCGGTGCCTCGCCTGCCAGCCGGAACACCGACACCAACCGTGCCAGGTGCGCGGCCTGGTCCTGCAGCGATTGCGCGGCGGCGGCAGCCTGTTCCACCAGCGCGGCATTCTGCTGGGTCACCTGATCCATCTGCACGATGGCCAGGTTGACCTGTTCGATGCCGGCACTTTGCTCCTGCCCCGCGGCGCTGATCTCGTTGACGACGGCACCGACCCGCTGCACGCTCTCCACCACTTCGTGCATGGTGTGTCCGGCCTGCTCCACCAGCTTGCTGCCGTCGGCCACACGCGCCACCGAGTCGGCGATGAGCGCCTTGATCTCGTGCGCGGCAGTGGCCGAGCGCTGCGCCAGCGCGCGTACCTCCGAGGCCACCACCGCAAAACCACGGCCCTGCTCGCCGGCACGGGCGGCTTCCACCGCTGCGTTCAACGCCAGGATATTGGTCTGGAAGGCGATGCCATCGATGACCCCGATGATGTCCACGATGCGCTTGGAGGAGGCATCGATGGCGCCCATGGTCTGCACCACCTGGCTGACCACCGTGCCACCCTGGCGTGCTACGTCCGAGGCCGATCCGGCCAGTGTGTTGGCCTCGCTGGCGTGGGTGGCATTCTGCTTCACCGTGGCAGTCAGTTCTTCCATCGAGGAGGCGGTCTCTTCCAGCGAGGCTGCCTGTTGCTCGGTGCGCGAGGACAGGTCCAGGTTGCCCCGGGCGATCTCGCTGCTGGCCGTGGCGATGGTGTCGGTGGAAACCCGCACCTGGCTGACGATCTCCAGCAGACGCTCATTCATCTTCTTCAGCGCGCGCAGCAGCATGCTGGTCTCGTCACGACCACGGTCGTCGATGGTCGAGGTCAGGTCGCCGGCGGCCACCGTCTCGGCCACGCGCACGGCCCGGTCCAGCGGGGCGGTGATGCTGCGGGTGATCATCCATGCGATGGCGACCGCCGCCAGCAGGCCGGCAATGGCCAGGCCCATCAGCAGTGCGCGTGCCTGGGCGTAGTTGTCCTCCACGTCATCGCCGGCGGCCTTCATCATCCCGTGTTGCAGCTTGATCAGGGCATCGGCGGCGTTCATGTAGGCGCTCTGTACCGGCCGCACCTCATCGATGAGCACATCGATGGCGCCGTCCTTGCCACCCTGCCGCACCATGGTCAGGACCTCGTCGCGCTTGTCGAGGTAGGCTGCCTGGGCCTTGACCAGAGAGGCCAGCGCCGCCCTGCTGTCGTTGTCGGTCAGCAAGCGGTCGAGCTGGGTCATGTCCTCGCGCAAGGCGCGGTCGGCGCCATCGATGCGCTCGTATTCGCTCTGGACCTGCGCCTGGTTCTTGAGCAGCAGGATGTTGCGTACCGAGCGCGCCACCACGTTGACCTGGTCGACGATATCGCCGGCCACGACGGTCTTGGGATACTTGTCGTGGATGACGTCCTTCATCTGGCCGTTCAACTGCCCCAGTCGGGCGATACCCGACGCGGCCATCGCCAGCATCAGTACCATCAACAGGCCGAAGCCCAGCCACAGGCGGACGCGGATCGTGACATTGGAAAGCTGCATGGTTTTCCCCTTGTTGTCATTGCATTGCTGGTCGGCAATCCGGCGCATGGCGTAACCGGAAAGCAATAAAAAACAACAGCCCATGTGACAGGCTGCCATTTCAGCATAGGAGACCACCCAGGGGAAACCAAGCGGGATCGCCCCGATCTGCGTCGCATCGGCCCCGGTCTTGACCTGCGGCAATGCCGTCGCGCCGGGGGGCCCCGGCAACTCAGGTAGAGATCGGCTGGCGCGCCCATGTCGCATGCCGGCGGCCCAGCACGGCGATGGCCAGCGCCGAGACCAGGGCCGGGATGGCCAGCATCGACAGGATCAGGCCCATGCCCAGGTCCATGGACATCATCCAGCCGCCACAGAGCGAACCGACCACCGAGCCGCAGCGTCCGGCGGCATTGGCCCAGCTCACGCCGGTGGCGCGGCTGTGGGTGGGATAGAACTGCGCGGCCAGCGCATTGGCGCCCACTTGCGAACCGCTGACGAACACGCCCACGCCGAAGATGGCCAGCACCAGCAACCACAGCTGGCCACCGCTGAGCCCGCTCATGGCCACGCACACCGCCCCCAGCACATAGGCCAGGGACAGCGTGCGGTGCGCACCGGCGCGGTCCATGAAACGTCCCAGCACGATGGCACCCAGGGTGCCGCCGATCTGGAAGGTCGAGGTCACCAGCGAGGCCCGGCTCATGGATGCGCCAGCATGGGTGAGCAGGGTCGGCAGCCAGCTGGAGATCAGGTAGATGATCAGCAGGCTCATGAAGAAGCTGATCCACAGCAAGCTCGTTCCCACCGCATAGCGGCCGCTGAAGAGCGCACGCACGGGCGTGCCCGCTGCGCTCTCGCCGACGCTCAACGCGGGCAGCTCGACCGAGGCCGGTGCCAGCCGGCGCAGCAGCGCCTGCAGGCGTACCTTGGAGGCCTGCCGGCTCACCAGGAAGCGCAGCGACTCCGGCAGCCACAGCGCCAGCATCGGTACCAGCAGCAGCGGCAGGATGCCCCCCACCAGCAACACGCCGCGCCAGCCGAACTGCGCCAGCAGATGCGCCGAGACCAGCCCGCCCACGGCCGAGCCGATGGTGAAGCCGCAGAACATCAAGGTCACCAGCGTGGAGCGTCGCGCCGAGGGGCAATATTCGGAGGTCATGGTGATGGCGCAGGGCATGGCGCCACCCAGCCCCAGCCCGGTCAGGAAGCGCCAGGCCACCAGTGCCCCCAGGCCGGGCGACCAGGCTGCCGCCAGGCTGGCCAGGCCGAAGAACAGGACCGAGAACAGCAGGATGGTCTTGCGCCCGAGGCGGTCAGCCAGCGGGCCGAAGATCAGTGCACCGGCCATCAGGCCGAACAGGCCGGCCCCGAACAGCGGCGCCAGCGCACTGGCCGAGAGTTGCCACTCGGCGCGGATGGCGGGGGCGATGAACCCGATGGCGGCGGTGTCGAAACCGTCCACGGTCACCACCAGAAAGCACAGCCACAGCGTCAAGCGCTGCAGCCGCGAGAAGGGAAGCTGGTCGATGAATTGCTGTACGTCTTGCCTGGCGTGCATGGCATGTCTCCTCTGTCGGATGAGGGATGAGCGGCGCTGCGTGGCGCCTCTTCGTGGTGATGTGTGGTGATGTGTGGTGAGCGGATGAGGGTCAGGCGATCCTGACCGTGATCGGGGTCAGTCCGTCGATGTGGGCATGCAGGGTCTGGCCGCTGCGTACCGCACCGACGCCTTCGGGGGTACCGGTGAAGATCAGGTCGCCAGGCTGCAACTCGAACAGCGTGGACAGGTTGGCGATGATCTCGTCCACCGACCAGATCAGGTGTGTCAGGTCGCTCTTCTGGCGTGCCACGCCATCGACTTCAAGGGCGACTTCACCGCGCGTGACCACGCCGGTCGACGCCACCGGATGCAGCAAGCCCACCGGCGCGGAGTAGTCGAAGGCCTTGCCGATCTCCCAGGGACGGCCCATCTCGCGCATCTTCATCTGCAGATCGCGGCGGGTCATGTCCAGGCCGACGGCATAGGCGGCGATGTGCGAGGCCGCCTGGTCCAGCGCGATATCCTTGCCGGCCTTGCCGATGGCCACCACCAGCTCGACCTCATGGTGATAGTCCTGGGTCAGCGGCGGATAAGGCAGCGTCACCGTCTCGCCTGCGGGGACCGCCACGATGGATTGTGCATCGTTGGGTTTGCAGAAGAAGAAAGGCGGTTCGCGATCCGGGTCGAAACCCATCTCGCGTGCATGGGCCGCGTAGTTGCGACCCACGCAATAGACCCGGCGTACCGGGAACAATGCCTGGCTGCCGGCCACGGGCAAGCCGACCACGCCGGCGGGAGGGAAGAGATAGGTCATGGAGAGTTTCCTGGTGGAGTGAGTTGAAGGGAATGAAGCGCATGCTCAGTTCGTACCTGCCGCATCCGGCTGCAGCGCCGGCGCGGCGCGCTGGAAGGCTGGCAGGGCGTTGCAGGCCTGGTCGATGGCGACGATGTGCGGATACGGCCCCAGGTCGACCTGGAAGCGCCGCGCACTTTCCACCTGGGGGATGAGGTAGACATCGGCCAGGCTCACCTGGCCGCCGAAGCAGAACGGGCCGCGTTGCCCATCCTGTGCCAGCAGGGTTTCCAGCGCGGCGAAGCCATCGCCTATCCACTGCTGGCACCAGCGCAGGATGCCGGCTTCATCGCAGCCCATGTGCTGGCGCAGGTATTGCAGGATGCGGCGGTTGTTGACCGGATGGATGTCGCAGCCGACGATGGCCGCCAGGGCGCGCACACGCGCACGTGCATCGGGATCGGCGGGCAACAGGGGCGGCGTCGGGTAGCGTTCTTCCAGCCACTCCAGGATGGCCGGTGACTGGATCAGCGTCTGTTCGCCCTCGACCAGCGCCGGCACCATGGCCTGCGGATGGCGTGCGCGGTAATCCGCACCCAGGTGTTGCTCGCGGCGCAGGTCCACGGCCACGTAGTCATAGGACAAGCCCTTGAGTTCCAGGGCGATGCGCAGGCGATGCGAGGTGCCGCTGCGAAAGAAGTTATAGAGTTGCATGATCGGCTCCTCAGTCCTGCGCCAGGCAGCGCTGCACGTTCCAGCCATAGAGCCATTCCATCGCGTCATAGAAGCGTTCCGGCGTGCGCCCTTTCCACAGGTCGTTGCGCACCAGCCGTTCCACCCCCTTGGCGTGATAGATCCGCCCCATCTCGCGCGAGGACAACACGATGCGCGCCGTGCGCGCCACCCGCGAACGCTGGTAGAGATCGAAGGCGCGCAGGAAGTCGTTGCCATTCACGCGCAAGGCCTCGCCCAGCGTCACCGCGTCTTCCAGCGCCATGCAGGCCCCCTGCGCCATGTACTGCGTGGTCGGATGGGCGGCGTCCCCCAGCAGCGTGACGCGACCGAAACTCCATTGCCCGATCGGCTCGCGGTCGGCGGTGGCCCAGCGCTTCCAGCTCCTGGGCAGGTCGATCAGCTGGCGCGCCTGCGGGCAGATCTCCTGGAAGTAGCTCTGCACTTCCTCGGCGCTGCCATCGGTCACGCCCCACTGTTCCTGCTGGCGGCTGTGGAAGGTCACCACCACGTTGTACTGCTCGCCCCCGCGCAGCGGGTAATGCACCAGATGACAGTTGGGACCGACCCAGATGCTGGCAGCATTCCATTGCAGGTCGGCCGGAAAATCGCGCTTCTCGATCACCGCCCGATACACCACATGGCCGGTCACCCGCGCCGGGTCGTTGACGTATTGCGCGCGCATCACCGACTTGGTGCCGTCGGCAGCGATCAGGGCCTGTCCGCGATGGGCGCGGCCATGCTGGTCGTAGACGGTCACGCCGTGTTCGTCCTGTTCCACATGCTGCACCCGGGTCGAGGTCAGGAAGCTCACCTGCCCGGTCTCTTGCGCTCCTTCCAGCAGCGACAGATGCACGTCCACGCGATGGATCACGGCATAGGGATTGCCGAAGCGTTCGCGGAAGGCGGCGCCGGTGGGGATGCGTCCGACCAGGCGGCCATCGATGGCATCGTGCATCACCATCTCGTCGGTGTAGACGGCGCGGGCGCGCGCCTTCTCGCCGATGCCCAGGGCGTCGAAGGCATGGAAGGCATTGGGTCCCAGCTGGATGCCGGCGCCGATCTCGCCGATCTCGGCGGCCTGTTCCAGCACGGTCACGGCAAAGCCCTGGCGCACCAGCGCCAGGGCGGCGGCCAGGCCGCCGATGCCGCCACCGGCGACGATGATGGGGAGGGATTGCGTCATGGAAGTATCCTTTCTTGCATGCGCCTACGTAGCTGCGCCGCTGCTTGTCAGCGGTGCAGTGCCAGGTGCAGGTGCATGCCTGCGTGTGATATGTCGGAAGGTGTGGGGGAGTCAGCCGTGCTGGCGCACTTCGTACAGCCCCAGCTTGCGATGCAGCGGACTCTCATCGGCCACGAAGAGGAAGGCCGCTTCACTGGCCGAGGCATTGCGCAAGCGCACCGGCACATAGCCCGGCACGCAGCAGGTATCGGCCTGGCCCAGTGCGAAGCTGGCATCGGCCGCCACCACCGAGGCGGCGCCCTCGATCACATGCAACACCATGGCCGGCGAGCGTGCCGGCAGTTGCAGGGTCTCGCCGGGACGCAGCATCAGCGCCGAATAGCCGAGGATGTTCTGGCAATCCTCGCCGCTTTCCGGATTGACATAGGCAAGTTGCACGGCCTGTTCGGCCGGCGAGCGCGTGGCCAGTGCCAGCAGGCTGGCGCGCACCTCGGCCCAGGGATAGCGCAGCATCGGATAGCGTTGCTGCGTACGCACGAACATCGGCGCCGGCACCACGCCACCGCTGCGATAGCCGCGCTCGCTGCCACCGGCGGCCACCGTTTGCGCCTGGCCCTCCTGGACGTAGGAGGTTTCCAGGTAATGCACCAGCGGCAGGTCCAGCACGTCGAGCCACACCACGGGGTCCTTGCCGTCATGGCCATGCTCGTGCCACAGGCCGCTGGGGGTGAGGATCAGGTCGCCGCGTTGCATGGGGCATTTCTCGCCCTCCACCGTCGTGTAGGCGCCCTCGCCTTCGACGATCATGCGCACCGCATTGGGGGTATGGCGATGCGCAGGCGCCCATTCGCCAGGCATCAGCAATTGCATGCCGAGGTAGATGGCGGCGCTGGCCTGCATCTTCTCCAGGCCATGACCGGGATTGGCCAGCACCAGCACGCGCCGTTCGGCCTTCTCCATGGGCGTTAGCTCACCGGCCTGCAGCAGCAGCGGCCGCACGGCCTGGTAGCGCCAGCAGGCGGGCTGGGTGCGGGGTATCGGCTTGGCCGGTGGCAAGACGTTGCGCAGGCTGGGCCAGAGTGGCACCAGGTGTTCTCGGGTCAGTGCGTCGCGATAGTCGGATGGCAGCTCATCCAGTGTGCCTAGTGGCAGCATGTGTCGTCTCCAGGTGAGGTGATTTCCTGCCGGCATTCCCGGAAGGGAAAGCGGCAGCTTTTGTTCTGTGACGAAAATGTACGCGCCGCATCGACATTCGGTCTATGCAATGGTATTAATGGATTCCATTCGAATAAAGAATAGTGATGATGACTCTGCAAACCGCCGACATCCGCCTGCTGCAGGTCTTCGAGGAGATCTACAAGACGCGCAGCGTCACCCGCGCCGCCGACAAGCTGGGCCTGGGCCAGCCGGCCGTGAGCATCGCCCTGGGACGCCTGCGCGAGCACTTCGATGATCCGCTCTTCGTGCGCATTGCCAACGTGATGGAACCGACGCCGCTGGCGCGCGAGCTGGAGCCACAGGTCAGCGGCACGCTGGCTTCGCTGGAGCAGGTATTTGGCTATCGCAGCGGTTTCGATCCCACCACCGCCGAGCGCACCTTCTGCATCAGCATGACCGACATCAGTCAGCTGGTGCTGCTGCCGCGCCTGTGGGCGCACCTGCGCCGCACCTCGCCGGGGATCCACATCGACATCGTTCCCCTGTCGACGGACACGCCGCGCCTGCTCGAATCCGGCGAGGCCGACCTGGCGCTGGGCTTCATGCCGCAGCTGGAGGCCGGGTTCTACCAGCAGTCGCTGTTTCGCCAGCGCTATGTGTGCGTGGCCAGCGCCGACCACCCGCGCATCCGCAACCGCCTGAGCCTGAAGCAGTTCGAGCGCGAGGAGCATGCCGTGGTCACCACCTCAGGCACCGGCCACCTGATCCTGGCGCGGGAAATCGCCAGCCAGGGCATCACCCACAACATCGCGCTGCGGGTGCCCAACTACCTGGGCATTGCCTTCGTGGTGGAGCAGACCGACATGCTGGTGACCATCCCCGAACGGCTGGCCGAAGTGCTGGAGGGCCGCGGCCGCTTCAAGGTCTTCCCGGTGCCCTTCGCCCTGCCGGACTATGCGGTCAAGCAGCATTGGCACGAGCGCTATCACCACGATCCGGGTAATCGCTGGTTACGTTCGGTGTTGTCGGAGTTGTTGTCCAGCGCGGGTAGAGTCGGCACACGCCGGACCTAGTTACCGGAGCCTAGTCACCCAGGTCGATGGTCGCGGCCAGCCGGATATGGTCCGGCGTCTCGTACATGGCCACCACCCAGGCCTCTTTGGTATCGTCGGCATGCGCATCCAGCGTGCGTGCCACGACATTGATGGAGGCGCGATCCAGGCTCGCATAAGGATCGTCCAGCAGCGTCAGCGTGGCATGGGCGGCGAAGGCGGCGGCCAGGTAGACCTTGCGCTTGCTGCCGGTGGAGAGCATGAAGAGTTTCTTCTCCAGGTGCGGCGTGAGCGACAGGCCCTCGGTCAGCGCTGGCAGCAACCGCGCATCGAAGCGGGGATAGCGCGCGCGCATGGCCTCGAAGAATTCCGGCGGCGTCATCTGGTCGTAGGCCTCGCTGCGCGGATCGATATGGAACACCTCACGGCGATAGGCCGGGCCATCGCTGTCCAGGCGCACGCCATTCAGTTCCAGCGCGCCGGTGGCGTCGGGCAGGCTGCCACCCAGGATATTGAGCAGCGTGGTCTTGCCACGGCCATCGCCGCCGCGCACCAGCGTCACACCAGCGGTGATGCGCAGCGTGAGGTCATGGAACAGTTCCATGCCGGGATAGGAAAATGCAATGCGGGAGGCCAGCAGCACGGCTGGCCGGTCGGTAACCTGGGGCATAGTGAATCTGCTGGAATGTACTTAGGCGGAGAGGATCAGCGGCGCTGGCGACGTTGGGCCTGGCGGGCGGCTTCCTTTTCCTTGCGGGCGTCGGCCAGCATGGCCAGGGCCAGCGCCAGCGGCGGATACAGCAGGATCAGGCCGCTCCAGTCGTGATCCGACAGGAACATCAGGCCGGCGATGCACAGGTCGATGGCCATCAGGAACATCAATGGCCAGCCTACCGGCGCACCGAGGAAAGTCTTTTGTCTCTTGTTCTTGAAATACAGTGCCATGCCATTCACCGTGCGTTGTTCGCAGCATCGTCGCCGCGTCACGCCGGATGGGCGCGATGACTGACTGGCAACTTGCTGGCGATGGGTTGTCTCCGGCCTTGATTATAGAAGATGTCAGGGTACTGAGTGCTGCCGCAGTACATGTTCCCCGGAGGCAATCCTGTCTTCAGGCCGGCTTGTGGACCATCAGCCAGTACACCACCAGTAGCGAGCTGAATGCCGGGAAACCGAGCACCGTCCAGATCTTCTCGAACCGCCAGAATCGCGCCGGCAAGGCATGGCCGTCGCGGGCGGCATCCTGGGCCATGTCGCGCATGCGCAATTGCAGCCAGACCACTGGCAGCCAGCAGGCGCCGGCCAGGGCATACAGGGCCAGCGACCAGCGTATCCAGGTGCTTTCGAGCGGATAGCCGGCCAGATGCATCATCCACAAGCCCGACAGCGGTTGCACGATCACCGAGGGCGTGGTGAACCACCAGTCCGCGCGCGCGACCCAGCGCGTGACCACGGCAATGGCCTGGACGTTGCCGCTGCGATTGACGAAGAACATGTAGAAGGCGGTGCCGAAACCGGTACCGAACATGAAGGTGGCCGAGATGATGTGCAGCCACTTGATGGCGAGGTAGTCCATGGAATTTCCTTTCAACGCAGGCGCCACATGGCGAAAAACAGCAGCAACAAAGGCAGGTTCTTGCTGAGCGGTCCGAAGGGGTGGGCCCAGAAATCGGGCAGGCAGACACTCATGACGAGCGTATAGGCCAGTACCAGCAGCGTCTGCAGCGGCCACAGCAGCGCATGGCCACGGCGCTGGCAGGCCAGTCCCGCCAGGAGGGCCATGCCGATGGCGGCATCGGTGAGGCTGGCGGCCGCCAGCGTAGTCTCGCGCAGTGCCGGGGGGATGCCGCATGCGGCCAGCCAGGCATGACTTTGCGCATGCGGCCAGGCAAACCACGAGACCCAGGCGGTGATCAGCCAGAGCATGGCAATGGCGATGGTCAAGGCCGGATACGCCCAGGCCATCACCCGCTCGCTGCGCATGGCGGGTGTGGCAAAGCTGGCCGGATGGCGTGCATTGCGACCAAGGAGCCGGGGCATCTCTGCCGCATCCGGGCAGAGCCGGCCATCCTGGCTGGCATGCAGCATGGCGATGGCATCGGGTGTCAGCAGTGGCAGATGCAACAGGCTGGCGCCGCGGGCCAGCATGCCGGCGATACCGAGCGGCAGGTTCCAGACGCGGCTGCGCTGCAGGCCCAGGCCCTGCGCCAGCAATTCCACGTAGGCGGCCAGCGATAGCGCGCAGGGGCCGGCGACATCGACATGGGAAGGCCATGGCTGCCCTTGCTCCCGCATCGCGACCAGCTTCGTCACCAGCGCAGCCACATCCTCCATATGGACCGGTCGCACCGGCACACGGGCGCCGGGCAGCAGCACCAGTGGCAGGGTGACCAGGCTCATCAGCATCTTGCTGCTGGCGCCCTCGGGGCCAAACACCAGGGACGGTCGCAGGATGGTGGCCTGCAGCCCACACGCCGTCAGCGCCTCTTCGGCCTGGCCTTTGCTGCGCCAGTAGGCCGGCTGCGCTTGCGCATCGCTGCCCAGGGCAGAGAGGTGGATCAGCGCACAACCCTTGTCATGGCAGGCCTTGAAGAGGGCTTGTGGTGCGGCCCGGTGAACGTCGTCGAATTCCCCCGGGTAGCGCTCGCTGAAGAGGCCGACGGCATTGATGACCAGTGCCATGCCGTCCAGATGCGCATGCCATTGTTCAGGGCGTTGGAGGTTGGCGAAGTCGATGCAAATCCACGATGCGGCGGGCCTCTCTTGTCCGGCCCGGCCGGACGCATCGGGGCGGCGACCGCTGCCGGTCACCTCATGGCCGGCATCAGCCAGGGCCGACACCAGGCGCGCGCCGATCATGCCAGTGGCACCGAGGACCAGGATCTTCATGGAAGTTCTCCTTGCAAGGGTTCTTGTCGGTTATTTCTGTAAAAACAGAAATAATTCGATAAAAAAATGCTCATGCCCGGGTTTCACCGGGCATGAGCGGCTCAGACCTTGTCGTCACTGCTCAACAGCCGCGCGACCTTGCCGCCCATCTTGAGAAAGCGCTTCAAGGTCGCCGGCGGCAGGTGCTTGTAGTCTTCGTAGGTCCCGGTGAGCATCTCGACGAAGTCCAGGGCCTGGTCCATGCGGGCTACTGCGGCACGGCTGAGGGTCTTGTCGTGGCTGGCTTCGGAGGCGCAGTCGCGCAGCACCGTCAGGGTCGGATCGATCTCGCGCCGCTTGCGCTCCTCGACGATGACGCGGAAGATTTCCCATACATCCTGCAAGGCCACGAAATGGTCGCGGCGGTCACCGGCCAGGTGGGTGATGCGCACCAGTCCCCAGCTCTGCAGCTCCTTGAGGCTGTTGCTGACGTTGGAGCGCGCCACGTTGAGCGTCTCGGCGATCTCTTCGGCATGCAGCGGCTGGTCGGCCAGGAACAGCAGGGCGTGGATCTGGGCGACGGTGCGGTTGACGCCCCAGCGGCTGCCCATCTCGCCCCAGTGGAGGATGTATTTCTGCGCGGTCGGTCCCAGATCCATGAGCTTTTCCATTTCTATTATTTCTGTCATGACAGAAATAATAGAGGGGCTTGCTTGCGTCGTCAAAGGGATTTTCAGCCTCTTTCCCGGTTTCGCCGTCGCTAGAAATCCACCTGCACCGACAACAACAGCGTCCTTGGCGCTGCCACCGTCACGTAGGGATTGTCCAGCAGCCAGGCACGGCGATTGAAGAGGTTCTCCACATTGGCGCGCCACACCACCGCCCTGCCGGCGATCCGCGTGCGGTAGCGCGCGCCCAGGTCCCAGCGTGTCCAGCCCGGCAGCCGCAGGGTATTGGCGGCATCGAAATAGACCGGGGCCGTGTAGATCATGCGGGCGTTCACGGCCAGGCCGGCCTGGCCGGGTACTTCCCAGTCGGCGCCGAGGTTGGCGGTGCGTTGCGGTACGCCCGGGGCGGTGTGGCCGTCGTTGACGCCATTGGCGGTGCGCAGCAGGCGGGCGTCGTAGACGGTGACACTGCCTAGCAGGCGCAGGCCGCGTGCGACTTCCCCGTAGAGCGACCATTCCACGCCGCGATTGCGCTGCTGGCCGTCATAACCATAGGAACTGCTGGCCGGCGACCCCGGCAGTACCGTGATGATGGCGCTGGGGTTGTCGATCTGGAAGACCGACAGGTTCGTCATCAGGTCGCCCCAGTCGGCCTTCACCCCGCTCTCCAGCTGACGCGAGCGATACGGCGCCAGCACCTGGCCGGCATTGGCCATGCCGCTGGGGACGATGGTGCCGCGTGTGAGCCCGGCGGTGTAGTTGAGGTAAAGCGAGAGCCCGCTGCGCGGGCGTAGCACCACGCCCCACAGGGGCGAGACCGCGCTGGCATCGTAGGTCGAGACCTGCGCGCCAGTGCTGGTGTCGTAGCTGTCGTAGCGCACCGACTGGCGGCGCGCACCGGCAAACAGGCGCAGGCGGTCGTCGGCCAGCGAGAGCGTATCGGTCAGGGTGAGGCTGTCCAGCACCATCTCGTAGGCCTTGCGCGGCGCGCTGCGATTGCCGCTGATGTCCGGTAGCGTGGTTTGCGTGTAGAGACTGTAGCTGTTGGTGCCGGCCGAGGTCAGGTAGGCGTTGGCGGCTTCCTGCTGCAGCCGCGTGAGGCCGGCGGCGAGGGTGTGGCGCACCGCACCGGTGCTGAGCTGCCAGCGCAGGCCGGCGTCGGCGGTGACGGTGCGACTGTCGGTATCGTAGTAGGCGTTGTGCACCACGCCGATACCACTGGCATCGACCGAGCCGGTGGGCAGGTTCTGTTGCGTGGCGCCGTGCCGGTAGCCGATGGCGGCATAGGTGCTGAGGCCGCCATCGAGGTCGAGCTCCAGCCGCGTGAGGAGGGCGTCGTCCTGCAGGTGCAGGCGATTGCCGGGGAAGAAGTCAGCATCCCCCGAGGGCGGCGCGGGCAGCGCCGTCACGCCTGGCAGGAAGCCGACCTGGGGGCGGAAGTCCGCGCTGTCTTCGCGCTGGGTGTAGGCGTCCAGCGACCAGCGCAGGCCGCGTCCCCGATAGTCCAGCGCCAAGGCACCCGCGCCCTGCCGCTGGTGGCCACCGGCGATGCTGGCCTCGCCATCGCGCAGCACGCCATTGACGCGGATGCCCCAGGCATCGTCCTCCCCGAAGCGCCGCCCGAGATCGGCTTGCACGCCCGGCTGGCGGCGGCTCTCATAGAGCGCGGTCAGGCGTGTGAGCGGTTCATCCCCGGCGCGCTTGGTCACCAGGTTGATGCTGCCACCGATGCTGCCGCCGGGATTGATGCCGTTGAGCAGCGTGCCCGGCCCCTTGAGCACTTCCACCCGCTCGATCATGACGGCCGGCATGCGGCTGCCCGAGGCCAGGCCGAACAGGCCATTGACGCCGACGTCCCCGCTGGTCAAGCCATAGCCACGGATCTGGTAGGTCTCACCGAAGCCGCCGGTGGAGGTCAGCATGCGGATCGAGGCATCGTTGAGCACGACGTCGGCGACGCTGCGGGCCTGCTGGTCCTGCAGCAGCTCGGCCGTGTAGTTGAGCGTGGAAAAGGGAATCTCCATCACCCCGGCGCTGCCGAGGATGCCCAGCCCTCCCCCTCTGGCCAGGTAGCCTCCGGCGTAGGCCGAGGTGTCGGTGGCCGTGGCGCGGATCGTGACCGGGGGCAAGGGGGCCGGCTCAGCGGCCGTGCGCGCCAGCAGGTAGCTGCCATTGGGCTGGCGCCGTACTTCCAGGCCGCTGCCGGCCAGCAGCGCAGCCAGGCCGTCGGTGCTGTCGTAGTCGCCCTGCAACCCGGCACTGTGCAGGCCAGCGGTGAGCTCGGGACGGAACGAGATCAGGATGCCGGCCTGCTGGCCGAAGCGGGTCAGCACTTCCTCCAGCGTCCCCGGCGCAATCGCATAGTGGTGTGGCGCCTGCGCCCAGGCGGGGGCACTGCAGGTCAGCAGAAATATCAACGACAGCGCCGGCAGCAGCACTGTTGGCGGGCAATGGCGAGATCGGACGGTGCTGGCGGTGGTCATGGCATCAGGGTCTGGCCGCTTGGAGGGAGGTCAGGAAGACAAGCTCCCCACCTGCATGACACGCGAGCGCGAAAAACGGCTCACGCGGCCGGCGCCAGGACCAGCCGCACATGCCGTGCGCCCCAGATGCGCTGGCGGCGTTGCACGCCCAGGCCCAGCGTGAGTGCCAGGCTGTCCATCACGACACCGGTATCGGCCAGCGGGAAGGACCCCGAGACCCGCAGGCCGGCCGCGGCCGGGTCACAGGACAGCGTGTCGGTGGTGTAGCGTCCCAGTTCGTCGAGGAAGTCCTGCAGCCGCATGCCGTGGGCCACGATGAGGCCATCGACCCAGGCCGTGGCGGCCTGGTCGGCCGCCGTCACCACGCCCACTGCATCGGCGCTGAAACGGGCCTGCTGGCCGGCCTGCAACACCAGCGCCTCGGCGAACGGGTTGCGCGGCACCAGGCGCACCGCGCCTTCGTAGACACTGACTTCGGTCTGCCCCGCCAGCTGACGCACCCGGTAGCGGGTACCGAGCGCGTGGGCCACGCCTTCGGCGGTTTCCACCATGAAGGGACGTCCTCCACCCACCTTGCCGGTGCTGGCCAGCAGTTCGCCAGCGATCAGGCGGATGCGGCGCTGGTGCGCATCGAAGACCAGGTCGAGGGCGCTGCCGCTATTGATGGCCAGTTGCGTGCCGTCCTCCAGCACCAGCGTACGACGCTGGCCGGTGGCGGTGCGCAGGTCGGCGTTCCAGGCGGACCATTGCTGGCTGCGGATCATGCCCCAGGCAGCACCACCGCCGAAGACCAGCACGGCCAGTGTCTTGATGGCGTGCCGGCGGCGCGGGGAGTGGCGCGGTGTCAGCGTGGCCTGGGCAATGGCGGCGCTGACCGGCGAGGCCAGCACCTGCAGGCGACCGCGTACCGATTCGATGCGCTGCCAGGCCCGTTCATGGTCGGGATGGGCGGCACGCCAGGCTTGCCAGGCGGCGAGGGTGGCCGCTGGCGGCGTTGGGGTTTGCAGCTCGACCAGCCATTCCAGTGCGCGTTCGGCCACCGCCGGCGGCACGCTGGCCGCCTCGGGGGTGTGCTGGTACCAGGAGGAGTCGGCCACAGGCGTTCAACCGGTGAAGGAGACGTCGGCGAAATAGCAGCGCTGCAAGGCCTTGACCAGGTAGCGTTTCACCGTGGGGATAGAGATGCCTAGCGCTGCCGCCACCTGGGCATGAGTGAGGCCGTCGAGTTGCGAGAGCAGGAAGGCGCGGCGTACCAGGGCCGGCAATTGGTCCAGCAACTGGTCCAGCTCCATCAGGGTTTCCAGCAGGATGGCCTGCTCCTGGGGCGAGGGTGCCATCGCCACCGGGGCCTGGGCCAGGGCTTCCAGGTAGGCCTGCTCCAGCTTCTCGCGCCGCCACAGGTTGGCCACCAGCCGCTGCGCCACCGTGGTCAGGTAGGCGCGCGGTTCGTGGATCACGCTGGGCACGCGCTCGCTGCCCAGCAGCCGCAGGAAGGTGTCCTGCGCCAGGTCGGCCGCCTGCTCGCTATTGCCGAGCCGACGCCGCAGCCATCCCTGGAGCCAGGAATGGTGGTCGCAATAGAGGGCTTCGATAGACATGGGAATGCACATCCCTGGACAGGTTGGCAGGCTGGCAAGCAGCCCCGGCAAAGCGCCCAGTATAAATGATAGTGATTACCATTACCAATATCGCAGAGGCGGCATCAGGCCCGATCGTCCGCATCCAGCATCACGGCCTGGCTGACCTGGTGGATGCGCATGACCCGGAAGCGCGCCGGCTGCTCCACCAGCATGCAGGTCTTGCCGCTGCGCTTGCACTGGTCTTGCACGCGCCAGTAGGCGCCGTGGCTGAGGCAGCCGGTCTGGCAGATCACCAGATCGGCCGCAGCCACGCTGGCTTCCAGCGCGGAGAGTTCGGGTTCGGTGGCGGCTGTCTGACTGGCGTTGGCGCTGGCAGCCAGGGGTGGGCGCATCTTCTCGCGCATCAGGTCCTGCAGCTTGCCGTGCAGCTCCTTGACCTTGCGCGTCAGGCTGGCGCGCGGCGCCAGGTCGGGGGCGGCTTCTTCCAGGGCGGCGCGGTCGGCCAGGGCCCAGGCCAGGGCGCTGTCGCGGGCGATCACCTGGGCGCGCAGCTGCATGGTCTGACCGCGTAGCTGGGCGATTTCCCTTGCCTGCTGGGCAATGAGCGCGCTGCAACGCTGTTGGGTCGACGCCAGGTGGCGCAGCAGGACGAGGTACTCGGGCTGCCCTGCCGGCGCGGTCGCCATCGCTGGCGAAGAATGCTTGTCCATGTTCATCAGTCTCTCCCGTGCTACCCGCCCGACGTGCGAAAGTGCACATTGCCAGCCAGGATGGAGGCATTATAGATGAGAATGATTGTTATTTATATGCTTCATCAGCAGGGCCTTTCGAGTGCATCGATCCGGCGTAGGGCCAGTGTCGTCAGTTCCTTTCCGGCATCATCGAAGAGTGATGGCTGGTGATCAGCCACCGATCATCGCTCCATTGGTAGGTGAAGGTGTAGCGTGCCTTGACGATCGAGCCATCCGCGAAGCGGAAGGTGTAGAGGCCCGTATCGATGGCATTGTTGCAGTCGAGATGGATGACGCGGCGGTCGATGCTGCCGACGGGCTTGCCGGTCATGAAGTGTTCGAAGTAATCGGCCTTTTCCTTCACGCTCACGCGTGGCCTGTTCGATAGCGTGGGCAGCAGGACCGAACCCGGCGCGTAGTTGGCTACGACCTTGGCCGGATCCCCGCTTTGCAGTGAGTCGTTCCAGCGCTCGAACAGCGCGGCGATGTCCTTTTGCGACGTGGCGTGACAGGATTCGGCCACCGCGTCGGCGTGGACGGTCATGCAAAACAAGAGAAAAACGGGAATGAGCTGACGAACGAGCGACATGGGTTCTCCCCTTTTCTTGATGAGGGTCTGGTTGGGATGAGGTCTTCTGGCGCCCCAAAACGGCAGCCAGAATTGGCGCTCATCATAGGGAGAGTGGGCTATCCGTTGGCGGATATTGGATGTAAAACGACAGATTGTTGTGATGCAATTCCCGACTCTTTTCACCGCTTGCAGCGCATGCAGGACTGCAGGTCGGGAAAACCTGTGTGTAAGTCAATTTCTGCCCCCCAAAAAAAACGGTCCCGGCAAAGCCGGGACCGTGATTCCTGCACTACCTGTCTATCAGCCGCCTTGGCTCAATGTGCCTTCGCCGCACCCGGCCACATCCGCACCACCAGCGCCAGCGCCGAGCTGACCGTGGCCAGGGCCACTACCGCAATCCAGCCCCACTGCGCCAAGGCCAGGCTGCCCAGCGCCGCACCGGCGGCCATGCCGATGAACATCCCCACGAACAGCACGGCATTGAGGCGGCTGCGGGCACCCGGCTCGATACCGTAGACAATGCTCTGGTGCGCCACCAGGGTAGCCTGCACACCGAGGTCGAAGCCGATGGCGGCCAGCGCCAGCAGGATCAGTTGCCCTTGGGTCGAGAACCAGGGCGACAGGGCCATGGCGGCAAAGGACAGCGTGGCCAGACCCACACCCAGACGAGTCACCAGTTCCGGGCCCTTGCGGTCGGCGATGCGACCAGCCAGGGGCGCGGCCAGAGCGCCTGCCGCACCGGCCAGGCCAAAGGCGCCGGCAGCGGCACTACCGAGGTGGAAGGGGGCGCCATGCAACATCACCGCCAGCGTCGACCAGAAGGCCGAGAAACCGATCGCCAGCAAGCCCTGGGCCAGTGCGGCACGACGCAGGGCGCCATGCTTGTTGAACAGGGTACGCAGCGAACCCAGCAGCGCGCCATACGACAGATGCGTGGTCGGATGGAAGCGCGGCAACCCGCGCCAGGCCGCCACGCCGATGGCGGCGATGCTGGCCGAGGCCGCCACGAACATGGCGCGCCAGCCAAAGTGCTCGGCCACGAAACCGGCCACCACCCGCGAGAGCAGGATGCCCAGCAACAGCCCGGTCATGACGGTGCCGACGATGCGGCCGCGATGCTGCTCCGGCGCCAGGGTGGCGGCGGCCGGGACGATATCCTGCGCCAGCGTGGCCGTCAGGCCGATGGCCAGGCTGGCCCCCAGCAAGGCGCCCACACCCGAGGCGGCGCCGGCCAGCAGCAGCGCGGCGGTCAGGATGGCGGCCTTGATCAGGATGATGCGGCGACGGTCATAGCGGTCGCCCAGCGGCGCCAGCAGCAGGATGCCCAGCGCATAACCGAGCTGGGTCGCCATGGGCACCATGCCCACGGCCCGCTCGGAGGCGCCGATGTCGTCGGCCAGCACGCCCAGCATCGGCTGGGAATAATACAGGGAAGCCACAGCCAGCCCGGCGCCGGTGGCCAGCAGCAGGATCAGCGAGCCCGACAGGCCATGTGCATGGCCGTGTGCGGTGGAATGCGCGGGGGCCGTGACGGCGCCGCTTGTATGCGTCTTGGGAATGGTGTTCATGATGGAGACTCCGTTCGGGTTGTATCGTCGCCAGCCCGGGAAATCCCTCTTTTGCCAGCGTTGGAACGGATTCTCTTCCTCCTTGCTCGCATACGGTAGTAGCGCGACGGACAGAATTGATATACGTTAGCCGTATGACCAAGCCCTCCCCTGCACCCGTCCCCACGTCTGCCTTTGCCGCCACCGGCCTGACCGACCGCATCGAGCTGATGCAAACCTTCGTGCGCATCGTCGAGGCCGGCAGCCTCTCGGCGGCCGCCGCACAACTGGGGACCACCCAGCCCACCATCAGCCGCCGCCTGCAGACCCTGGAGCGCTCGCTGGGTGTGCGCCTGCTGCAACGCTCCACTCACGCGATGAAGATGACCGAGGATGGCGAGCGCTGCTATGAACGGGCCAAGGAACTGCTGGCCGGCTGGGATGAACTGGAGAGTGAACTGCGCGGCGCACGCCAGCATGCCGAGGGCACGCTGCGGGTGGCGGTGCCACACGCTTTCGGGCAGAAGCAGCTGATCGGGCCGCTGGCCCAGTTCATGCGCCGTCATCCGCGCATCACGGTGGAGTGGCTGCTGCATGACCGCGCCGCCGACTTCATCAGCCAGGGCATCGATTGCGCCATCCAGGTGGGCGAGGTGCATGACCCGTCGGTGGTGGCCATCCACCTGGCCGAGGTGCCGCGCATGACGGTGGCGGCGCCGGCCTTGCTGGAGGGCCGCTCCCTGCCACGCCATCCGGCCGACCTGGCCGAGCTGCCGTGGATTGCCATCCCCGCCTTCTACCGGCGCGAGGTCACGCTGACCCATGAGCAAAGCGGCGAGCAGCGCCATGTCAGCTTCCGGCCACGCCTGGTGACCGACAGCCTCTATTCGCTGCGCAATGCCGCCATCGAAGGGTTGGGGGTGGCCGTAGGGTCATCCTGGGTGCTGCAGGAGGATCTGGCCGAAGGCCGCCTGGTGCAGCTGCTGCCGCAATGGCAGCCGGCGCCGCTGCCGGTGTCGCTGATGTATCCCTATGCGCGCTTCTACCCGGCGCGCCTGCGCCATTTCATCGACACCATGAAGGAAGCCATGCCAGCCGTCGTCCACAAGGCCGTCGGCTGGGGCGCGCTGGGACGCTAGCCGGTTCAGCCCAGGCGCATGGTCTTGTGCTGGGCGTAGTGCTGATGCCAGGAGAAGGCCTCGCCGAGCAGGTGCGGCGTATGGCCGCCGGCCTGGCAGGCGCGCTCGAAGTAGTCGCGCAGCTGCGGCCGGTAGTCCGGATGGCAGCAATGCTCGATGACCTTGACGGCACGCTCGCGCGGCGCCAGGCCGCGCAGGTCGGCCAGGCCCCATTCGGTGACCAGCACATCGACGTCATGCTCGCTGTGGTCCACGTGCGAGACCATGGGCACCACGCTGGAGATGGCGCCATCCTTGGCCACCGACTTGGACACGAAGATCGAGATCTGGCCGTTGCGCGCGAAGTCGCCCGAGCCGCCGATGCCGTTCATCATGTGCGTGCCGCCCACGTGGGTGGAGTTGACGTTGCCGTAGAGGTCGAATTCGAGTGCCGTATTCAGTCCGATGATGCCCAGCCGGCGCACCAGTTCCGGGTGGTTGCTGATCTCTTGCGGACGCAGCACCAGCTTGTCGCGGTAACGGTCGATATGGGCCAGGAAGTGCGCGTACTTGTCCTGCGAGAGCGTGATTGAGGAGGCCGAGGCAAAGGCCAGCTGGCCCGAATCGAGCAGCTCGATGGCGCTGTCCTGCAACACTTCCGAATACATCACCAGGTTGCGGAACGGCGAATCCACCAGGCCATGCAGCACGGCGTTGGCGATGGTGCCGATGCCGGCCTGCAGCGGCGCCAGCGTATGCGGCAGGCGACCGGTCTCGACTTCGCATTCGAGGAAGTGGATCACATGGCCGGCGATGGCCTTGGTCTCGGCATCGGGCGGCAGCACCGAGGAGGGGCTGTCAGGCGTTTCGGTGATGACGATGCCCACCACCTTGGCCGGATCGAAGGGGATGGTGCTGCTGCCGATGCGATCCTGCACCGCCGTCAGCGGGATGGGCTGGCGCTCTGGACGGGTGGCCGGCAGGTAGATGTCGTGCAGGCCTTCCAGCGCCAGCGGCACGCTGGTGTTGAGCTCGATGATGATCTGGCTGGCCTGCTCCACGAAGCTGGCCGAATTGCCCACCGACATGGTCGGCACGATGCCTTCTTCGGTGATGGCCGCCGCTTCGATGACGGCGATGTCGATGCGCGAGGGCGTGCCACTGCGCAGCTGCTCGGCGGTCTCGGAAAGGTGCTGGTCGATGAACATCACCTCGCCCGCGTTGATCTTCTTGCGCAGGGTGGGATCGACCTGGAACGGCAGGCGGCGTGCCAGCAGGCCGGCTTCGGCCATGAGGCCATCACTGCCATTGCCCAGCGAGGCGCCGGTGATGACGGTCAGGCGCAGGTCCTCGTGGGCTGCGCGATCGGCCAATGCGCGTGGCATGGCCTTGGCATCGCCGGCGCGGGTAAAGCCGCTCAGGCCGATGGTCATCCCGTTGTGAAAGAATGTGGCGGCCTGTGCGGCCGACATGACTTTGCCGGCCAAGGCTGGCTGGCGGATGCGTTGGCTATCCATGTGTGCTCCTGCTCGGGTTCTCTTGGGAAGGTGAGCAGCGCATCCACGACGGACTTCCTGCATTCTTGTTTGGAACCAGTATAGAAGCCGGGTACTATGCGCTGTATGATTAAAATTCTCCCTTTCCAGTCATAAAACGACTGGATCGCCCTGCCCTTCCGAAAGCTGCCGCCATGGATATCCGCGCCCTGCGCTACTTCACCGAAACGGTGCGCCTGAACAGTTTCAGCCGCGCCGCCGATGCCTTGCACGTGACCCAGTCCACGGTCAGCAAGATGGTGCGCCAGCTGGAGGATGAAGTGGATGCACCGCTGCTGATCCGCGATGGCCGCCGCCTGCAGCTCACCGACACCGGCCGGGTGGTGTATGAACAGGGCCAGCAGATCCTGGCGTCGATGCAGCGCCTGGACGCCGAGGTGCGCGACACCAAGGCCCTGCGCCAGGGCCGCCTGGAGATCGGCATCCCGCCGATGATCAACATCCTCTGCACGCCGGTGCTGAAGGCCTTCCGTGAGCGCCACCCGGACATCGCCATCGTGCTCAAGGAAGACACCGGCCCGCAGATCGAGCAGCGCGTGGCCAGCGGCGAACTGGAGATCGGCATGACGGTGCTGCCGGCCGACCCGGAACTGGAATTGCAGACCATGCCAGTGGCGCGCTATCCGATGTGGGCCGTGGCGCAGGCCGGCAGCTTCCAGAAGAACCGCGCCACGCTGCGCTGCGCCCAGCTCGATGGCCTGCCGCTGGTGATGCTCAACAACGAATTCGGCCTCACCCGCAGCCTGCGCGGGGTGTTCCGCGAGCATGGCATCCACCCCGAGATCGTCGCCCAGAGCGCCCAGTGGGACTGGCTGGTGGCCATGGCCCTGGCCGGGATGGGCGCGGCATTGCTGCCCGAGCCCTTCATCCATCGCCTGGCCACCGACCAGTTGCAGGCGGTGCGGCTGGTGGAGCCCGAGGTGCAATGGCAAGTCGCCTATGTTACGCGGGGCGGCTATCTGTCCCACGCGGCTCGGGCCTGGATGGCCTTGAGCAGCGAACTCTTTGCCGGTGGCAAGGCGGCCGGCAGGACCGCGAAACCGGCATGACGGCATCATGCCGGTAGCATTCCTTTAGGGAATGCAATGCGGGAACTTTAGTCATACCGTGCATGATGCAGGCTTTCTATACTGGTGCTTGCCGATACCTGCCGCCCCCCTCATCCGTGAAGGCGGAACCGGAATGACGCCGTCGCGACCTTGAGAGCGCGGGTGTCGGCACTCCTTTCCTGTCTTGCCTGCCTCCCCTCCTGCCCGAGCCGCCTACGCTGTCATGATGCCGCCGCTATTGTCGTCGCGTTTTTCGCTGTTGCGTTTCTTCCTGCTCTCCGGCTGCCGCCGCTGCCGCACCCGTGTGGAACGCTGGCGCGCGCAGTTCCCGCTACGCCACACCAACCTGTCCGAGGGTTTGCGTGCGGCCTGCGGTGCCAGTGCCATGCTGCTCTTGGGCGAGTGGCTGGGCAATCCCTTGTTCTCATGGGCCGCCATCGGCGCCTTCCTGACCAGCCTGGCCGATAGCGCCGGTTCCAACCGGGCCCGGCTAGCCTCCATGGGCGGTTTCGCGCTGGCCTCCACGGTGGGCGGCATGGTCGCGGCCACGGCTGCCGGATGGAGCGTGCCAGCGGGTTTGCTGGCCATCATGGCCTGCGCCGGAGTGGCCGGCTATTCGCGCATCTATGGCGCCGCCGCCGGCCTGGTGCTGATGCTGGCCGCAGGCGTGTCGGCCATCATGGCCGATGCCCCGGTGGTGCTGTGGCCGATGGCGCAAAGCCATGTGCTGATCTATTTCGGTGGTTGCCTGTGGGCGTTGCTGCTGAGCCTGACGGTATGGCGCATCCATCCCTTCGCGCCGGCGCGCCAGGCGGTGGCGCGGGTCTACGGTACGCTGGCCGAGCTGGCATCCATTGCGGCGGCCACCGACCTGGACGATGCCGCCTACGCGGTCCATGCCGCCGAGCTGGCCGCGCACACGCGCCGCCATGCGCGCTTCGACATCGCCAGCGCCCATCGCGCCCTGGAGGCGGTGGCCGTCGAGCGTACCGAATCGCGTCGCCTGTATGAAAACCTGCTGGTGCGCCTGGCGCGCGCCGGCGATCTGCTGGACGGCATCACGGTCCTGGCCGACCTGCAGCTGACGCACTACCAGGAGCCACACGCCCGCCAGCGTACCGCCCGCGTGCTGGCCGCCATCGCGCGCCAGCTGCAGGCCATGCAGAGAACCATGAGCCGGGGTGACGCCATCGCCGCCGACGAGGATGCCCGCATCATGTTGCGCCTGCGCCAGCTGGTGGCGCGCCTGCCGCGCGGCGCGGGCCGCATGCTGCAGCAGGTCGCGACACCGCTGGCGGTGGCCGCCAGCGTGGACCCGGCCGGTCTCAAGCAGGCCGCTCGCGAAGTGGCGCTGCAACGCCACGGCCTGGCCGCCCTCACCCATCGCGTGCGCGCCCTGTGGCGCAAGGCCGCGCTGCATGCCCACGCCGGGTCGGCCGAGTGGCACCACGCCTGGCGCTGTGCGGCGGCGGCCGGCGCCACCTACCTGATCGTGCATCTGCTGGAGCTGCCCTTCGGTTATTGGGCCACCATGGCCACCATGCTGGTGATGCAGCCCAGCATCTCCGAGAGCTGGTCGCGCAGCATGGAGCGTGCCGTGGGCAGTGTGGTGGGTGGCGTGCTGGCGGTGGCGGTCTGCCTGGTGGTGCATTCGCCGCTGGCGCTGGCGGTGCTGGTGTTTCCGCTGACGGTGCTGACCATGGCGCTACGTCCGGTCAGCTATGGCTTATACGCCACCTTCCTCACGCCGGTGTTCGTGCTGGTGGCCGATGTGGCCGGCGACCCGGCCCATCAGTTATCCAATGCCGCGCTGCGCGCCGGCAACAACGTCATCGGCGCGGTGGTGGCGGTGCTGGCCAGCTACCTGTTCTGGCCACGCCGGCAACAGACCGATGCGCGCGCGCAACTGATGCGCATGGCCCAGCTCAACCTGGCCTACCTGGTCGACGCCGTGGCCGCCGACCACGACCCGCAGCAAATGAAGCGCCTGCATGCGCATCGGCGCGACGCCTGCGTGGCCAATGTCGAGGCCGGTCTGCTGCTGCAACGCATGGCGCGCGAGCGCGGCCGGTCCCAGCGCGACCAGGCTGCGGGCCGCACGGCGGTGGCGCTGTCGCGTCGGCTGGCGGCGGCGGCCAGCCACCTGTGGGCGCATCCACAGCCACCCTTCCCCGGCCTGCTCGACTGGTTGCGCGCCCTGGCGCTGGCCCTGGAGGCGCATGACCTGGCCGCCCTGCAGGACCTGCCGCGTCGCCGCCCGGCGCCGGTGCACCTGGCCCAGGCGGCCGCCGTGGAAACCGCCTGCCTGCTGGTGGCGACGCTGGCAACAGGCGAGGCTAAGTAAGTTATCCACAGACGGAAACAAAAACCGCCTGCCCTGTTCGAACCGGAAACCGCTGTGGCCAGCCCCGCTGGCGTCAGCCTCGATCATCCCGGACCGGAAAGGGTGTGCATGAACCTGGATTTTCTCTACAACATCAACGAGGGGCCGTTGCGCTCCGCACTGATCGTCTGTGCCGCCGCGCTGGTGGCCCTGCTGCTGGCGCTGGCCCTGCATCGTGTCGGCATCCTGCTGGTGCGCCGGCTGGCGCGCGGCCACGCCTTTACCACCACGGCAACACAGGTCGCCTTCAATGCCAGCCGGCTGTGCGTGATGCTGTTCATGCTGCGCCTGGTACTGACCGGCGCGCCCGACAACACCCCGGGGCTGACCACGGCGTCCTACCTGTGCTCGATCGCCCTGATCCTGGCACTGACCTGGTTCCTGATGCGTTGCGTGAAATCGGTCAGCGCCACGGTCATCAATCTCAATCCCTATGATGTGGCCGACAACCTCAAGGCGCGTCGCATCCTCACGCAGACGCGGGTGCTCTCGCGCAGCGCCTATTTCCTCATCGCCCTGCTGGGCTTGTCCTTCGTGTTGCTGAGCTTGCCGGGCGCGCGCCAGTTCGGTGCCAGCCTGCTGGCCTCGGCGGGGGTGGCCGGCATCGTCGCCGGTATCGCGGCCAAGCCGGTGCTGGGCAATTTCTTCGCGGGCTTGCAGATTGCGTTTTCACAACCGATCCGCATCGATGACGTGCTCATCGTCAAGGGCGAGTGGGGACGCGTGGAAGAAATCACCGGCACCTTCGTCGTGGTCAGGATCTGGGATGAGCGGCGCATGATCGTGCCGCTGCAGTGGTTCATCGAAAACCCCTTCGAGAACTGGACCCACACCTCCTCCACCATCCTCGGGACGGTGTTCCTGTGGCTGGATTTCTCGGTGCCGGCGCCGGCGGTGCGTGCCGAGTTCGAACGCTTCTGCAAGATCCAGCCGCTGTGGGATGGGCGGGTCTGCGTGATGCACGTCACCGATACCAGCGAGCGCACGATGCAACTGCGCCTCCTGGTATCGGCGCGCGATTCGGGCAGCGCCTTCGACCTGCGTTGCCTGATCCGCGAACACATGATCGCCTTCATCGCCCGCGAGTATCCCCATGCGCTGCCACGCCTGCGGGCTCAGGTGATGGAAAGCGAGGGAAACGGCGATGCCGTGGCGGGCGCGGCGATGCCCTGAACACGGCCTGCAAAAAGGCAGGCGGGCCACACTACCGGCGACCGAGGGGAGAGACTGTCGCTTTCGTGGGCCCGCCTGGGGGGAGACTGGCGCACCGGGATCACCGGTGCGGAGGACACGAGGCGCGGGTGGCGCCAGGCGTCGTAGGGCAAAACTGATTACAGAGCGCGGCCGTTGGCGTTGCTGACGGCGGTGCCGTTGTCACGGGCTTGCTGGAGCTCGTCTTGCACTTGCTGACGGGTCAGCGTGGAGTGGAAGGGCTTTTCCACCGGATATTGCTCGGTGACGATCATTTCGCCATTGGCGCGGGCTTGTTGCAGTTCGGCGCGCACATCGGCACGGGTCTTGGTGGAGACGAAAGGCTTGTCGGCCGGATATTGGTCGGTGACCAGGACTTCGCCATTGGCGCGAGCTTGCTTGAGCTCAGCAACCACCTGGGCGCGGCTCTTGGTCGAGACGACCTTGGTTTCGGGAGGATACGGTGCTTCGGCCAGGGCGGCGCCAACGGCGCTGGTGAGCAACAGGCCTGCGAGCAGGTTCTTGGCAATGTTCTTGGTGTTCATGATCTTTTCCTTGTGAGAGGGAGGATGTGCACTTCAGCCCGTTCCATCGGTGTTGGATCAGTCGCTGTGTGCTGTCATCGTGAAACCAAGTTTAAGGATCACCGGCGTCAAGAAAAAGGATCCAAACCGGAATACATCATTCCAGAATCCAGAACAATCAGTTTTTTCGTATCAGAATTGGGTTTTTGACATTGCAGCTGCACATGGGGATGACCAGAGCGAAAGCAAGCTTGCGGCCGGAAATTTAAATATAAGTTATTGAAAATAAAGGGTTAATCTAATCCGGATGAAGACCCCAAGGCCTGGTCGACAACTGTTGTTTTGCGGCGCATCAACAAGAAAACTATCGCCTTGATACAAAATGACAATAACTTGTTCAATGGATTTGATTAAGTCATTCGACAGCCTCGCTGTATACGATAAGATATAGCGAGGCACGCCCGACGCACCTTGCGTCCCCCTCTCCCCATGGATGATCCTGCATGAAGACTGCCCTCGCGCTGCGCCACGTGGCCTCCGAAGACCTGGGCCAGCTGGCCCCGCTGCTGACCAGGAGCGGCTACCAGATCCGCTATTTCGAGGTGGGGGTGGATGCCTTCGTGGATATCTCGCCACTGGATGCGGACCTGGTCATCGTGCTGGGTGGCCCCATCGCGGTGTACGACACCGATGCCTACCCTTGGCTGCGCGCCGAGATCGCCTGGTTGCGCGCGCGCATGCTGGAAGACCTGCCCACGCTGGGCATCTGCCTGGGTGCGCAACTGATGGCCGCGGCTCTGCACGCACGGGTCTATCCCGGCAGCTGCGGCAAGGAGATCGGCTGGGACAGCCTGCAGGCCGGCCAGCACCTGGACGAGCTGCCCTGGTTGCGGCCGCTGGTGGACCCGCACACGCGCGTGCTGCACTGGCATGGAGACACCTTCGACCTGCCGCAGGGCGCGCGTCACCTGGCCTCGTCTGCGCGCTATCCCAACCAGGCCTTCGCCTGGGGGCGGCATTGCCTGGCCCTGCAATTCCATCCCGAGGTCGATGTGCGCACCGTCGAGCAATGGCTGGTCGGTCACGCTCACGAGATCGCTCATACCCGCAACGTCAGTGTGGCGCGCCTGCGTGCCGATGCCCAGCAATATGGGCGCCATTTCGAGAGCGCGGCGCAGCGTTTCTGGCAGGGCTGGCTAGGCAGCCTGGATTGCAGCCAACGCCCGGCCCGCAACGCCGCCTGACGCCCCTGCTCTCCCGACGGCGTCAGCGCAAGCCGGCGCGCTGCGCCATCACCCGGGCCAGCACCTGCGTGCCGGCGCCGAAATCCTGCAGGTCCATGGCCTCGTCCGGATTATGGCTGCCATGGGCGTTGCGCACGAACAGCATGGCCGTGGCGATGCCCTGGTTGGCGAACAGGGCCGCATCGTGCCCGGCGCCGCTGGGCAGGCGACGATGGGGCAATTGCATTGCCTCCATCGCTGCTGCCAGCGCATCCTGCAGGCCGGCATCCATCTGCGCCGGCTGGCTGCCGGTACGCTCGCCCAGTTCAAAACGTACACCGTGACGCGCCTCGGCCTGGCGCACTGCTGACAGCAGGTGTGCCTCCATGCGTTGCAGGCTGGCCGTGCTGCGCGAGCGGATATCGACACTGAAGGTGACCAAGCCGGCGACCTTGCTGATATCGGCCTGCGCCGCATCGGTAGAGACCTGGCCGATGGTCAGGGTCAGCTCTGCGCCGGCGGCTTCCATGTCCGCCCAATCCTGTTGCAGGCGCGTGATCACCTCGGCTAGCGCGACCACGGCATCGTGTCGATGGCTGCGCGGGGTCGCGCCCGAATGCGCATACTCGCCCAGCACGCGCGCATGGCGATAGCGCAGGCTGCCGCAGATGCCGGTGACCACGCCTAGCGGTTCACCGGCCTCCACCAGCACTGGGCCCTGTTCGATATGCAGCTCCAGGAAGCAGTCGATGGCCGCGGCCCCCAGGTGGGCCTGGCCGGCCGCGATGTCTGCCACACGACCGCCACAGGCCTGCAGGTGCTCGCGCAGGCTGCGGCGGGTATCCAGGCGCAGGATCTCCAGTGCCTCCGCTGGCAGCAGGCCGAAGGCCGACTTGCTGCCGATATAGGAGACCGGGAACCAGGCGCTCTCTTCGGCACGCACCGCCATCACGGTGACATCGCATTCCGGCTGCACGCCTGCGGCCACCCATCCCGCCAGCACCGCCAGCCCGGCCACCACACCGGCCGCGCCGTCGTAGTTGCCGCCACGCGGTACCGAATCCAGGTGCGAGCCGGTCATCACCACCGGCGCGGCGCGATCGCGGCCCGGCAGGGTCAGGTAGAGATTGCAGGCGGCGTCGTTGCGGACTTCCAGTCCCAATGTGCGGGCGGTCTGCGCCATCAGGGCGTGGGCGCGTTCTTCGCCGGCGCCATAGGTGTCGCGCGTGATGCCGGTATCGGGGCCATGCAGGGCGTCGTTATCCTGGCGCAACTGGGCGAACAGACGCGCTGCCAATGGCAGGTCGGGTGCGATGTCGGAGGAGGTGGTGCGGGTGTCCATGAGGGCTTGAGAGATGAGCGTCGGTGTTGTTGCAGGAAAACCAGGCCCATTGTGTAGCAAAAGCCAAGCCAGAGCAGGCTGCGTCTTGCTTGCGCGCTTATCGTGACATGCCCTGGTCGGCATCGTCGCACAGCAAGTCGCGCCATCGGCGAAGCGCAGAATCAGCGCTTGTCCGACATGACGCGGCCGTCTGCCTGCCTATAGTGGAGGTCCGGACAGGCGAAACCCGTTCGCCATCCCTGTCACAGCAAACGAAAGCAAGGAGGTAGAAAAATGAAAGCACGTCACATCCTGATTCCGTCCCTGTTCCTCGCCCTGGCCGGTAGCGCCATGGCCCAATCCACCGCACCGGCAGCGGCCACGGCGGGCACGCCATCGCCTGATCCCTTCGTGCAGAAGCGCCAGGCCGATGCCGACGCCAAGGCCCAGTACAAGCAACAGAAGAAGGCGGCCAAGCAAGAGTACAAGGCCGACCGCAAGGCCGCCAAGGCCCAGCTGAAGCAGGAGAAGGTGGATTCCACCGCCCAGCGCAATGAAGCACTGGCCACCTCCCCTGCCGTCAAGACCGACAACAGCCACTGATCCCGGTGGTGTGGGATGACCGATACCCCGGCTGCAGCCGGGGTATCTTTTTGACGCCGGCTAGCGCGTGCGCGTCTTGCCGCGTGGCCTGGCCGGTGCGACGGCGATACGTGCCGGCAAGGCCTGCAACAGCCAATCGATGAACACCCGCAGGCGCTGGCTCACATGGCGGTTCTGCGGATAGACCACATGGAAGGGATAGGGCTGGGGCCGCCAGTCCGGCAGGATTTCCACCAGCGCCCCGCTCTCCAGGGCCGCGCCGGCGGCATAGCCGAAGGTCTGGATGATGCCCAGTCCGGCCACCGCCGCCGCCAGGTGTGCATTGCTCTCGTTGATGCCGATGCGATGCGCCACCTTGATCTCCACCTGCTCGCCCCGGCGTTCGAAGCGGAACGGAAAGGCGCGACCGCTCTGCGAAGACAGGTAGCTGATGAGCTTGTGGCCGTTCTTCAATTCATCGGGATAGGCGGGCGTGCCGAACTGCTTCAGGTAGCCGGGCGTGGCGCAGGTGATCAGATGGGCTTGGCCGATGGCGCGCGCCACCAGCGTTGAATTGTCCAGCGGCCCGCCGCGGATGACGCAGTCGATGTTCTCGCCGATCAGGTCGGCCGAGCGGTCCGAGACGCCCAGGTCGATGCGGATGTCGGGATAGCGCGCCATGAAATCCGGCAGCGCCGGGATGAGCACGTCACGTGCCGTCGAGCCGCCCACGTCGACGCGCAGCTGTCCCTTGGGCTTGCTGCGGGCGATGTCGAAGGAGGTGTCGATATCGTCAAGGTCGCGCAGCAGGCGCATGGTCTTCTCATAGTAATCGCGCCCCTCGGGGGTGACCGTCACGCGGCGTGTGGTCCGCTGCAGCAGGCGTACGCCCAGGTGCGCCTCCAGGTCCTGTACCAGCTTGCTCAGGGTGGCGTTGGGCATGTCCAGCGAGTCGGCTGCCCGCGTGAAACTGCCCGCTTCCACCACCCGCGCGAAGCCGCGTATGGCGACCAGTTGATCCATGTTCTCTTCCCTCTCCTTGCTCCATCGGAATTTGCTGACGGCTGCCTTGATTATCCATGTGGATGGATAGTTAATTCGATTTTACATTCTTTATTCATAAACGGCGGATCGCTAAAGTGTCTCCATCGCCGAACGACAGGCAGCCGCAGACAGATCACGGCGCGCCATGTTGGCCGGGGTATCCCATCCATCGCATGACCCGACAACGCAAAGGAGCACTACCATGAACAAGCAACTCAACGGCAAGATCGCACTGGTCACCGGCGGCACCACCGGCATCGGCCTGGCCACCGCACAGGAGCTGGCCGCCCAGGGCGCCCGTGTCTTCATCACCGGCCGCCGCCAGGCCGAGCTCGACGCCGCCGTCGCCAGCATCGGCGCCGCTGCCACGGGCATTCGTGCCGACGCCTCCGTATTGGCCGACCTGGACGCCGTCTATGCCCAGATCGCCCAGAGCGCCGGCAAGCTCGACATCCTCTTCGCCAACGCTGGCGGCGGCGACATGATGCCGCTGGGCGCCATCACCGAAGAACACTTCGACCGCATCTTCGGTACCAATGTGCGCGGCGTGCTGTTCACCGTGCAGAAGGCCCTGCCGCTGCTGGTGGATGGTGCCTCGGTGGTGTTGACGGCTTCCACCGTCTCCATCCAGGGCACCGCCAACTTCAGCGTCTACAGCGCCAGCAAGGCGGCCGTGCGCAACTTCGCCCGCTCCTGGGCGCTGGACCTGAAGGACCGTGGCATCCGCGTCAACGTCGTCAGCCCCGGCCCGATCCGTACCCCTGGCCTGGGTGGCCTGGTACCGGACGAGTCGCGTCAGGGCCTGTTCGACTTCCTGGCAGCGCAGGTGCCGCTGGGTCGCCTGGGCGAACCGCAGGAAATCGGCAAGGCCGTGGCCTTCCTGGCGTCGGATGCGGCCAGCTTCGTCAACGGCATCGAGCTCTTCGTCGATGGAGGCATGGCACAGGTGTGATGCAGCTGGCGGGGAGGATGGTCGGTACGCCCTCTGGTCTTCCCCGCCCTGCGCGCGCCCTTGACCGCGAGTCCATGACCATGCGACGTCTCGTTTCCACCCTATCCCTGGCCGGTGCGCTGTCGCTGTTGACAGCACCTGTCGCACCGGCTGCTTCAGCCCAGGAGTCTTCCATGCATTTCACCAGTGACGCCACGGTCGACGTGGCACAGGCGCAGGCCTTGATGGACCTGCATTTCGCGATCTGGAACGAGCCCGATGCGCAACGTCGCAACGCGCTCTTCGCCCAGGTCTATACCGAGGATTTCGTCGTCGCCGATTACCAGGCCAAGGCCGTGGGCCACGCTGCGGTGGGCCAGTTGCTGCAACGGGTCCAGGACCAGCATCCGGGGTTTGCCTTCAAGGCACAGCCGGTCAACTGGAACCACGGCCTGGGCCGCGTGACCTGGACCTTCGGCCCGCCCGACCAGCCCGGCCTGATCCATGGCGAGGACATCTTCACCATCCGTGATGGCAAGCTGGCCAGCGCCTTCGTCTTCCTCGACCCACTTCCGTCCCGGTAATCCGTTTTCCATGGAGTCTGCAATGAAATTCCTCGCTTCCCTGCTGGCGGCTGCCGCCCTGCTGTTCTCCGCGCCCGGCCATGCCGCGGGCGTGCCGATTGCCGGCGTCGACCACGTCGGCATCAATGTCCCCGACCTGAAGGCGGCCCAGGCCTTCTTCATCGAGACCTTCGGCTGTGTGCCGGTGACCCGGATCGGTCCCTTCCCGCTGGATCCCGCCGCCAGCGCTACGGACAGCGCCTTTGCGCCGCGTGCCGATAGCGTGACGCTGGCCATGATCCGCTGCGGCACCGGGGCCAACATCGAGTTGTTCGAATACACCAATCCGCGTGGCAGCAAGGAGATGCCGCAACTGGCCGAGGCCGGCGCGTCGCACATCGCTTTCTACACCGAGGACATCGCGGCCGGCGTGGCCTACCTGAAGTCGCATGGCGTCACCGTGCTGGGGGAGCCCATCACCATGAGTGGCGGCGATACCGGCGGCGAGACCTGGGTCCACTTCCGCGCACCCTGGGGCGCCGAGATGGAACTGGTGAGCTATCCGCGTGGCAAGGCCTATGAAGCCCGTACTGCGCAGCGCTTGTGGAATCCGGCGCGGCCGGCGCAATAAGCAGGTATCAGGCATCAAGGCCTGGCCAGACATGACAAAGCCGGCGTGATGCCGGCTTTGTCATTGTCATTCTCCGTGGCGCAAGTGCCTCAGTTGCGCCCCTGCCGCCACAGCCGGCGCGCCAGCCATGCCGCCGTCACCACCTGCAGCAGCATGAAGGCGGCCACGGCGTTCCAGCCCGAGTGTTCCCAGAACCAGCCACCGGCCGATCCCAGGACGCTGCCACCCAGATAGTAGGCCAGCAGGTAGAGCGAGGCGGCGTGGCCCTTGCCCTCCTTGGCCATGCGTCCCACCCAGCTGCTGGCGGCGGAGTGCGTAGTGAAGAAGCCGATGGTCAGCAGCACGATGCCGGTGATCACCAGGGGCAGCCACGATGTGCAGGTGAGGAACAGGCCCGCGCAGGAGATGGCGATGCCGGCCCCCACCAGCGGGGCGCGACCGTAACGGTCTGCCAGCGCACCAGCCCAGGAAGAGGACACCATGCCGAAGAGGTAGGCGCTGAAGATC
>NZ_JAELUH010000260.1 GCF_016429215.1 Herbaspirillum sp. ASV7 | reverse complement strand
AAATATTACCATGCTGCCTACATCCGGGGTGGTATTATCTATAGTTTTTGTGATCTTAAGATCTGTAATTGGAATGATGTTTACGCTGGCATTACCGCTGTTATTACCAGCATTCGAATCATGCTCAGCGCCGCTGATATTAGCCACATTGGTCACTGCACCTACCTTAGTGGCTTTGGCTACAATGGTCAATTGCAGTGAAGCGTTGGCGCTCATATTGCCAATGTTCCAAATACCATGTGCATCATCATAAGCAGGAGAGCTGGCGCTTACAAAGGTGAGGCCCAGTGGTAGCAGATCTGTTACTATTACACCGGTAGCATCACTAGGACCGTTATTGATAGCGGTTAAAGTGAATGTTACATTGGTATTGATATCGGCGATGGCTTTATCC
>NZ_JAELUH010000259.1 GCF_016429215.1 Herbaspirillum sp. ASV7 | reverse complement strand
AGGAAACATTGAATTGCTGGAACAAAGTGTGGAGAAAGCCCAGGCAGTAATGGCTGTGGGAGATGCCCATGAGCCGGAAGCTCCTGTGGACATTCCCGTACATGAGATGCAACTGGGCGCTACCGCCAGGAAAATTGCAGACCATTTCGGTTTGGTGAATGAACCAGTGGTAGTTAGCAGTGCCTGTATTTCAGGATTGTTAGCCATCCTGACAGGTAAGCGACTCATTCAGGCAGGTATTTATGATCAGGTGATTGTAACGGGAGCAGATGTGCTGACCCGTTTTGTGCTTTCCGGCTTTCAGTCGTTCCAGGCTGTGAGTGCTGGTCCTTGCCGCCCATTTGATGCCAGTCGATCCGGCGTATCGCTGGGAGAAGGCGCTGCTACTGTTATCA
>NZ_JAELUH010000258.1 GCF_016429215.1 Herbaspirillum sp. ASV7 | reverse complement strand
CCCCCCCCCCCCCCCCCCCCCCCCCCCCCCCCCCCCCCCCCCCCCCCCCCCCCCCCCCCCCCCCCCTTTTTTACTGACCCGGCCACCCCCGACATCAACACTTGTAGTGTATCGTCGGCAGCCCCCCCCCCCCCCCCCCCCCCCCCAAAAAATCAGGCCAGTCTGGCGGCGGTTTCTTCGGTATCAGTTGCCGCTTTGGCTCGTAGATCGCGGAATTGATACGCCTTAATCTGGTCGGCCAATTGTGGATGCTGTCTCTTATACACATCTCCGAGCCCACGAGACTCCGTTATGTATCTCGTATGCCGTATTCGGCTTGAAAAAGGGGGGGGGGGGGGGGGGGGGGGGGGGGGGGGGGGGGGGGGGGGGGGGGGGGGGGGGGGGGGGGGGGGGGG
>NZ_JAELUH010000257.1 GCF_016429215.1 Herbaspirillum sp. ASV7 | reverse complement strand
GCCCCTTGATGGCGACGATTTCGCCGCGCCGCAGCCGTGCCAGCGTCTCCGCCACCGCGTCGCCGGCCACTGGGCCGTCGGCGTCGAGCAGCGCCAGTTCCGGGCCGCAATGCGCGCAGGCGTTGGGCTCGGCGTGAAAGCGCCGATGCAGCGGATTGCGGTATTCGGCCATGCAGGCCGGGCATTGCGGGAAGACGGCCATGCTGGTTTGGGCGCGGTCGTAAGGCAAGTGCCGGACCAGAGTGTAGCGCGGGCCGCAGTCGGTGCAGTTGATGACAGGGTAGCGGTAACGCCGATTGGCGGGGTCGAACAACTCGGCCAGGCAGGCGTCGCAGGCGCAGCTGTCGGCGCCTATGGCCGCATGGGCGCCGCCGGATTCGCTGGCTAGGATGGCGA
>NZ_JAELUH010000256.1 GCF_016429215.1 Herbaspirillum sp. ASV7 | reverse complement strand
CCCCCCCCCCCCCCCCCCCCCCCCCCCCCCCCCCCCCCCCCCCCCCCCCCCCCCCCCCCCCCCCCCCCCTTTCTACCCACCCGCCGCCCACCGCTACCTACACTTGTAGTGTATCGTCGGCAGCCCCCCCCCCCCCCCCCCCCCCCCCCCGGGCCGATGATACGGATGGTCAATTTTGCTGGCGTAGGATCTGGATGAACATCTTGGCCAGCGACGAAAGCGTCGTGTTCTTGCGGGTCACGATGCCGAAGCTGTCTCTTATACACATCTCCGAGCCCACGAGACTCCGTTATGTATCGCGTATGCCGACTACTGCTTGAAATACGGTGGGGGGGGGGGGGGGGGGGGGGGGGGGGGGGGGGGGGGGGGGGGGGGGGGGGGGGGGGGGGGGGGGGGG
>NZ_JAELUH010000255.1 GCF_016429215.1 Herbaspirillum sp. ASV7 | reverse complement strand
GTGGCCGACTGGCCCACCTTCATCTGCCAGGAACAAATCCACTTTGCAGATCAGGTCAGGAAAGCAAGAATTGAAATGATTGTAAATACTGCCAATCCATATGTCAACCGGATCAATGTTGCCCAACAACTCTTTCCCAATTTCAACGGAAAGAGTATAGCCGTTTCCGTTAAGGAAGATCGCTTTGATACAACCGACATTGATCTTGCCGGCAGGATCATTTACAATCCGGATGCTTCCAATACTGTCACCTCGCATGCCAGCACCATGGCTACTATTATCGCAGGAGCCGGGAACACTGGCGCACTGGGACTGGGAGCCGCTCCGGCCGCTGGCATTAGCAGTTCGGATTTTAATAAAAGTCTACTCCCCGATACCAGCACCTACTATCGCAATT
>NZ_JAELUH010000254.1 GCF_016429215.1 Herbaspirillum sp. ASV7 | reverse complement strand
AACCCCCCCCCCCCCCCCCCCCCCCCCCCCCCCGCCCCCCCCCCCCCCCCCCCCCCCCCCACACCCCCTTTTTTTAATTATACGGCGACCACCGATATATACACTTGTAGTGTATCGTCGGCAGCGTCAGATGTGTATAAGAGACAGCCTCTACCTTCTGCACCGAATCGTCGATCAAGCCCTTGATCTCCTTGGCCGCCGTGGTGGCCGGCTTCAAGCTCGATGAAAGCGGCGGTACGCGGCCGGTGACGCTGTCTCTTATACACATCTCCGAGCCCACGAGACTCCGTTATGTATCTAGTATGACGTCTTCTGCTTGAAAAAAGGTGTGGGGGGGGGGGGGGGGGGGGGGGGGGGGGGGGGGGGGGGGGGGGGGGGGGGGGGGGGGGGGGGGGGGG
>NZ_JAELUH010000253.1 GCF_016429215.1 Herbaspirillum sp. ASV7 | reverse complement strand
GCCATGGGCGTTACCAGTTGTGGCGTATACTGGTAATCCGGATGTAACATAATGATAATATCAGCCCCCAGTTCCAATGCCTTTCGGTAGCAGGATTTCTGATTGCCGCCATAACCACGGTTCTTTTCGTGACTTATAATGTAATGAATACCAATATTTCTGGCTACAGCAACAGTATTATCTTTACTGCAATCATCCACCAGAATGATATCATCCACCACATTGCGATCAATTTCCTCATAGGTGATCCGCAATGTTTTATCCGCATTATACGCAGGTAGCACTACTACCACTTTCTGGCCATTGATCATAGTTAACGGTTTTATATCTAAATTTAATGCAGCCTGCTGCAGCAGCGATTCGGTGGAAAAATTTCCGGGCGTTAACATCGGGTTAAGC
>NZ_JAELUH010000252.1 GCF_016429215.1 Herbaspirillum sp. ASV7 | reverse complement strand
ACGTGGTGGGCCTGGCTTACGAGAATCCCTACCTGTCGCCGTTTGAAGAGTTCCAGCGCTACAAGACCCATCCTGAAATCCGCAAGTTCTTCGAGGGTGGCAAGCGCCTGTCCTATGGCGCCCGCGCCATCACCGCCGGTGGCGTGCAATCGCTGCCCAAGCTGGTGTTCCCGGGCGGTGCGCTGCTGGGCTGTGACGCCGGCTTCCTCAATGCCTCGCGCATCAAGGGCAGCCATGCCGCCATCAAGAGCGGCATGCTGGCGGCCGAGGCAGCCTTCCAGGCCCTGGGCGAGAATCGCCAGTCCGATGAACTGGCCGCCTATCCGGCCGCCTTCGACGCCTCCTGGCTGAAGGAAGAATTGCACAAGGCCCGCAACTTCAAGCCCTCGATGAGCCGTG
>NZ_JAELUH010000025.1 GCF_016429215.1 Herbaspirillum sp. ASV7 | reverse complement strand
CGACAGCGTTGGACGGCGCCGCATGATCGCGGCCACCTACCTGCTATCCGGCGCGGGGCTGGCGGCCACGGCCTGGGCCTTCGATGCCGGCCGGCTGGATGCGCTCACCCTGGCGCTGTGCTGGAGCGCGGTGTTCTTCGTGGCCTCGGCGGCCGCCAGCTCGGCCTACCTGACCGCCAGCGAGGTATTTCCGCTGCCCATGCGCGCCATGGCCATCGCCATCTTCTATGCCATCGGCACGGGTACCGGGGGCTTCATCGCGCCGGCATTGCTGGGCTGGCTCATCAGCAGCGGCGACCGCCATGCGGTGGCAGGTGGTTATGCGGTGGGTGCGGTGCTGGCCATGCTGGCCGGCGCCTGTGCGCTGCGCTGGGCGGTCGATGCCGAGCGCCGCGCACTGGAAGAGATCTCCGACCTGGCGCCCTGATATCGCTCAGGCGGCTGGCAGGATCTTCTCGGCCACGCCGGCCCCCAGGGGCGCCAGCAAAGCCTGCAATTCCTCTTCGCCGAACTTGCTGGCAGCGGCGTCGTCGCGTCCCAGCATGCCCTCGGCCAAGGCCGACTTGCGGGCCTGCAATTCGAGCAGGCGCTCCTCGATGCTGCCTTCGATGACCAGCTTGTAGACGAACACCTGGCGCCTCTGTCCGAGGCGATGGGCGCGCGCGATCGCCTGCTCTTCCACGGCCGGGTTCCACCAGGGATCGACCAGCACGACGGTATCTGCGGCGGTCAGGTTCAGGCCCACGCCACCGGCCTTCAGGCTCACCAGCAGCAACGGCGCCTGGCCGGCCTGGAAGCGCGCGATCACCTCGCCCCGGTCAGCGGGGTCAGTGGCGCCCGTGAGCGACAGGCAGGGCACTTGCAGCGCCTGCAGCTGTTCCTGGATCAAGGCCAGCATGCTGGTGAATTGCGAGAACACCAGGATGCGCCGGCCCTCCTCCACCAGCGCCGGCAACATGTCGCGCAGCCATTCGATCTTGGCGCGCTCGATGCCCTTGGGCATGCGGCCCTGCTTGAGCAGGTAGGGGTCGCAGCAGACCTGGCGCAGCTTGAGCAAGGCATCCATCACCGTCACCTGCGAGCCGCCCAGCCCGCGCCGTTCCAGCGCGCGGCGCACCTGCTTGTCGGCGGCCAGGCGCACGCTCTCGTAGAGTTCGCGCTGGCGACCCTGCAATTGCAGGCGTTCGATGATCTCGCTGCGCTGCGGCAGTTCCTGCAGCACATCCTGCTTGCGCCGGCGCAGGATGAAGGGCCGCACACGCTGCGCCAGCAAGCGGGCGCGCACGGTCTCGCCCTGCTCCTCGATGGGCTTGCGCCACAGCCGCGCAAAGCTGCGCGCATCGCCCAGGAAGCCGGGCATGAGGAAATGGAACTGGCTCCACAGCTCGCTCAGGTGATTCTCCAGCGGCGTGCCGGTCATGCACAGACGATGTCGGGCGCGCAGGCGGCGCGCGGCTGCGGCGCTGCGCGAGGCGGCATTCTTGACGGTCTGCGCCTCGTCCAGCACCAGCAGGTGGAAGCGCAGCGGCAGCAACTGGTCGAGGTCGCGCCACAGCAGGGGATAGGTGGTCAGCACCAGGTCGGCCTGGCCGCCTGCCACCGCCGCGAATTGCTGGGCCCGGTCCTGGCCATGCAGCACCTGCACGCGCAGGGAGGGCGTGATGCGGCGGGCCTCCTGCTGCCAGTTGAACAGCAGCGAAGTCGGCACCACCACCAGCGCTGGCAGGTCCAGGCGACCTGCCTCTTTTTCGATCAGCAGATGGGCCAGCACCTGGGCGGTCTTGCCCAGGCCCATGTCGTCAGCCAGGATGCCGGCCAGACCCTGTGCGCGCAGATACTGCATCCACGCCACCCCTTGCAGCTGGTAGGCCCGCAGCGTCAGACCCAGCCCCTGCGGGGGCGCCACCGGCTGCACGCTGCCGGCCGCGCGCAGGCGCTGCGCCAGTGCCAGCACGCCAGCCTGGCCGCTCATCTGCCAGGGCACAGCGCCCTCCAGCCCCTGCAGGGCGGCGTGGATGCTGTCGAGCCGGTGCGCGTCCCAGGGCGTGAGCTGCAAGGGGCCGTCCTTGCGCTTGAGATCGACCAGCAGGTCCAGCAGCGACAACACCACCGCCTTCAGGGGGCCGGCCATGGCATCGATGCGGCGACCACCGGGGGCGCGCAGCGAGATGACGGCATGGGGATCGATGCGCTCGACCTGCTGGGCATCGGCCCAGCGCGGATCGCGGCGCAGCAGGTCGGCCACCATCGGCGCCACGTCCATGACCGCGCCATCGACCTCGATGCCGATGGAGAGCAGCCAGCGCCCCGACGGGTCGAGGCCGTCGAAGATTTCGCTGGAGAAGGCGCGCTCCTGCAAGGGCGCCGCCACTTCGCGCTGCAGCACTTCGCCGGTGTCGCTGCTGACGATGAAGCGCCAGGCCGTCACCGGAATGCTCTCGTGCGCAAAGCCCGGGCGGACGCGCAGGGTCCAGCCCATCTGCTGCAGGCGGGGCGCCTGGTCGGCCCAGAAGTCGCCGAAGAAATCCTCCTGCACCAGCGTCCACAGCGGGCCGGCATCGTGCAGCGGATTGTGGGCACGCCATTGCAGCGCGTCCTCGCGCAGGGGCAGCAGGCCCAGTTCGCGTATCCACTCCAGCGCGGCCGATTCGGCGGCGTGGTCACGCGTGATGTGGGCGGGGGTGTAGGTCGGCTCGTCTTCGCCGTGGCCGGTCGGTGCCGGCGTGCTCCAGCGTTGCGCCCCCTCGCCATAGACCCAGTCGATCTGCGCCACCGTCACCATGGCGCCGCGTGGCCCGAACAGGCCGTGCGCACGCATGCCCAGCAGGCCGTCGCCACGCGTGAGCGTCTGCAGGCTCAGCCGGGGATGGAAAGTGCTGGTGGATGGAGAGGTCGGGGAAGACGCCATGCTGCCGGGAAATATTGCGAAAGCGGCCATTGTAGGGCGCTTCGCCGTGGGCGTGCAGGCGCAGAAACTAATCTTGCAGCCAGGAAAAACTTATTTTGCCGGGGGCGTGATGCAGAAATCCAGCATGCCGAAGGGCGTGCGGCCTTCGCCGGTCGCCCATACCCAGACCGCCCAGCACAGCAGGCCGCACACCAGCAACAGGGCCAGCACGATGTGCAGTCCGGAGGCCTTGCGCAGGAAGCTTTCGATGCGGTCGAAGAGAGCGGTCATGGAAAACGATAACAGCGGTGGGAGAGGATGCTTATTCTATCCAAGCCATGGCCGCCCAGGAATGGGACAAATTGCCGCAGTGTCAGCCTGGCAATGGTCAAGGAAGCAAGCACGATCCTTGCCTGGCAAGCTCTTCCGTGCGGACGGCGAAATTGCGTTACCCTTCTGCACTTCCCCTCGCGAAACCCGCCATGCCCACCGCCCTGCTCATCATCGACGTCCAGCACGCCCTCTGCACCGGTCCCGACGCTGTCGAAAACGGTGACCGCACCATCGCCAACATCAACCTGCTTTCCCAAAAGGCGCGTGCGGCACGCGCGCCGGTGATCTTCGTGCAACACGAGGACCAGGGCACGCTGGTGCATGACAGCCAGGGCTGGCAGCTGGCCACCGGCCTGCAGCATACCGACCAGGACCTGCGCCTGCGCAAGCGCGGCTCGGATGCCTTCCACCAGACCGACCTGCAGGCCATGCTGAAGATGCGGCATATCTCTGACTTGGTGATCTGCGGCATGCAGACCGAGTTCTGCGTGGAATCCACCGTGCGTCGCGCCCTGGCGCTGGGCTATCCGGTCACGCTGGCGGCCGACGCCCATACCACCGCGCCCAACGGGGTGCTGTCGGTGGCCGACGTGGTGGCGCACCACCATGCCACGCTGTCCAACCTGGGGGCGTATGGCGTGCGCACGACGGTGCGGCCGTCCCAGGACATCAGCTTCTAGACCGACGCCGGACGATCAGAAACGCTGCGGGCTGAACGGTGCCAGGTCGATCTCGGGCGCCTGTCCGGCCAATAGCTGGCCGACGATGCGCCCGGTACGGGCCGAGCAGCCCAGTCCGATGTGGCCATGTCCATAGGCATGGATGATGTCGCTGCTGGCAGTGGCTGCGCCGATGCAGGGCATGCCGTCGGGGGTGCTGGGACGACGTCCCAGCCAGAACCTGACATCGCTTGACGGCAGCTCGCGCGGCAGGCCGGGGAAGAGCTTGAGGGCGATGTCACGCATGATCTCGCCACGCCGCCAGTCCGGCGCAGCCTCGAAGGAGGCGAACTCGACCTGGCCGGCAATGCGCAGGCCGGTCTCCATCTGCGTGGCAATCACCTTGAACTCCGACACCATCATCGGCGTGCGCGCACGCGCCTCTTGCGCGTGGCCGCTGATGACGGCGTGGTAACCGCGTTCGCTTTCCAGTTGCACGTGGTCACCGGCTTGCGCGGCCAGCACCTTGGAACGCGCGCCGGCGCTGATGACGGCAGCGTCGCAGGCGATCTCGCCCTGCGCCGTCACGACCGCCTTGAGTCGCCCCTGTTCGACCCTGAACCCGGTGGCCGCACCCTTGATGCAGTGCGCGCCACGCGCCAGCGCATAGACCTGCAGGGCTTGCATGTAGGCGCCCGGGTTCTTGCAGTGGCCGGCTTCGTCCACCTGCACGGCAAACCCGAAGGCCGGATCCAGGTCAGGTTCGCGTTGGCGCAGGGCCTCACCTTCCAGCTCGGTCCACTGTATGCCCAGCTCGCGACGCACGCCCCAACCGAAGGCGTCACCCTCGAACTGCTGGCGCGAGCGATAGACGTGCAGTACCCCCGAGGTGTCGATGAGGTGGCCGACCCCGGCGCGACTGGCGATCTCGTGATGCAGCGTGCGGGCGTCCACCACCAGTGTGCGCAAGGCGCGGGCGGTACTGCGGATGCGCTCGCGGCGGGCGCTGGCCAGGTTGCGCAGCAGCCAGGGCGCCAACCGGGGCAGGTAGCGCCAGCGGATGGACAAGGGGCCGATGGGATCCATCAGGTAGCCCGGCACCTTCTTCCACATGCCCGGCTCCACCGGCGGAATCACCGAATGCGAGGACAGCCAGCCGGCATTGCCGTAACTGGACGCTTCCTCGCTGCCGGGCTCGTTGAAATCCAGCAGGGTGACCTGCAAGCCCTGGTCCAGCGCATGGATGGCGCTCATCAGGCCGACAGCTCCGGCACCGATGATGACGACGTGGCGGGGGAAAGTGATTTCCGGGGTGGAGGACATGGCGGCAGGTGTGCGGGAGAAAGCAGCATCATACGGGATCTGCGCTGGCGCTGGATTGACCGCAATGACGGGCAAGCCCTATGATCGGCGCTCACCCCACATCAGGAGAGGCAGCATGATCGACCACACCGGCATCATCGTCAGCGATTTCGACAAGAGCAAGGCCTTTTACCAGAAGGCGCTCGCCCCGATCGGCTATACCCTGGTGATGGAATTCCCGGCGGCGGTGACCGGCCATACCGACGTGGCCGGCTTTGGCGAGAACGGCAAGCCCGATTTCTGGATCAGCCGTGGCAGCCCCAACCAGCCGCCATTGCATATCGCCTTCCGTGCCGAGACACGCGCACCGGTCGATGCCTTCCACGCCGCGGCGCTGGCCGCCGGAGGCCGCGACAATGGCGCGCCCGGCATCCGCGCGCACTATCATCCGGATTACTACGGCGCCTTCGTGCTGGACCCCGACGGGCACAACATCGAGGTGGTCTGCCACTGTCCCGCCTGAGGCCTGCGCTGTGTCCGGCGCGGCTGGGCACATGGTCGAGCTTGACAGGACGGGCGTGGCGATGGACGCTTGCCTTCCCTCCCCCTTCGCAGAGGATCCATGCCATGAACAGCCCCAACACCGTGCACCTGTACCGCGTACTGCGCGCCAAACCCGAACGCATCTATCGGGCCTTCCTCGATCCCGATGCCATGGTCAAGTGGCTGCCGCCACATGGCTTCACCGGCAAGGTCCACCACATGGATGCACGGGTGGGCGGTTCGCACCGGATGACGTTCACCAATTTCAGTACCGGCAGTTCGCACTCCTTCGGCGGCACCTATGTGGAGCTGCTGCCCAATGAGCGCATCGTCTATACCGACAAGTTCGATGACCCGCAATTGCCCGGCGAGATGAAGGTCACCGTCAGCATCGCCACCACCCTGGTGGGGAGCGCCCTGACCATCGTGCAGGAAGGCATCCCGCCGACCATCCCCCTGGAGTTCTGCTACGCCGGCTGGCAGGAATCGCTGCAACTGCTGGCGCAACTGGTCGACCCGGAGATCGCCGACGGCGCATGATGCCGCGAGCGGGATGCTGCGCGATACGGCAAGCTCGGCGATAATTTGTGTCCGTCCCGGCCCCGGGCCGGGATGCAAGAGGCCCGACATCGCCACCGGCCATACCGGCATCCCCTTACGAAAGGACATCATGCGTACCCTCTTCAAGCGTTTCATTGCCGTCTTCATCGGTCTGGCCGCCTGCACCGCCGCCTCGGCCCAGGGTGTGTACGACGACTGGGCAACGGTCAAGGCACCGGCTGCGCCGGCCTTGTCGAAGGTGACCATCGATCCGGCCACCACGGCGCTGCTGGTGCTGGATATCGCCCGCCAGACCTGCAATCCGGACACGCGCCCGCGTTGCGTGGCGATGCTGCCACGTGTGGAGAAGATGCTGGCCCTGGCCCGCGAGAAGAAGCTGACGGTGATCTATACCCTAGGCGGCAACGCCAAACCCAGCGACATCTGGCCCCAGGCCGCGATGCTGGGCGATGAGCCACTGATCAAGTCCGGACCGGACAAGTTCGTCAACACCGACCTGGAAAAGCTCCTGCACGACAAGGGCATCAAGACTGTCATCTGCATCGGCGCGGCGGCCCATGGCGCGGTGCTGCATACGGCCGCCAGCGCGGCTTTCCGGGGCTTTGACGTGGTGGTGCCGGTGGACCTGATGGCGTCGGACACCGTCTATGCCGAGCAATACACGGCCTGGCACCTGGTCAATGCGCCGCGCCTGGGCGAGCGCGTGAAGCTGACCCAGCTGGACTGGATCGACTAATCAGGAAAGCCGAACAGCCTTGCCGCCGTGGCGCCGGTGATGGCGCTGCGGTCTTGCGCATCAGTGACCAGCGTGGTGAACTGCTGCCAGCTGTGGGCATAGCTGGTCACGCTTTCATGCTGGGTATGCGGCCAGTCGCTGCCCCAGAGCAGGCGATCGCATCCCAGGTACTGGCGCAGCAGCGGCCAGGCCTGCTGCGCAAGGTAGGCGCCGTACACACTACCGCCGTTGCCGCCGTTACGGTAGGGCGCCGACAACTTCACCCACACCTGACGCGAGGCGCCGCAGTCCAGCAGGTGGCGGAAGCCGGGATCGTCCAACCCCCGCGTCGGATCGATCCGGCCGAAGTGATCCACCACCACCTTCAAGCCCATCTCGATGAGAGGCGGCAGCAGCAGCGGCAGATCGGCCGCTTCGCGATGCACTTCCACCTGCCAGCCCAGTTCGGCGATACGTTCCAGCGTGGCGCGCCAGCTGCCCCGCACATCCGGCAGCGGCGCGCCGCCCACCAAGTTGAAGCGGATGCCGACCACCCCGGCCTCCTTGAGGGTCTGCAGCGCATCGTCGTCAATACCGGCATCGACCATGGCAATGCCACGCAGGCGCTGTGGAAAGCGCCGCAACGCCGCCAGCAGATAACTGTTGTCACTGCCCAGGAAGCTGGGTTGCACCAGCACGCCGTGGCTCATGCCATGCGTATCCAGTTGCGCGACATAGTCCTCGACGGTGACGTCATAAGCCGGTGTATAACGACGCCCGTCAGCCATCGGCAGGCCGCGCGTGAAGACGTGGGCGTGCGTGTCGATGCGCAGGGCGTCGTGGAGTGCTGGCGTGCTCATGCTGTGGTTTCCATCTGGCAGCCACGGGTCTCGGGCAGCATCAGCACGGCCACCACCACCAGCGAATAGGCGATGGCAGCGTCGATGCCGATGGCCTGGCCCAAGGGCATGGAATCACTCATATGCCCCACCAGTACCGGGAACCCGGCCGAGGCCACGCGGCCGAAGTTGTAGCAGAAGCCCACGCCGGTGCCGCGGATGCCGCTGGGATAGAGCTCATTGAACAGCGCCCCCAGGCTGGCCGGGATGCCGGCCGCGAAGAAACCCAGCGGGAAGCCGCACACCAGCATCTGGGTATCGGTCAACGGCAGGAAGATGTAGCACAGCACGGTCACCACGCAGCAGACGGCGAAGGAGGCCACGGTGCGACGACGGCCGATGCGGTCCAGCAATTGCGCGCTGGCGATGCAGCCACACCAGAAGGCGACGATGATGACGGCCAGGTAAGCACCGGTGCCCAGCACCGAGAGGTGTTTCTCGGTCTTGAGATAGGTCGGCAGCCAGGTCATCAGCGCGTAGTAGCCACCATGGGCGCCCACGCCCAGCAGGCTGCCGATGACGGTCAGGCGCAACACGTCAGGGCGGAAGATGCCCACCAGCGGATTGCTCGCCGGCTTGCCGGCAGCGGCCTTGCGGCCGGCCAGGAAGGCATCGGTCTCGGGCACCGAGCGGCGCACGTAGACCACCAGCAGGGCCGGCAGCAGGCCGATGACGAACATGGCGCGCCAGGCGGTTTCCTGCGGCAGGAAGGAGAACAGCACCGAGAACAGCAGCACCGCGCCACCCCAGCCGACTGCCCAGGCACTTTGCACGGTGCCCATGGCACGACCGCGATGCTCGGCGCGGATGGTCTCGGCCATCAGCACCGCACCGGCTGCCCACTCGCCGCCGAAGCCGAAACCCTGCAGGGCCTTCAGCACCAGCAACTGTGGATAGCTCTGGGCGAAGGCACTCAGGAAGGTGAACAGGGAAAACCAGATGATGGTGATCTGCAGCGTCTTCACGCGTCCATAGCGATCCGACAGGGCGCCGGCGAACCAGCCGCCGATGGCCGAGGCCACCAGGGTGGCGCCGCTGATGAAGCCGGCATCGGCCTTGCTGAGGGAAAAGGCCGCGATCAACGCGGGAATGGCCAGGCTGAACATCTGCACGTCCAGTGCATCCAGCGCCCATCCGCTGAAGCAGGCCCAGAAGGTCTTGCGTTCCTTGGCAGTGACCTGCCGATACCATGAAAACATTGTCTCGTCCTCTACGCTGAAGGCACACCGCTGGCATGGTCCCACATCGGGAGCACCGGCAGTCGCACCAAGCTGGTTGATTGATATTGATCTTGTTGGGAACTCATATATACATATATATGAGTTGGTAGAAGATAACACAGGCCAGGCGCGGCAACAATCACTGCCCGGACAGGCCAGCCATGTCGGGACACTGGCATTGTGAGGCCCGCGCGGGGAAGGTAGACTGGACACTTTCCATTTTGCAAGGCCAGTTCCGCCATGCTTGACCAGATCGGTGCCGATTCACGCCTGCCGCTTTACCTGCAGTTACGCGACCTGCTGGCCGCCCAGATCCGTGCCCAGAAGTGGCAACCGGGCCAGCCCATCCCATCCGAAGCCGAATTGAGCCAGACCTACCAGGTGGCGGTGGGCACGGTGCGCCGCGCCGTCGAGACGCTCATGGCCGAAGGCCTGGTGGAGCGTACCCATGGCCGGGGCACCTTCGTGCGCAAGGCGCGCTTCGACAATTCGCTGTTCCGCTTCTTCCGCTTCGAGACCGCCGATGGCAGGCCGCTGGCGCCCAAGAGCGTGATCGTCAGCCGCAAGCTCATCGACGCCCCGCGCCAGGCCGCCGAGGCACTGCATCTCAAACCCAGGGCCAAGGTGATCGAACTGCTGCGCCTGCGCATGGTGGAACAGCAACCGGTGCTGGCCGAGAACATCTACCTGTGTGCGCAACGCTTCAAGGCCCTGCTGGAGAAGGCCCCGGAAGATTTCGGCGACCTGCTCTATCCGCTCTACGAGCGCGAATGCGGCCTCATCGTCGCCTCCGCCCGCGAGACCCTGACGGTGGAGACCGTGACGAAAGCGCAGGCGCAGTTGCTGGGCCTGCCGGAGAAGACCCCGGTGGTGGTGATCGAACGCACCGCGCTGGGCTCGGACGGCCAGCCGCTGGAATGGCGGCAGTCGCGAGGGGCGGCGAGCAAGTTCAGGTATAGCGCGGAGATTCGGTAACGGACACGGAATACCTTGCTGGCAGCCGCGTCGCTTGTGTGGAAGCTTATTTTCGACGGCGGGACGAAAAACCGGCAGCCGGTTGCTGCACCGACAAGGCGATCGGTTCCTGCCATGATTCACCTGACTGACGCCGTACCTCTTCCAGCAACTCAGGATGATTGCGCAGCAGACGCAACAATTGCACCAACGCGCGGGGCGGCTTGATCTTGCCGGCCTCATAGCGATTGAAGGCATTCACGCCGCCACCAAAAAGCGCCCCGGCCTCTCGCTGTCCAAGATTAAGCACCTGGCGGGCTTCGGCGATTTCGCGGGGATCGATCAACGACGCATTGACCTCCTTGTTGAAGGCCAGGGCTTCGGACGATACCCTGCCAGACTCGCTTGCATCGAGCACGACTTCTTCGCAAGACGGACAGTAGTCGCCCGTCACCGCCGCGATGACCGTCGTTTCTCCCTTGTAGGTATAGGGAAGGTCTCGGGTATCGCGTACCAGTCGGGCAGCTCCACATACCGGACATTTCATCTCATTTCTCCTTGAAGGATACGACCAGCACGTCCTCCACCACCGTCAGCTTGATATAGAGCACACCGAACCGCGTCACCGGCAGATACACGTCCTGCCACACCTGATGATCCGCATGGGTGGTCATGCTCTTGTAGAAATCACGAGGTCCCAGCGACATCAGCGTATCCAGCATGTCACGCTCGCTGATGCCCAGTGCCGCCGCGCCCAGGACCGCCGATGCCGTCTTGCGTAAGCTGCCCTGCGCGATCAGCGACCTGATCCTCTCCAGCTTGCAGTGTGGTGTGTGCTTTTCCATTGAAGATCATAACCAAGATGGTTACGCAATCCAAGTTGATTCAGTTGAAAAAATGTGTGGAATGAGCAGAGAAATCCGATCCCGCGCATCGCTCCCTCATCACCGCCGCAAGAAGGGCATGTTGGAGGACATGCTGCAAAATCACCACACTCCATTTGAAATCCCCGAGCACTCTCGATTACCATCGACGCTCAGCCCACGACTTCATCACCATGCACCCGAAGCCAACCGATCACCGCAACGCATCCGCCGCAACAGCGGCCGGCGTCGTCGTGTCCGGGCTGAACACCAAAAAACGCTATCTCCGCTGACGGGGATATCACGTCCCGTCCGGCGGATCGCCTGGCGGGACTGAATCGCACACCTTCTCCTCATTCAGACCTCGTCCGGCGCCCTGCCGACGGAACGGCATTTTCTCAACCGTTCTCTACGAGGCAAACATGCAAACAGGTTTTACCGGCGTCTGGATTCCCATCATCACGCCGTTCGACGGCGAACACATCGACCACACCGCGCTGGCCAGGCTGGCGCGCCACCTGGGGTCACAAGGCATCGCCGGACTAGTGGTGGGCGCCACCACCGGCGAGGGCATCCTGCTGGAGCCCGATGAACAGGAAGCCCTGTTCGCCACGCTGCGCAGCGCCGTCCCCGGCCTGCCGCTGGTGCTGGGCCTGTCGACCGCCTCGACCCGGGACGCTGTCCACCGCGCCCGCGCACTGGCAGGACTGCAACCGGAAGGCCTGCTGGTGACGCCACCGCTGTATGTACGCCCGTCGCAAGAGGGCATCCGCCGCCATCTCGAAGAGGTGGTGCAGGCGGCCGACCTGCCGGTACTGGTCTACAACATCCCCTATCGCACCGGTTGCCAGGTCGAGCTGGAGACATTGCAGGCACTGGCCCGCGATCCACGCGTGGCCGGTCTCAAGGAATGTGGCGGCAATCACGAACGCATGCAGCGGCTGGTCAGCGAGACGCCGCTGTCCATCCTCAGTGGCGACGACAGCCAGAACTTCATGGCCCTGTGCCTGGGCGCACATGGCGTGATCGCCGCGTCCGCCCATGTGATGTCGCACTGGCATGTGCGCATGCAGGCGCTGATCCGCGCAGGAGAGCTGGCGCAGGCGCGCCGCATCGCCGACGCCCTGCAGCCGGTGGTGCGCGATCTCTTCGCCGAGCCCAGCCCGGCCGGCCTGAAGGCGCTGCTGGCCGAGGATGGCTGGTGCACATCCGAATTGCGCCTGCCCTTCCTGCCGGCCAGCGCCGGCTTGCAGGCGCGACTGCGACAACATCGCCAGGCCTTGCTGGCCCAGTCCTTCTGATCCCTCTTCTCTTCACGAAAGCCAACATGAACCATGCCCCCTTCCAGCTCTACGTCGATGCGCAATTCGCCAGCCCCTATGCCATGTCCGTCTTCGTGGCCCTGCAGGAAAAGCAGCAACCCTTCACGCTCCATACCGTCGACCTCAACACCGGTGTCAATCAGGAAGACGCCTATGCCCGCCTGTCGCTGACCGCGCGCGTGCCCACGCTGGTGCATGGCGAGCTGGCGCTGTCGGAATCCTCGGCCATCACCGAATACCTGGACGATGTCTTGCCCGGTCTTGCCCTCTACCCCCGGAACCCCGTGCAGAAGGCCCGCGCCCGCCAGGTACAGGCATGGTTGCGCAGCGACCTGATACCGATCCGCGAGGAGAGGAATACCCAGGTCCTGTTCTACGGTGCGAAGAAGGCGCCACTCTCGGCAGCGGCGGTGGCGGCGGCGCAAAGGCTGTTCCGCTTTGCCGATCAACTGCTACCGGCGCATGCCGGACAGTTGTTCGACCAGTGGAGCATCGCCGATGTGGACCTGGCGCTGATGCTCAATCGCCTGGCCTTGCATGGCGATGCCGTGCCGCAGCGGCTGGCCGACTATGCGCAGGCGCAATGGCAACGGCCCTCGGTACAGGCCTGGCTGGCGCAGGAACGTCCGCCTCTGTAGGCTGGCGACAAAAAAAGGGCGGCTCCTTGCAGAGCCGCCCTGTACCTCTCCCTTGCAACCGGGAGAGGCCCCACCGCTGGAATGATTTATATTATTTTCGGATATGCACCTCAGGCGATCGCATCGGCACGCGGACGGGCGATGGCGAACACCACCACGGCCGCCAGCAGGTCGAAGGCGGCCAGCACCACGAACAGCGGGCTGTAGCCGATCTGCGTCACCAGGAAACCGAACAGCAGCGTGAACAGCGTCGCGCCCAGGTAGCCGCTCATGCCGGCCAGGCCGGTGGCGGTCGCCACCTGGCTCTTGGTGAAGACGTCGGAGGTGATCGAATACAGCGCGCCCGACAGGGTCTGGTGGGCAAAGCCGCCGATGGACAGCAGGCCGATGGCCACATAGGGGCTATCGACCAGGCCCACGCAGGCCGGTCCTATCATGGCCAGGCAGCCCACCAGCATGACCAGCTTGCGCGAGGTGAACAGCGATACCTTCAGGTGCTTGTGGAACAGCGGGCTCAGGTAGCCACCCAGCACGCAGCCGATGTCGGCAGCCAGGAAGGGCAGCCAGGCGAACATGGCGATTTCCTTGATGTTCATGTGGCGCTCGGTGGCCATGTACAGCGGAATCCAGGCGTTGAAGGTCTGCCAGGCCGGTTCCGACAGGAAGCGCGGGATGGCGATGGACCAGAAGTTCTGGCTGCGCACGATCTTGGTCCAGCTCTCGCGAACCACCTTCTCGGGGGTCTTTTCCTGGCCATCCAGGATGTAGTTGCGCTCTTCCGGCGAGAGCAGCTTCTGGTCACGCGGGCTCTTGTAGAACAGCATCCACAGGAAGAACCAGATCACGCCCAACACACCCACCACCACGAAGGACAGCTTCCAGCCGCCGTGCAGGATGGTCCAGACCACCAGCGGCGGCGCGCACAGGGCACCGATGGAGGAGCCGATATTGAACCAGCCGATGGCGACTGACCGTTCCTTGGCCGGGAACCACTCGGTGGAGGCCTTCACGCCGCCGGGAATGCCGGCCGCTTCGGTCACGCCCAAAAGCGCCCGGAAGAAGGCCAGGCTCTGCCAGCCGGTGGCCAGTGCCGCCGCCGCGCAGACCAGCGACCAGGCCAGCGCGAAGATGCCGAAACCGATCTTGGTACCCACCGCATCGAGCACGTAGCCGGCCACCGGCTGCATGAAGGCATAGCAGATCTGCCATGCCACCACGATGTAGGAATACTCCTGGGTGCTCATGTTGAGCTCTTTCATCATGGTCGGGGCGGCCACCGACAAGGTGTTGCGGGCCAGGTAATTGACAATCAGTGCCAGGGTGACCAGCGTCACCATGTACCAGCGGATTCCTCTTACATACTTCATGGCGTCTCCAAAGGGTTTTTCTTCAAATCGGTGTTCGTTCAGACGACCAGCCCCCCGGCCGCGCGGACCGTGGATGTCACGCAGGCAGGCTGCTTCTGGATCTGATGCATCAGGTCAAGGCCGTCTCCACATCGTCATTTTTATTGCTTTATTGTCAGTTTATTTATACGACGTCGTATAAGTAGACTTAAAATTAGTCCGACTAATTTCGAATGCAGGTGGACAACTCTAATGATGCACGCGCTGGAAGTCAACCGAAATCAAGCTGGATTACCTTCTGGAAACGGCTTTTCACGGGGATTCCGGCTTCATCCGTCTTTACCGGCGTGAAGGCTTGCGCCATGGCACAGAGTCCTTCATAGTGTCCGGAGAAGAACTCCGGACCCGCAGTCATCGTACATGTCAGATTCTATTCTCACCTCCCCTGCCGCAGCGCGCACCAGCCGGCTCAGCCGCTCGGAACACATCTGCAAGCAGATCATCGCTTCCATCCTGCGCGGCGAGCTGGGCGAGAACCGCAAGCTGCCCACCGAAGTCGAGCTGGCCGAACGCTACGAGGCCTCGCGCACCACGGTGCGTGAGGCCTTGTCGCGCCTGCGTTCGGAAGGCATCGTGGTATCGCGGCGCGGCTCCGGCAACTACGTGCAGCGGGTGCCGAGCCTGCAGACCCACACCAGCCCGCAGATCGCCAATATCCACGACGTCGAGCGCTACTACGCCTTTCGCGAATGCGTGGAAGTGGGCGCCGCCGGCATCGCCAGCGTGGCGCGCCAGGACGAGGACGTGGAATTGATGCGCGCCTCGCTGCAAGCCCTGCGGCGCGCGCAACTGGCCGGACAGACCGGGGTGGACGAGGACCTGGCGCTGCACATGGCCATTGCCCGCGCCAGCCGCAATCCCTTCTTCATCTCCACCATCGAGCATTCGCTGGGACCGATCCGCCAGTGCATGGAACTGGCGCAGAACCTGGGTTCGCCGCAGGCGGGTGAGCGCATCCAGACCATCGACGATGAACACCATGCCATCGTGCAGGCCATCGCCGAGGGCTCGCCCGAACGCGCCGAAGCGGCCATGCGCGCCCATATAGGTCATGCGCGCATGCGCATCTTCGAGGGCGGTTGAACGTCCCCGGCAGGCGCACCGCTCAGTGATCCGGGCCGAGCAGGTATTCCCTTACCAGTTCGCGGGCGCGATGCAGCCGGCTCTTCACCGCGCCTTGCGGCTCTCCCAGGCGCCCGGCGATTTCAGCGATGGTGAGTTCTTCGAAGTCCCGCAACAACACCACTTCGAGATAGTGCGCCGGCAATGATTCGAGTGCGTGCGCCAGGTCGATGCGCAAGGCCTCGTCGCTGCGGCGTTCCAGTTGCTGCTCGGCAGCCTGCTCCGGCAGCGGCGCGTGCCGCGACGTCAGGCGCAGCAGCTTGTGGCACTCCCGCTTGATGACCGTAAAGAGCCACGACGAAAACGCTACCGCCGCCTTGAGGCTGCCGACCTTGCGCGAAATGATCAGCAAGGATTCCTGCACGGCATCATCGACATCGCTGGCCTGACAATGCCGGCGCGCATAGCGCCGGGCATCGGCCTGGCACACCGCAAGCAGGCGGGAAATGGCCGCCTGGTCGCCCCCCTGGGCGGCCAGGATCAGGTTATCCCGCTCGCTCGCGGCGCCGTTCATGGCTGGCGCTCCTTATCAAGCTTGCGACCGACCAGTGCACACATGGGGCAAAAACCCACCAGGCCGCTCATGGCCAGCATCGCGCCGACCACGCCAGCGCCGATGGCCAGGGCCGATCCGCCCCAGTTCAGGGCCGCCACGGCCAGCGCCACCGCGCCGATGAACACGCGCAGGATGCGTTCCGCTGTGGGGACATTCTTCATGTAGAACATGTCATTCTCCTTTGATGATTGCAGGTTCGAGGACATTCCTCGCCTGCTAGGAGTGCGACAACCGGGTCAAACGGTTCGCGACCGGAAGAATATTTTTTCGGTCCGCCAGCAAGGCGCCGGTGCTGTCAGCGTTGCAGCGCGACCGGCGGCGCCGACTCGACCCTGACACCCGGCAGGTTCTCGAAGGCATGCCGTCCGGCATGGCCGGGCATGGCATCGGTGATGAGGGTCCAGGCTTTCTCCACCGGCGTCCAGTGCTGCTGGCTGTCGCGATTGAGCTTGTCGCCGGTGACCAGCACGTAGACCGTGGCGGCCTGGCGGATGATGCATTCCTTGAGGTAGGCCTGCTCCACCGTGGCCTCGCACAGGCCGCGTCCGGGTACCACGCCGTCAGCCCCCAGGAAGGCCTTGTCGAAGGTGAAGCGTGACAGGCCCAGCTGGGCGATGGGGCCGAAGGTACTCATGCTGGAGGGGCGCACGTCGCCACCGATCAGGGTCACGCCGACCTGGCTGCCGGCCAGCGTCTGTACCACCAGCAGGTTGTTGGTGACGACCTTGATGCCCTGGCGCGCCACCAGTGCCTTGGCCAGTGCGGCCGTGGTGGTGCCGCCATCGAGGAACAGGGTGTCCCCCTCGGCCACGTGGGCGGCGGCGGCTTGCCCGATGGCATCCTTCTCGGCCTGGAAGCTGTGGCTGCGCTGCTCCAGCGATTCTTCCGGTGCATGCGTGCTGACCGAGGCGGCGCCGCCGTAGGTGCGCAGGATCAGACCTTCATCGGCCAGGGCGCGCAGGTCACGACGTACCGTCACTTCGGAAATGCCGAAGTGGTCGCACAAGGCGGTCACTTCGGTCATGCCCGACAGGACGGCCTGGACCATGGCCTCGCGGCGGCGGGTTACTTTCATAGCGGATCGGGAATCAGGGTTGGGGGCTGCCGCTGCGCCGGTACATGACACCGGCGCAGGCGGTCAGCCCCGAGTATACCCACTTCCGCCGCCGATCCGCCGCTTGCTGCTGCCCGTCAGGCCGCAATGGTGGTGCCGCTGCGCGCCAGCAGTTGCCAGCCCTGGCCCTGGCGGACCCAGCACAGCAAGACCTTGAGGTGGCTGCGGCTCTTCTTCTCGTCGTTGTTCACCACGTCATAGATGTGGCGCACGATGCCGACCTCGCCGACCACATCGACGGTCTGCTCGGAGGTGGCCACGCTCAGGTAGCGCTGCTTGCCGGCCACCGTGGAGAGCAGCACTTCCTTGGTCCACACGCGGCCGTCGGAGTGCGAATAGGTCATGTGATCATGCAGCAGTGCCGTCAGCACCTTGCCATCGCCTTCCTGCAGCGCGCGGCGCAGTGCTTCGCTGGCTGCCTCCAGCGAGCTGTCGTCGGCCGCCGATGCGGAGCTGCTCATGCCTGCTGCTGCAATGCCGGTTCCCAGTGCCACCAGTGCCTCCCTGCGTGTGATGCCGCTCTTGTCCATGTGATCTCCTTGTGTTGTTTTGTGTTGTCTTGCGTTATGGCCGGCTGCCGGATTCAGGCCGCCACCGCCACGTCCTGCGTGACCCAGCTTTCATCGACGCTGACGTACTTGATGTTCTGGCGGAAGTAGGTGTACGCGATATGCAGCTTGCCATCGGCCGATTGCACGATGGAGGGATAGGAATATTCGCGGTTGAGCTTCTCGGCCGAATTGTTGGTCATGCAGTAGCCGTCGCCCACTTCCAGGTTGCGCTTGGCCGGCCAGGTGCGCCCGCCATCGTAGGAAATGGCCAGTGTCATCGGCGCACGCGGTGCGCCCCAGAAGGCGGTGCCACGCTGCGAGGCCGATTGCGCGACCAGCTCGCCGCTGTCTTCCGAATCCTCGATGTCGTCATACAGGGAGGCACGGCGCTCGGTGCTGTTGGCCGCGCTGCTGTGGTTGAACACCAGGCCGAGATGGCCGTTGGCCAGTGCCACGAACTGCACCGAGGAATTGTTGTTGGGCAGGTCCAGTGCCTGCGGCGCGCTCCATTGCACGCCATCCTCGGAGCGGCTGCTGTAGATGTGATCGGCCCAGCGGCTGCGATACAGCGCCAGGAAACCGCCTTCCTTGAGCGGCTGGATATTCATGTGCACGCACCCCACGCTGCCTGGCACTTCGTGCGCGCTCCAGCGCTGGCCGCCGTCGGTGGAACGCATCACCACGCTGATATCGTCGTTGCCCGACCAGCGCTCGCCCTCGGCCACGCGGCACATGAAGACCGGGCACAGCCAAGCGCCGTCGGCAGCCACCACGATGGGCTGGCGCACGAAGGTGCCGGGGGTGTCGAACAGGGTCTCGATCGGGCCCCAGCTGCGGCCCAGGTCGGAGGAGATGCGGCGACGCACGATGGACGTGTTCTGGTGGCCCGACAGCTGCGCGGTATAGATCAGCCACAGCTTGCCGTCCGGCGCCTCGAAGAGTACCGGATTCTGCTCGGAGCGGCTGGCGTCTTCGGACAGGCGTTCCGGTTGCGTCCAGGTGTCGCTGCCGGCGGCCAGGCGCGAGAGATAGATCGAGATATCGGGAATGCCTTCCTGGGTACCGCCGAACCAGGCGCACAGCAGGTCGCCATTGGACAGGGCAATCAGGTTGGCGGCATGGTTCTGCACGGTCATGGCCGGCAGGTGGGCCTCGCGGCGGGCGGCGTCGGCGGCGGCCTGGTGGACCTGGCCGGCGGCGCTGGGGGTGGACTGGCTCATCTTGTCATCCTCTATCGTTGTTGCTCGATGTTGCTTGTCATTACTGTGCGCACGCAGACTCAGTGCTGCTGACGGGCAGCCTGGCCCAGTTCGGGCGCGGCACGTTCCTGCTGGTCCCCCGGGGTGGAGGGGAAGATCAGGCGCTCGATCACCATCACCAGGGCCGGTGCAGCCAGGGCGATATACATGTTGTCGATGCCGAAGGGGTTGTCCAGCAGGTACCAGACACTGGTGGCGATGGTCGCCAGCACCAGTGCTGCGATCGCACCACGGGCACTGTTGAAGAAGGGCAGGTAGATGCCCATCAACGCCACCACGGTGACCGTCAGGCGCAGTGCACGGGTAAAGAAGGACAGCGCCAGGATCTGCGGCACGAACAGCACGAAGATCAGCGGAATGAAGCCCACCAGCAACGAGATCCAGCGGGTGGCAGCCAGCTCGCGCTCGGGTGTGGGATGGTAACGCGGCACATAGAAATCCTTGACCACCAGCGAGGCGATGGCCAGCGCCACGGTACTGACCGACACGAAAATCGACGCCACCAGCGACACCGTGACGATGCCGGCCAGCACCGGGTTCATGTGCTGCAGGAAGACCGGCAATGCGTACAGGCCCTTGATGTCGGGGAACAGGAACTTGGCGGACACGCCCAAGAGGCCCAGGGCCAGCGCGATCGGCACGCACAGGGCGGCGGCGATCAGGGTGGACTTGCGTGCATCCTCGCCGGAGCGGGCGCCGGAGATGGCCTGGATGATGAACTGGGTGGAGAAGATGGCGCCAGCCGTACCGATGATCCAGGCGCCGATGGTGCCGCCGCCCAGGGCGCCGTTCCAGGTGAAGTAGTGCTCGGGCATGCTGCTGACCATGGGCGCGATGCCACCGGTCATCGACAGCGCCACCCACACCAGGATGCCGATGCCCAGGATCTTCATGGCGCTGTGGAAGATGGTCACGTAGAGCACGCTCTTCAAGCCGCCATAGGCGAAATAGATGGTGCTGACGATGGCCGTGATGACGGCCGCCGTCGGCAGGTTGACCTTGAGCACGGTGGAGATGGCTGCCGCGCCGCTGACGTAGTTGCCGACGTTGACGATCAGGAGCGCATAGATCATCACGGCAGACACCACCAGCTTGGCGGTCTTGCCGTATTTCTGGGCGACGAAGCCGGAGATGGTGAACTCACCCGACTTGTAGAGCCGCTTGGCCATGAACAGGCCGAACAGCAGGAAGCCGATGGAGGCAGCGATCACCGACCAGGAAGCGGCGATGCCGACCTTGAAGGCTTCCTGGGAGGTACCGATGGTGGATTTCGCGCCGATGAATTCGGACATCAGCAGGATGGCGATCACCAGCGCCGGGGCGGCGCGTCCGGCCACCATGAATTCGCCGGTGGTCTTGCTGCGCAGGCGCACGCTCAGCCAGGAAGTGGCCACGATATAGACGACGACCATGGCGACGATGATGGCCGTGTCCAATGCTCCAAACTGGTTCATTGTGTTCTCCTCCCGATCCTCGAAGATCGGATAACGTTATAAATAGTTTTCGCCGCCTGCCCGCCACCGGTAGGCCGGCAGGCAGTGCGATCAGGCTGCCAGGGCAGCGCGGCGCGTCGCCAGGTCTTGTGCCTGCTTGAGCGCTTCCAGCATGCTGCCTTCGTCGGCGATGCCACGGCCGGCGATATCGAAGGCGGTACCGTGGTCCACCGAGGTACGGATCACCTGCAGGCCGACGGTCACGTTCACACCCGCTTCCAGGCCCATCACCTTGACCGGGCCGTGGCCCTGGTCGTGGTACATCGCCACCACCACATCGAAGTCGCCACGACCGGCGCGATAGAACAGGGTGTCGGCCGGCAGCGGGCCTTCCACGTCCCAGCCACGGGCGCGCAGCACGTCGATGGCGGGGATGATCTTCTTTTCTTCTTCACCGTAGCCGAACAGGCCGTTCTCGCCGGCGTGCGGATTGATGCCGCACACGCCGATGCGCGGCTGCGAGATGCCGGCGCGCACCAGGGTGTCGTGGGCGCGCTCGATGGTCCGCTGCACCAGGCCGGGTTCGATGCGGTTGATGGCGTCGATCAGGCCGATGTGGGTGGTCACGTGGATCACGCGCAGCTTGGGCGCCACCAGCATCATCGAGACTTCCGGCACGCCGGTGAGGTGCGCCAGGATCTCGGTGTGGCCGGGGAAGATGTGGCCACCGGCGTGCAGCGCCTCCTTGTTCAGGGGCGCGGTGCAGATGGCGTCGAGTTCGCCGGCCGAGGTCAGTTCGACCGTACGGGCGATGTACTGGAAGGCGGCATTGCCGGCCACGGCCGAGAGCTGGCCGTAGGGCAGGTCCTCGGGGATCAGGCCCAGGTCGATGCAGTCGATCTCGCCATAGTTGAAGCGTGCCTCGGCGGGGCTGGCGATGGCACGCACCGACAGCGACACGCCGGTGATGCGACCAGCGTCGCGCAGGCGCTTGGCGTCGCCGATGACCAGCGGGCGGCAACCCTGGTAGACCTCGCGGCGGGCCAGGCTCTTCATGATGATTTCCGGGCCCACGCCGGCGGCATCGCCCATGGTGATGCCGATAACCGGACGGTATGTCATAGCTTCTTCTCCAGTGGATGGGCGCGCGGCGTCATGCAATTGCCGCCACGCGCGGTAGAGGGTGTCGGGCTGGCCGAAGCCGCCCGCCTTGGTAACGACGGGGAAGGCGTGCCCCTGGTGCAGGGCCTGCATCAGGGGCACGCCGGTATCGATCTCGGCGACGATCTTCATGTGCTGCACGCCCATGTTGGCGAGCATGGCGCGCGCGGTCTCGCCACCGGTGGCGATGAGGCCTGCAGCGTGTTGCGCCACCGGCCCCAGGTGGGCGGCCAGTTGCCGTGCCAGGCGCGCGCCATCGGCGACCGCCGCACGCTGGTCCTGGCTCAGGGACACCAGCACGCTGCGACCGTCCTGCAGGGTCTGCGCCACTTGCTGGGCCAGCGTGCGCGCACGGTCCGACAAGGGATCGAGCAAGGCGGCCGCATCGATCTCGAAGGCCGCCAGCGCCGTACCGGCGCGCCGCTTCAGGGCCTCTGCCTGGGCATGCGAGACGCTGGACATGCTGCCGACGATGGCCAGCACGCCACCACGATGGCTTGCGTGCAAGGCGGGAGTGACAGATACCGGACTGGCCACCGGTGCGGCATGCAGTGCCCGCACCAGCGGCGTGGCCAGGCCGGCCGAGCCGACCCAGTACAGGCCAGGCAAGGAGGCCGAGGCCTGGGCGATGCAGGCCAGGTCATCGGCGCTCTCGCTGTCGCAGACCAGGGCCTGGCAACCCTCGGCCTGACAGGCCAGGATGCGTGCGCGTACCTGTGCGCTGCCCTGGCGTAATGTCGCCAGCTCCAGCAGCGCGACCTTCATGCCGGCTTGCGCCAGCATCGCCAGCAGGTCGGCACGACCGGCGATCTGTTCGTTGCGCCAGACTTCGGACTCTTCCACCGGCACGCCGAAGACGAACTGGCGACCCTTTACTGTGGTGCGCCCCGCTGCCGGGAATGCCGGTGCGACGATGGCCATGCCGGCCTCGGTCAGCGCAGCGATCTCGGCGGCGACATTGCCGCGCAGGGTGGAATCGATCTTCTTGTAGAGCTTGCGACCGGCAAGGTTGGCGCGGCAGGCAGCGGCATTGACGCGCGCAGCCTCCTGCGGGCCGAGCGCGCGGGTATCGGCATCCAGCGCCAGCACGTCGGCCTCGGCCAGCGCGGCGTCGGCTTGCACACCCAGCACCACCACGCTGTCCAGGCCGACATTGGCGCAGGTCACGGCACAATCGGCCGTGCCCGACAGATCGTCACCGACGATCAGCAGGCGCGCACGTCCGCTGGCGTGGCTGGTCATGGCAGCAGCCTCTTGTAGATGGCCTTGATGTCGTCGTGGCTCAAGACCTTGGGATTGTTGCCCAGCAGGCGCTTGACCTTGGAGGCGGCCACGGCCAGCGGCTCCAGGTGCTCTTCGGAGACGCCGAAGCTGCGCAGGTCCTGCGGGATCTCCAGCACGGCAGTCCATTCGCGCAGGCGCGCCAGCAGCTTCTCGGCGGCGACCTGGTCGCTGTCGTCATGACGGGCGATGGCCAGCGCATGCGCCACCTGGGACAGCCGCTCGACGATGGCATCGAGGTTGAATTCCATCACGTGCGGCAACAGCATCGAGTTGGCCACGCCGTGGGTGATGTTGAACATGCCGCCCAGCGGATACGCCAGCGCATGCACGGCGGCGGTGCCGGCCGCGGTCAGCGCCAGGCCGCCATACATGGAACCGAGCAGCATGGCCTGGCGCGCCGGCAGCGATTGGCCGTTCTGGTAGGCCTCGACCAGGTTGGCACCGATGAGGCGCATCGATTCCATGGCGAACATGTCGCTGATGGGATTGGCCTTGGTGGAGATATAGGATTCCAGCGCGTGGATGAAGGCATCCATGCCGGTGGCGGCGGTGATGGGCTTGGGCAGGCCCACGGTGAGCTTGGCGTCCAGAATCACCAGTTGCGGCAGCAGGTGGCGGCTGACGATGCCGACCTTCAGCTCTTCATCGGGCAGCGTCACGATGGCATTGGGCGTGACTTCCGAACCGGTACCGGCCGTGGTCGGCACCAGCACCAGCGGCACACCGGGCTGCTTGATCAGGTCCACGCCCAGCCACTGGCGCAGCGGTTCTTCATTGGTCAGGCGCACGGCGAACAGCTTGGCGGCATCCAGCACGCTGCCGCCACCGATGGAGAGCACCGCATCCGGCGCGAAGGGCGCGATCTGGTCACGGAACACCGTTTCCACATTCTCGATGGTCGGCTCGGGTTGCACATCGCGCACCACCAGGGTCTGCACGTCTTTCCTGGCCAGCGCCTCGACCACGCGCGCCACCACGCCCATCTGTTCGATCACGGGCTGGGTGATGAAGGCGATGCGGCGCACCGGGCGATCCAGCAGGGCCAGCTTGTCGGCCAGTTGATCGAGGCTGTCGGGACCGTGCACGACGTGCTTGACGGTCTGGAAGTGGTAGGAAGTGCTCATGTCGTCCTGGTCGTGGTCGTTGGCGTTGGGTGGGGGCGCGAATCAGTTCACGCGCGGATAGGCGGCGATGGCCTTCTTGAGGCGTTCCAGGGCCGCGTCATCCAGCGGCAGCACCGGCGAACGGGCCGGGCCGGCGGGCATGCCCAGGAGGCCGGCGGCGGTCTTGAGGACTACCGGCAAGGTACCCAGCGCGAAGGCGTCGCGCAGCGGACGCAGCGCTTCCTGGGCCTGGCGGGCGGCGACGATGTCACCCTTCTGGAAGTTGTTCCAGATCGACATCACCACGCTGGGCACGGCATTGGTGGTCGCCGCCACCGCGCCATCGCCACCGGCGATCAGGGTCCACAGGATCATCGAATCGGTACCGGTGAAGACGGCGAAGTCGTCACGACGCAGGTTGATCAGCTGCAGCAGGCGGTCGAAGTCGCCACCGCTGTCCTTGATGCCACGGATGTTGGGGATCTCGGAGAGGCGGCGCACGGTATCGACATTGAGCTGCACGCCGGTCTTGGCCGGGATGGTGTAGAGCATCACCGGCAGCGTCGTGGCGCGGGCGATGCTGTCGTAGTGCTTGAACAGCTCGGGCTGGGTGGCGCCGTTGAAATACGGCGTGATGACGGAGAGGCCATCGACGCCCTGGTCCTGCATCTTGCTGTTGAGGCCGATCACGTCGCGGGTGGCATAGGCGCCGGTGCCGGCGATGACCGGTACGCGCCCGGCCGACTGCTCCACGGCGATGCGCGCCACGCGCAGTTTCTCGGCTTCCGACAGCGAGATGAATTCGCCATTGGTGCCCAGCACGAACAGGCCATGCACGCCGGCGTCGATGAGGCGGTCGACCAGCGTGCGCAAGCCCGCTTCGTCGACTTCCTCGTCGCGGGTCATGGGCGTGATCAATGCAGGGACGATGCCCTTGAAGGTGAGGGACATGTGATATCTCCGTCTGTTCTTGTCGCGACCGGTTCGATCCGGTCCGGTGGGTAGAAAGCTGCCTGCCTGGCCAGAACGATCATTTCGATCATTTTGTTTCCACGAAACGCGGCAAAGCAATTGCTCAACGATTTTTTTGATCAAGATATACCGGTGCGCGACCGAAATCAAGAGAAAAACGATCTTTTTGATCGTGTTATTCGATCACGAAATGACGAAACAGGGGATTTTGTTTCCTGAGGACCAATTTTTTGCCGCCTTGGTGAATGAAACGATCATTCTGTCGCTCACCATGACGGCGCTGGCACAGCAGAAGAACCGACCGGGCGAGGCCACCCGGTCGTCATTAGCTTGGCTTATTGCGGGTTCTGGACAGTCGCCGGCAGGTCGCGACCGTGGTACTTCTTGTAGATGGCATTGAGCTTGCCGTTCTTCATGTTGGCCTTGACCCAGTCATCCAGCCATTGCTTCAGGCGTGGCTGGTTCTTGTTCAGGGCGATGCCCAGGTCGAAGGCCTTCTGCTCGAATTTCATTTCCAGGTTCTTGCCGGGTGCCTTCTTCTGCATCTCCTGCAGGTTGGAAGGTGTGCTGGAAAACACCTCGACCTGGCCGGTCACCATGGAGGTGATCAGGGTGGCGTCATCCTCGTAGCGCACCACCTCGGCGCCCTTGGCGTTCTGCGTGGTCAGGGTGTCGTTGGGCGTGGCACGGGTGACGCCGATGCGCTTGCCAGCCAGGTCGGCGTAGTCCTTGATGGCCATGCTCTTGGGTCCGCCGATGATGAGGCTGATGACCGCATAAGGAGTGGAGAAGTCGATGACCTTGATGCGCTCAGGCGTGATCGACAGCGACCCGATCACGATGTCGGTGCGGTTGGACTGCAAGGTGGGAACGCGTGCGGCATTGGTCACGCCGGTCAGCTCCAGCTGCACGCCCAGGTCCTGCGCCAGCAGGCGCGCGGCCTCGACGTCGGAGCCGGAGAGTTGCAGCTTGTCGTCGGTGAAGCCGAACAGCGGCGTGCTCATGGTGGTGGCGATGCGGATCTTGCCGGCCTTCTTGATATCGTCCAGCTGATCGGCCAGGGCGGCGTGGGTACACAGGCCCAGGACCAGGGCAGCGATGCCGGTGCGCGACCAGCGTGCGATGTTGCGGTGTTGCATGGTGTGTCTCCGTTGTTTTAAGTGGTTGGACATGCAGGGGGAAATCTGTGCGCTACAGGTCGGCCGCCAGGAAGGCCTGCAGCTCGGGGGTGTGCGGATGGTCGAGCATCTCGCCGGGGCCGACCTCCCAGACCCGGCCCTGGTGCATATAGATGATGCGGTCGGCCACGCGCTTGGCGAAGTTCATCTCGTGCGTCACCAGCAGCATGGTCATGCCGCCGGCAGCCAGGTCTTCCATCACGCGCAACACCTCGCCGGTCAGTTGCGGATCCAGTGCCGAGGTCACCTCGTCGAACAGCATCACCTTGGGCGACATCGCCAACGAGCGCGCGATCGCCACGCGCTGCTGCTGGCCGCCCGAGAGCTGCTCGGGATAGGCACCGGCCTTCTCGTCCAGGCCGACCTGGGCCAGCGCCGCCATGGCCACGCGGCGGGCCTCGGTGCGGTCCTGCTGCTTGACGTGGCGCAGGGCCAGCATGACGTTCTCCAGCACGTTCAGGTGGGGGAACAGGTTGTAGCTCTGGAAGACGATGCCCACTTCGCGCCGCAGGCGATGCAAGTCCACCTGCGGATCGTCGACGCGGATGCCGGCCACCTCGATGCTGCCCGAATCGATGGTCTCCAGCCGGTCGATGCAGCGCAGCGCGGTGCTCTTGCCGGAACCGGAGGCACCGATGATGGCGATCATCTCGCCACGCGCCACCTCGAAGGAGACGCCCTTCAGGACCTGGTTCTCGCCGAAGCTCTTGTAGACCTGGTCCAGCCTGACGATGATGGGCTGCGCCTCCTGGGCGGGCGCGACGGTACGCAGTTGCGTGACCGCTTCCGGTTTAGCGATTGCCGACATTGAGCTTTCTCTCCATGGATGCGCTCCAGCGCGATAAGGGGTAGCAGAGCAGGAAATAGAAGGTGCCGACCAGCACGAACACCAGGAAGGGCTGGAAGATCGAGTTGTTGATGATGACCCCGGCATGCGTCAGTTCGACGAAGCCGATCACCGAACCCAGCGAGGTCAGTTTGATCAGCTGCACCAGGAAGCCGATGGTCGGCGGCAGCGACAGCCGCATGGCCTGCGGGATGATCACCAGCCGCAAGGTCTGCCAGCGCGTCAGCGACAGGCATTCCGAAGCCTCCCACTGCGGGCGCGGCATGGCCTCCACGCAGCCGCGCCAGATATCGCCCAGGTAGGCGCTGGCATAGACCATCATGGCGATGGCCGCCGCCACCAGCGCCGGTAGCACCAGGCCATAGACCGACAGGCCGAAGTAGACGATGAACAGCAGGATCAGCAGCGGGATGCCCTGTATGCATTCGATGAAGAGCGTGGCCGGCAGGCGCAGCCAGGCGCGCGGCGAGATGCGCGCCAGCATCACCAGGAAGCCGCCGATGCCACCCAGCACGAAGGCCAGCGCCGACAGCACCAGGGTCCAGCCGATGGATTGCACCATGAAGAAGAAATAGGTCCAGGTAAAGCCGCCCATCATGAGGTCCTCCCGTCGGTCCGTACCGCTGCCACGGCCGCCACCACCGGGCGCGATGGTGCATGCACATAAGGGGTGTGCGCCAGCGGCGCCAGGCTGGCCGGGTCCCCTGCCGGCCGACGCGACACCGGGCTGCGACGACCCTGTGCGGCGGCCCGGCGCAGGGTGCGGCGACGCTTGAAGATGGTCTCGCCCACCGCATGGGCGATCAGCTTGACCAGGATCGCCAGCGCCAGGTACAGCGCGGCCACGACGATATAGGTTTCCAGCGAGCGGAAGGTATCGGACTGCACCGTATTGGCAATCGCCGTCAGTTCCTCGGCGGAGATCTGCGAGGCCATGGCCGAGGCTTGCATCATCAGCAGGAACTGGCTGGTCAGCGCCGGATAGACACGCTCGATGGCCGGCTGCAACATGACATGCCAGCGTATGCGCCAGGTCGACAGGCCCAGGCATTGCGCCGCCTCGATCTGCCCGCGCGGCACCGAGTCGATGCCGGCACGGATGATCTCGGCGGCATAGGCAGCGATATTGACGATCATCGCCAGCACCGCCGCCGCGAAGGTGGGCATGTGGATGCCCAGGCTAGCCAGGCCGAAGTACAGCAGGAAGATCTGCACCAGGAAGGGGGTGTTGCGCACCACCTCGATGTAGCCGCTGCAGGCGCGGGCGACCAGCCGGTTCGGGCTGTTCTTGGCAAAGGCGACGATGACGCCGATGGAAACGCCGGCGATCACCGCCACGGTGGTCATCTTCAGCGTCAGCCAGGCGCCGCGCAGGAACACCGGCCAATACGGCGCGAGACTGGAAAAATCGAGAGAAAAGTTCATGGCTGCCGGGTCCGTCAAGGGTTCGGGAATCCGGACATCGGTGCGGCGCGTGCGCGATCCTGCTGCGTGCGGGCGGCCCGGTGCTCCGGGTACGGCCTTGCTGCGATTCAGGTAAAGCGATTCGTCAAGCGACTAGCTGCTGCCATGTCGTGCGGCCACGCCAAAGGCCGCCACGACTACCACTCGGTAAAACGGGATGGTGCGAAAAAGAAAAAGACTGCCTCAGCCAGCCAGGGGATCGAAGGGACCGGCGGCGGTAAAGGCACCGCCCTGCATGGTCGCCACCGGATCGTCGGGCGCCGGCTGCGGTTGCGCCTCGACCTTGGCGCGGAAGATCTCCGAGCTGTCCTTGGGCGCATAGCCCAGATGGGCGGCGTAGCGGTTGTCCCACCAGGTCTTGGCATTGGCCGACATGCCGTAGACCACCGTATGGCCCACACCGGGAATGAACAGGGCGCGACGCAGCAACTGCTCGAAGTCATCCATGCTCATCCAGCTGGCCAGCATGCGACGGTTGCTCGCCTCCGGGAAGATCGAGCCGATGCGGATGCTCACCGTTTCCACGCCATAGCGGTCGAAGTAGAACTGCGCCATGTCTTCGCCATAGGACTTGGACAAGCCGTAGTAGCCATCGGGGCGCTTGATGTCATGCGCATCGATGCGCTCATCCTGGCGATAGAAGCCGGTGACGTGGTTGGAGCTGGCGAAGATGACGCGCTTGACGCCATGGCGGCGCGCCGCCTCATAGATATGGAAGACGCCCTTGATGTTGGCTTCCAGGATTTCCTCGAAGGGCCGCTCCACCGAGACTCCACCCAGATGGATGATGGCCTCGCAGCCGGCCACCATGGCGTCCACCGCAGCGCGGTCGGCCAGGTCGCATCCCAGCACTTCTTCATGGGCGGCGGCGGGCGCGGCCGCCTGCATGGCCGAAGCCAGGTCGGCCACCCGCACCACATCGGCAAAGCCGGCCAGGCGCGCGCGCAACTGCTTGCCCACGCCACCGGCAGCACCCGTCAGCAAGAGCCGGGAAAAGCGCGCCGTCTGCCACGCGCCGAGGTCGTCTGCTCCGCTCATGCGGCTTGTCTCCTGGGGATGATTCATCGTTGTTCTTTGTACGCTACGGTTCAAAAAAGGGTCGCCGATCAGGCAAACCCGATCTTGTACGTTGTCGTATCACTTGGACGGGATTATTCCCCGTCGGCTTCGTCCTTGTCAATCAGATTCAGGGACAGCCAGGCCGCTGCCGCGATGTAGGAAATACTCGCGGGATTCTCACGCAAAAAGTCGTCTTCTCACAACAAATATAGATCATTTTTCAATATCTTCATGAAAAACAAGTCAAATCATCAAACAGCTGGCTGCGCTAATAACTCTCATTTACAATCCAGCCCATGTGGGAAGACACCCTCCCGGCTCGATCGGACAGGGGATCAAGCGCGGCTACGCCGGCTCTGGTCTTTTCGCTACGCCACGACGCCCGCCCCTGACCAAAGAATAGAAAAGCAGCGAACGCCATGAACTCCCTCTCCCGTCTCAAGATCGGGACGCAATTGCGTCTCGGATTCGGCATCGTGATCGCGTTGATGCTGATCCTGATCTCCTTCGCGCTCATGCGCATGAACGCCATCTCGGCGGCCGTGAAATATCAGGAACAGGTCACCGCCACCCGCCTGGAGCCGCTCTACGTCGCCCGCGAGGCGCTGGACCAGACCGGCATGGCCGCGCGCAACGCCTACATCTTCCGCGACCAGGCCGATGCCCTCAAGGAACTGGCCTTGCTGGACGAGCAGAAGGCGCTCTACCTCGATGCCCTGCACCGGCTGGAGCCGGTCTTCGCCGGCAACGCCCAGTTCGACAAGGCCAGGAGCGGCCTGCTGGCGATGGCAGAGGAACTCAAGCGCCCGCGCAAATATCGCGAGGCGGGCCAGATGGAGGCCTATGGCGAATTCCTGGTCAAGGAATGCAGCCCGCTGCGGCGCCAGATCGTCCAGGACATCGACGTGCTGCTCAAGTCGGTGCAGCAGGAAAACCGCGAGGCTGGCGACCGCGCGGCCGATCTCTTCGATAGCTCGCTGCACCTGATCATGGTGTGCGCCGGCGTGATCCTGGCGGTCTCGATCGGTACTGCCTGGCTGATCCGCAAGAGCCTCTTGGGCCAACTCGGCGGCGAACCGCGCTATGCGGTGGAGATCGCCGGTCGCATCGCCCACGGTGAATTGTCCACGCCGGTGCAGACCCAGCCGGGCGACCAGTCCAGCCTGCTCTACGAGATCCGCATCATGCGCGACAAGCTGGCCGCCCTGGTGCAGCAGGTGCGCAACGGCACCCATACCATCGCCGGGGCCTCCTCGGAAATCGCCATGGGCAACCAGAACCTCTCCGAGCGCACCGAACAGCAGGCCGAGACGCTGGAGAAGACCGTCGCCGCCATGGAAGAACTGACCCAGGCCGTGCGCCGCAACGCCGACAATGCCCGCCAGGCCGACACCCTGGCCAGCACCGCCTCCAGCGTCGCCAGCGAAGGCGGCTCGGTGGTGCAGCAGGTGGTCGATACGATGAGCCTGATCGACGCCTCCTCGCGCAAGATCGTCGACATCATCGCCGTCATCGACGGCATCGCCTTCCAGACCAATATCCTGGCCCTGAATGCGGCCGTGGAAGCAGCCCGCGCCGGCGAGCAGGGCCGCGGCTTTGCGGTGGTGGCTTCCGAGGTGCGCTCGCTGGCGCAACGTTCAGCCTCGGCCGCCAAGGAAATCAAGAGCCTCATCGACAGTTCGGTGGCCAGCGTGGCCGACGGCAACCGTCTGGTGCAGCAGGCCGGCGGCACCATGGAAGAGGTGGTGTCCAGCGTACAACGCGTCACCGCCGTGGTGGCCGAGATCAGCCAGGCCAGCCAGGCCCAGAGCCAGGGCATCCTCTCCATGAACGACGCCCTCGCGCGCCTGGACGAGAACACCCAGCAGAACGCCGCCCTGGTGGAGCAGGCCGCCGCCGCCTCGCAATCGATGAGCCAGCAGGCCGATCACCTCAGCGAGCTGGTCGCCGCCTTCAAGCTCGATGCAGCGCAGATCGATGGCGCCATCGCCGCCAACGATGCGGCACCCGTGATCGATATCACGCCATCCCGGCAGCGCCTGGGCCAGCGCTGACACGCCCATCCCCGCCATGCAAAATGGCGCCGCGACGGCATACCCGTCGCGGCGCCTTTTTTTCTCCCTGCCACAGCGGATCAGGATGCCGGCTTGCCCTCCTGCCCGGCACTGGCCGCCGATGGCGCGGCGGTCTGCTCGTTCCAGCCGCCACCGAGCACCTTGTAGAGCGTGATGCGATTGCTCTGCTCGGTCAGCCGCAGCGAGATCAGCGTCTGCTGCGCCGAGTACAGCGTGCGCTGCGCCACCAGCGTGGTCAGGTAGCTGTCGATGCCGTTCTTGTAGCGCGCCTCGGAGAGACGGAAGGCCTTTTCGCTGGCGGCCGTGGAACGGGCCTGGGCGTCCAGGCGCTGGTCCAGCGTCGCGCGCACCGACAAGGCATCGGCCACTTCGCTGAAGGCGGTCTGGATGGCCTTCTCGTAATTGGCCACATCGATGTCACGCGTGATCTTGGCCGAATCGAGGCTGGCGCGCAGGCTGCCGGCATTGAAGATGGGCAGGTTGATGGATGGCGCGAAACTCCAGGAGCCGCTACCCGGATTGAACAGTCCACCCAGCGTGGGGCTGGCCGTGCCGCCGCTGGCTGTCAGCGTGATGCTGGGGAAGAAGGCCGCGCGCGCCGCGCCGATATCGGCGTTGGCCGACTTCAGCGTATGTTCGGCGGCCAGCACGTCGGGGCGGCGCAGCAGCACTGTCGAAGGCAAGCCGGCAGGCGTGGCCGGCAGCACGCTGGCGGTCTGCGGCAGACCTTGCGGCAGCAGCTTCTCGTCCACATCGCCGCCCACCAGCAGGCGCAGGGCATTGATGTCCTGCGCCACCTGGCTGGTATAGCGGGCCACGTCGGCCCGGGCCGATTCGACGGTGGCTTCCTGGCTGGCCAGGTCCACCCCGGAGACGGTGCCGATGTCGTGGCTGCGCTGGCTCAGCGCATAGGTGCGCGACTGGCTGGCATAGGTGTCCTCGGCCAGGCGCAGCAGGTCGCGGTCGGAGGCCAGCGTCAGCCAGGCCGTGGCCACTTCGGCCACCAGGCTGATGTGGGTGCTGCGGCGGGTCTCGACCTGGTACTGGTAGCTTTCCAGGGCGGCATCCGAGAGGTTCTTCAGGCGCCCGAAGAAATCCAGCTCGTAGGCGCTCACCCCCAGCGTCACGCTGTCCTGGTGCGACACCGTGGCGTGACCGGTGGAGGACAGGCTGGCCGGCGTACGGCTGGCCGAGCCGCTGCCGGTGGCCGAGATGGCCGGATAGCGGTCGGCGTCGGTGATGCGGTATTGCGCACGCGCCTTCTCGATATTGAGGGCGGCCACGCGCAGGTCGCGGTTGTTCTCCAGCGCACTGGCGATGACCTGCTGCAAGCGTGTATCGAGGAAGAACTGGCGCCAGCCCAGCTGGTCGGCGTCGGCATTCTCGCCTGCCGCAGCAGCCGTGCCACGGGCAGCCACGATCTGCTTGCCATCGACCTGCTGCGACCAGTTGGCCGGCACCGGCGCGGCCGGTTGCGCGTAGTCGGGGGCCAGGTTGGCGCAGCCGCCCAGGGCAGCGGCCAGGGCCACCGCCAGCACGCCGCGTTGCAGGAAGGTTTGCTGTCGGATGTTCGGGGTAGGCATCACACGCCCTCCTTGTGGTTGGCATGATCGTCCGCCGGGCCCGCCTTCTTGCTGGCGCGGCGATCCAGCCAGGTACCGATCAGGTAATAGAACAGGGGCACGAAGAAGATGCCCAACAATGTTGCCGACAGCATGCCGCCCAGCACGCCCGTGCCGATGGCGCGGCGGCTGGCCGAACCGGCACCGGTGGCCACCGCCAGCGGCAGCACGCCGAACATGAAGGCCAGCGAGGTCATCAGGATCGGTCGCAGGCGCAGCTGCACCGCCTCCAGCGTGGCCTCCCACAGGCTCTTGCCAGACTCGTGCAGCTGCTTGGCGAATTCCACGATCAGGATCGCGTTCTTGGCCGACAGCCCCACCGTGGTCAACAAGCCCACCTGGAAGTACACGTCGTTGGACATGCCGAAGATCCCCGTCAACAGCACGGTACCGATGATGCCCAGGGGCACGGCCAGGATCACCGCGAAGGGCACCGACCAGCTCTCATAGAGCGCGGCCAGGCACAGGAAGACGAACAGGATGGAAATCGCATACAGCATCGGCGCCTGGTTGCCCGAGAGCCTTTCCTGGTAGGACGAGCCGGTCCACTCGAAGCCGACCCCGGCCGGCAGTTGCGCCACCAGCTTCTGGACCTCGGCCATGGCCGTGCCCGAGCTCACGCCCGCGGCCGGCTCGCCGACGATCTCGAAGGAGGACACGCCGTTGTAGCGCTCCAGCAGCGATGGGCCGTAGGTCCACTGGCTGCTCATGAAGGCCGAGAACGGCACCATCTGGCTGGCCGAGTTGCGCACATACCAGCGCTTGAGGTCGTCGGCCTGCATGCGGAAACCGCTGTCGCCCTGCACATAGACCTTCTTGACGCGGCCGTTGCTGAGGAAGTCGTTGACATAGGTGCCGCCCATGGCAGTGGCCAGGGTGGCGTTGATGTCCGAGGTCGACACCGAGAGGGCGTCGGCCTTGCGGTCATCGATGGCTACGCGCAGCTGCGGCGTGTCATCCAGGCCGGTGGTGCGCACGTTGGCCAGCAGCGGGTTGCGGCGCGCCAGTTGCAGGAACTGGTCGCGCGCCTGCAGCAGCGCATCGTGACCGACACCACCCACATCCTTCAACTCCAGGTCGAAGCCCGAGCTCTGGCCCAGACCGCGCACGGCCGGCGGGTTCATCAGGAACACCCGCGCGCCACGGATCTTGGACAGGTCTGCATTGGCGCGACGCACCAGCTCGGAAGCCGACTGGCCGGCGCCGCTGCGCTGGCTCCAGTCCTTCAGGCGGATGAAGGCACGCGCACCGTTCTGGCTGTTGCCGCCCATGCCGGCACCGACGATGGCCAGTACCGAGTCCACCGATTCGGGCTTGTTCATGAAGTATTCCTGCACCGTCTTGACCACGGTCGCGGTCTGCTCGGCGGTCGCGCCCGTGGGCAGCTGGATCTGGGCCATCAGCACGCCCTGGTCTTCTTCCGGCAGGAAGGAGGTCGGCAGGCGCATGAACAACACCGCCATGGCGACCGCGATCAACGCATACATCAGGAGACCGCGCTTGCCGCGCTTGAGCAGGCCGCCCACGCCGCCCTGGTAGCGGGTGGCGCTACGGTCGAATGTGCGGTTGAACCAGCTGAAGAAGCGGCCCTGCTGCACATGACCGGCGGCATGGGGCTTGAGCAGGGTGGCGCACAAGGCCGGGGTCAGGGTCAGCGCCACCATCACCGAGAGTGCCATGGCCGAGACGATGGTGATGGAGAACTGGCGATAGATCACACCGGTGGACCCACCGAAGAAGGCCATGGGGATGAACACCGCCGAAAGCACCATGGCGATACCCACCAGGGCGCCGGTGATTTCCTGCATGGACTTGCGCGTGGCTTCCTTGGGACTGAGCTTTTCCTCGCTCATCAGACGCTCGACGTTTTCCACCACCACGATGGCATCGTCCACCAGCAAGCCGATGGCCAGCACCATGCCGAACATGGTCAGCGTATTGATGGAGTAGCCGAACATGGCCAGGATGCCGAAGGTCCCCAGCAACACCACCGGCACGGTAATGGCCGGGATGAAGGTGGCGCGGATGTTCTGCAGGAACAGGTACATGATCAGCACCACCAGCACGATGGCTTCGATCAGGGTCTTGACCACTTCTTCCAGCGACACCCGCACGAAGGGCGTGGTGTCATAGGCGACATTGGTCTTCAGCTTCATGGAGGCCGGGAAGTAGGGTTCCAGTTCGGCCAGCTTCTTCTTGACCGCGTCGGCGGTGGAGAGCGCATTGGCACCGGTGGCCAGCTGGATGGCCAGCGCCGAGGAGGGCTTGCCGTTCTGCTGGGAGGCGACCTGGTAGCTCTCGCCACCGAGTTCCACCCGGGCCACGTCGGCGAGCTTGACCACCGAGCCATCGGCAGAGGACTTGACGATGATGTTGCGGAATTCTTCCGGCGTGGTCAGCTTGCTGCGCGCGGTGATGGTGGCGTTGATCTGCTGGCCGGGAACAGCCGGCAGCGCACCGATCTCGCCGGCCGACACTTCGGTGTTCTGCGCCTCCAGGGCGCTGGTGACGTCGGAGGGCATCAGCGCATACTTCTGCAGCTTGGCCGGGTCGATCCACACGCGCATGGCGTAGTTGGTGCCGAAGGCGGTGACATCGCCCACGCCTTCGACGCGGCTGATCTGGTCGGTCAGCGTGCTGCTGATGAAGTCACCGATGTCGATGCTGGTGATGCGCGGATCATCCGAGGTCAGCGAGAGCACCATCAGGATATCGGTGGACGCCTTGGTCACCGTCACGCCATTGTTCTGCACCGCCTGTGGCAGGCGCGCCGTGACCTGCTGCAGCTTGTTCTGCACCTGCATCTGCGCCACGTCGGCATTGGTGCCGGCGGTGAAGGTCAGGGCCACCGTGGCACTGCCGGCCGAGCTGGAGCTGGCCGACATGTATTGCAGGTTGTCCAGGCCCTTCATCTGCTGCTCGATGACCTGGGTCACCGAATCTTCCAGCGTCTTGGCCGAGGCACCGGTATAGGTGGCCTTGATGTTGACCGTGGGCGGGGCGATGTCGGGATACTGCTCCAGCGACAGGGTGCGGATCGCCATCATGCCGCCGAGCATGATGATGATGGCCATGACCCACGCGAAGATGGGCCGGTCGATAAAGAAACGTGCCATGTGCGCCTCGCTTACTTGGACTGGGCGCCGGTGGTGGCAGCGTCGGAATTGGTGTTAGCGGCATCGCCCCCCAGCGATGGATCGGCCGCAGCGGCGGCGGTTTCGCGGGCCAGGTCCTTCTTCAGCGATTCGGTCACGTCGATGGCGCGCGGGGTGTCACCGGTGCGCACCTTCTGCAGGCCGTCGACGATGAGCTTGTCACCTTCCTTCAAGCCCTTGCTGATCCACCAGTTGTTGCCCACGGCACGCGCCACGGTGACCAGGCGTTGCTCCACCTTGCCATCAGCGCCCAGCACCAGGGCCGTGGCCGCGCCGGTCTGGTCGCGGCTGACGGCCTTCTGCGGCACCAGCAAGGCCTGATCGTCCACGCCCTCTTCCAGCACGGCGCGCACATAGGCGCCCGGCAGCAGCACGCCATCCGGGTTGGGGACGACGGCGCGCAGGGTGATCATACCGGTGCCGGTATCGACCGACAGGCCCGAGAATTCCAGCTTGCCGCTGCGTTCGTAGGTGGAGCCGTCTTCCAGCACGATCTTGACCTGGGCCGCGTTCTCGCCGCTCTTGCTGATCTGGCCGCTGGCCAGTTCGCGACGCAGGCGCAACAGATCCACGGTGGACTGGGTCACGTCGACGTAGATGGGATCGATCTGTTGCACCGTGGTCAGCGCCGTGGTCTGGCTGGCGGTCACCAGGGCACCGGGGGTGACGGAGGATTTCTCGATACGGCCGCTGATGGGCGAGAGGATCTTCGTGTATTGCAGGTTGATGGCGGCGGTCTGCACGGCCGCCTGCTGCACGGCCACGTCGGCCTGGTTCTGGCGCAGGGTACTCTGGGCGTCGTCGTTGTCCTGCTTGGCGACGGCGTCGATCTTGTCCAGCTCGGCATAGCGCTGCGCCTTCAGCTTGGAGGAGGCCAGCGTGGCCTCGGCTTTCTGCAGCGAGGCGCGGGCGCTGTCATAGGCAGCCTGGTAGCTGGCCGGGTCGATCTGGTACAGCGGCTGGCCAGCCTTGACGTTGGCGCCTTCCTTGAACAGGCGCTTCTGGATGATGCCACCTACCTGCGGACGGATATCGGCCGCCAGGTAGGCGTTGGTGCGACCCGGCAGTTCGGTGGTGACGGCCTGGCGCTGGGCCTTGACCACCACGTAGCCGACTTCGGCCTGGGTCTGGCCGGGGGCCTGGTTGCCGGACCTGGAACAGGCCGCCAGGGCGGTGGCCAGCATCAGGGTCAGGGCCAGCCGCGCCGGGGCCTGGCGGAAAATGGAACGGGAGGTGGAGCGCAAATCGATGGTCTGGTTGGTCATCTCGTGAGGCTTTCTGCCCGCCCCGCAAGCCAGGTGTGGCCAGGGTCCGGGCGCAATGAGCTATCGGACTTGCGATTCTGGACAACAAATGTGAGGGAAAAATGAGCAATGTCCACAATGCAACAACGCCTCACGAAGCCACCCACCTGCGCCGCTTATCTTGCTAAGCTCACGGCTGGTTCCTTCTGCCCATGCCTGCCCGTCGTGTCCAAGTCCATTGCCCATTCGATCGCGGATCTGTCCGACCGCTTCTTCTATCGCGCCAACATCCGCCTCAAGCTGTTCTACGCGATGCTGGCGCTGATCGTGGCATTGATCGTGGCCATCAACGGCGCCAGCCATTACATCTTCAATCGCGACTTCCTCGGTTATCTCAACGAGCAGGCGCAACAGCGCATGGAAGACATGGTGCCGCGCCTGGAGCAGGCCTACCGCGAACACGGCAGCTGGGATTTCATCCGCGGCCAGCCGCGTACCTGGTTCGAGCTGATGAAGCCGGCCATCGTCGAGCACAATGGCGTGACCACTAACCTGGGGCCACCCATGACCGCCTCTGACCTGACCGGCGCGGCCTTGCGTTTTTCGCTGCTGGATGCCAATCGCAAGCTGGTCATCGGCTATCCCGATGTCGGCCCCGATGCCCGGCTGCGCCCGCTGCTGCAGGATGACACCATCATCGGCTGGGTCGCGCAGACGCCCTTCGAGACGGTCATCGGCGCCATCGACCTGCGTTTCCAGCAACGCCAGTTCGCCGCCCAGATCGTCATCGCGGTGGTGGCGGTGATGTTGGCGGCCTTCATGGTGGTGCGCATCTCGGGCGTGCTCACGCGTCCGCTCACCCGCGTGGCGCGCGCCACCCATCGCCTGGCCGGAGGTGATTATGCGACCCGGGTCGAGGTCGAGTCGGGCGATGAAGTGGGCCGCCTGGCGCACGACTTCAACCAGCTCGCCATGACGCTGGAACGCAATGAAAAATTGCGGCGCGAATTCATGGCCGATGTTTCTCACGAACTGCGCACACCGCTGGGCATCCTCAACGGCCAGCTGGAGGCGCTGGAGGATGGCGTCATGCAGCCCGATGCCCAGACCATCCGGTCGCTGAAGAGCGAAGTCGAACACCTCAACAAGCTGGTCGGTGACCTCTACGACCTGTCGCTGGCCGATGCCGGCGCGCTCACCTACCGCAAGGCCGACATCGACCTGGCACCGCTGCTGCGCGATTCGGTGCAGGTCTACGCCGACCGCTTTGCCCAGCGCGGCATGACGCTGGTGGCCGAGCTGCCGCAGACCATGCCGGTGCATGCCGATGGCGCAAGGCTGCAGCAGCTCTTCAACAATCTCTTCGAGAACAGCCTGCGCTATACCGATGCCGGGGGCCGGCTGGAATTGCATTGCCGGCTGGAGCAGCAATGCTGGCGCCTGTATGTCGATGACAGCGAGCCGGGAGTCCCGGGCGAGGTGATGGCGCGTCTGTTCGAACGCTTCTTCCGGGTCGAGACCTCGCGCAACCGCGCCACCGGCGGTGCCGGCCTGGGACTGGCGATCTGCCGCCGCATCGTCGAGGCACATCAGGGCAGGATCACGGCGAGCGCCTCGCCGCTGGGCGGCTTGCGCGTGACGGTGGAGTTGCCCGCCGGTTACGCTCCGGCGCGGGAGCAGGCATGAGCGAGGACTTCTGCTTCCAGGCACCGGCCAGCGCCGAGATCCTCATCGTCGAGGATGAGCCCAAGCTGGCCGAGCTGCTGCAGAAGTACCTGGCCGCCGCCGGCTACGCCGCACGCCATGTGGCACGCGGCGACCAGGCACTGGAGGCCGTGCGCGAACGCCGACCCGATCTGATACTGCTCGATATCATGCTGCCCGGGATGGATGGCTGGGAGATCTGCCGCCGGTTGCGCACCTTCTCCGATGTGCCGGTACTGATGCTGACGGCCCGCGCCGAAGAGGAAGACCGGCTGCGCGGCCTGGAGCTGGGTGCGGACGACTACATCAGCAAGGCGCCCTTCTCGCCCCGCGAAATCGTGGCGCGGGTCAAGGCCATGCTGCGCCGGAACAGCCACCTGCAACGCCTGGGCGAACAAGTAGATCGTCCCGATGCGACGAACTCGCCACTGCAGATCGACGAACTGCGCCACCAGGCCAGCGTGCGCGGGGAAGTGCTGAACCTGACGCCACTGGAGCTGCGCCTGCTCAAGACCTTCGCTGCCGCCCCTGGCCAGGTATTCTCGCGCGAGCAATTGCTGAACCACCTGCACGACGATGACCGCTCCGTCACGGATCGCGCCATCGATACCCACATCAAGAACCTGCGACGCAAGCTGGAACCCTTCTTCCCCGGCCATAACGCCATCCAGGCGGTCTATGGGGTGGGTTACTGCTTCGAGTTGCCCGGGGCGTAACGGCCGCTTAAGACTTGCGCACTATTCGGGAGTGTCTTGATGCGCCTACTCAGTTCGAACGGCCTGTGAATTACTTTCCATCAATTTGCCGCCGACGAACCCTCACCGAGCTTGTGGGAAATAAGCACGAACGGGAGTCTTGAAGATCATTTACAAGCACAGATAACCATGGCGTGTACAACAATAATAGGTAGAGAACATGCGCGTGAGTATCAAGGAGCTTCGCGGCAAATTTGATCGAGGTTTTGCCCTGGATAAGCACACCCTTTACAGCAATCCAATTGGCTACAACGACTATGGCCATATGCAATTTGATACCAAGCGCACCGATGCAGGAGAAGCGGTCTACCAGCTCAAGTATCGTCAGCAGCGCAAACATATTCTCACTCTAGCGCAGGCTGTACAAAGCAACATCCTGCCCTTGTTGCCGCAGTTCAGTCTGATCGTCCCGATGGCCGCGAGCAATCAACATGCAGAACAACCTGTTACGGCCGTGGCCAATGCACTCGGCCAGCTCACAGGTAAACCGGTGTTTGAACTATTGAGCAAAATACCAGGAGCGCCGAAGCTGAAAGACCGATATCTGCGTGCGGAAAAGGACGCGGCGCTGGTTGGAGCTCTCACCTTGAATCGCCTGATTACCAATGAAGGCAGATGGAACGCGCTACTGATTGACGACCTGCATCACAGCGGAGCTTCCATTGACGCGGCGTGCGACGTGTTACGCACTTATGAGAAAATTGGAGCGATTTATGTGGCAACGCTGACATGGAGGTAGGCCAATGACAACTGTTTTTATTGCCGGCTCAATCACCATCAAGCATCTGGATGCCAAGGTGCGAGAGCGGATTATGAACATCGTGCATCAGAATTTTGATGTGATTGTCGGTGACGCCGACGGCGTAGACACATCCATCCAGCAGTTCTTGCTCGATCAGGACTACCAGCATGTTACCGTTTTCTGCACCGGTGAGACGCCACGCAATAACGTCGGTCACTGGGCTGTCCGCCAAGTCAAAACGTATCATAGCCCCGGTTCGAGAGCGTATTTTACGGCTAAGGATTTGGCAATGGCAGAGGCTGCGGATTCCGGCCTGATGATCTGGGATACGAAAAGTACCGGTACGCTCAGCAACGTGATTGAGTTGCTGAGTAGAAAAAAATATTCCTGGGCCTTCGTGAATAAATTGAAGACCTTTCACGCAATCAAAAGCGTAGAGTCGTTAGAACAGTTGCTTGACTACATGCCCCCTCCAGCGCGTATGAAAGCCGACACGAAGATTGGTCTGTCCGAGAAGGTCAGTGCCCTACGATCGCGCGAGATTCAAATGTCTTTGCTTGCCGAACGCGCAACCGCCAGCGAACATCACTAACTCATGCTCGGAGAACTACTCTTGCGTGGAAAAGAAAACCGACCGTAACGGCCGGTTTTTCGGATGCAACCATCACCTGATCGGTTCTCAGCATAGATATGCTTCGGATTGGCCACTCAGCGGTCAAGCTGCCGCTAGGCCTCTCAGCGCTGGATCTTGAACACGCTGACCACCTCCGACAAGCGCGCCGCCTGGTCCTGCAGGGATTGCGCGGCAGCGGCCGCCTCTTCCACCAGGGCAGCGTTCTGCTGCGTGACTTCATCCATCTGCGTGATGGCGCGGTTGATTTCCTCGATGCCGGTGCTCTGCTCGCTGCTGGCGGCGCTGATCTCGGCCACCACGTCGGTGACGCGGCGCACGCTGGCTACGACTTCACTCATGGTGGAACCGGCGCGCACCACCAGCTGGCTGCCGGCGCCTACCTTCTCCACCGAATCATCGATCAACTGCTTGATCTCCTTGGCCGCCGCTGCCGAACGCTGGGCCAGCGAACGCACCTCCGAGGCCACCACCGCGAAGCCACGTCCCTGCTCACCGGCACGGGCCGCTTCCACGGCCGCATTCAGGGCCAGGATGTTGGTCTGGAAGGCGATGCCATCGATGACCGTGATGATGTCGGCGATGCGGTTGGAACTCTCGGTGATGCCTTCCATGGTCTGCACCACCTGGCTGACCACTTCGCCGCCCTGGCTGGCGATGTCGGAGGCCGAAGCCGCCAGCTGGTTGGCCTGGCGCGCATTGTCGGCGTTCTGCTTCACGGTCGAGGTCAGCTCTTCCATGGCCGAGGCGGTCTCTTCCAGCGAGCCGGCCTGCTCTTCTGTGCGCGAAGACAGGTCCAGGTTGCCGGTGGCGATCTCCTGCGAGGCGGTGCTGATGGTGTCGGTACCGGTGCGCACCTCGGCGACGATCTTCTGCAGGCTGTCGTTCATGGCGCGCAGGGAATGCATCAGCATGCCGGTCTCGTCGGTGCTGGTGGCGCGGATCTGCACCGTCAGGTCGCCCTGCGCCACGCGCTCGGCCACCGCCACGGCTTCATTGAGCGGACGGGCTACCGCCCGTGCCACCATGATGGCCAGGCCGAAGGCGATCACCACGATCAGCGCCAGCAATACGGCAATCCAGCGCATGGCCGAGCGGAACACCTCGTCGGCGGCCTGGTCCGAGCGCGTGCTGCCGGCATCGTTGATCTTGATGATCTCGTCCATGTTCTCGATCATGGCGCGGAAGGTCTTGTTGGAGTCGCCCTTGAACAGCTTGCGTGCCTCTTCCATCTGACCATCGCCGGAAATCTGGGCCAGCTTCTTGTCGATCTCCAGGTAGGCCGAGAAGCTCTTGGCAAACTTGGCATAGACCTCTTTTTCCTCGGCCTCCGAGATCTGCGCTTCGTAGGTGGCGCGCTGCTTGGCCAGGATGTCCAGGCGCGACTTGATCGCCTTGAGCGCATCCTCGCGTTCTTCCGGCGTGACCGCCGTGATCATCTGCAATTCGGAAATGCGCATGCGCGGCAAGGATGCCTGCAGCGCTTGCGCCGCCTTGATGCTGGGCAGCCAGTTGGTAGCCATGTCGGTGGAGGCCTGGTTGACCATCTTGAGCTCGCGGATGGCGAACAGGCCCAGGATCACAGTCAGGACAATGACGGCCGCAAAGGAAAAAATTAACTTCTTGGCTATCTTGAGATTATTGAACCAATTCATGTCTGCCTCGTTATCTTATGACTGTGAACTCTGACCACAGCTGATTCTAGGCAGGACATGTCAGCCCCAAATCGTTGATTATGTGGGGCTTTACAGGGCAATTGCCGCGCCGGAGGGGCGCATCTGACGCGCTTGTCAGAAACGGCGCAAAACTGGTCTGACCATCTGATCAGTTAGTTCTCTTGCGATGATAAAGTTATTTTCCCAGCAATTGGCGCGGCGGCCTGTCCCTCGGCCTGTCCCTCGGACTGAAGACGCTCCTGCCAGTCGCCCCCCAGGGCCTTGATCAGGAACACCGAACTGAGCAGGCGCTGCCCCATCAACTGGGCCGCCTGGCGCTCGCTGTTGAGCAGACTCTGTTGCGCGGTGATCACATCCAGATAAGGGGTGGCGCCACCTTCGTAACGACTGTTGGCGATATCGAGCACCTTGCGGGCGCTGCCGATGGCCGATTGGGCCTGGCCGTAGGCGCGGTCCAGCGCGGCGATGCCGGTGATGCCATCCTCCACTTCCTGCATGGCGGTGAGCACCGTGCGCCGGTAGGTGGCCAGCGCGGCCTCATAACCGGCCTTGCTGAAATCCACCCCGGCGCGCAGGCGGCCACCGTCGAACAGGCTCTGCGTGGCCGATACCCCCAGCGACCACAACACGCTGGGCGCATTGAAGAGCGTGCCCCAGTTGCGGCTGTCCACGCCATACGAGGGTTGCAGCATGAAGCTGGGATAGTAGGCCGCGCTGGCCACGCCGATCTGCGCATTGGCCGCGGCCATGGCACGCTCGGCCGAGGCGATGTCAGGACGACGCTCCAGCACGTCCGAGGGCACCCCCAGCGGGATGGCCGGCAGGCGGATCGGCGCCAGCGAGGGCGCAATGGCAAAGCCCGGTGCGGGCGTGCCGGTCAGGGTGGCGATGGCGTGCTCGTACTGGGCGCGCTGGCGGCCCAGCACGTCGACCTGGGTCAGGGTGTTGTCCAGCAAGGCTTGCTGCTGGGCCACATCCAGGCCAGAGGTGGCGCCCAGGTCGTGGCGTGAGGTGGCCAGTTCCAGCGCCTTGCGCTGCAGGGCGATGGCACGCTGGACCACGTCCAGCTCGATATCCAGCTCGCGCAGGTTGAAGTAGTTGCTGGCCAGTTCGGCGGTGAGCAGCAGACGGGTGTTTTCCAGGTCGGCCGCCGATTGCTGGGCCGAGGCGCCGGCGGCTTCCACCGAGCGTTGCACGCGCCCGAAGAAATCCATCTCGTAGCTCACGTTCAGGCCCAGTGCAAAATCGTTCTGCACCGTGGCGTAGTTGGGCGCGTTGTAGTTGGTCAGCGGACGGTTCGCCGAGATGCGGCCCCGTGCCGCACGCGTGGACAGGCCCACCTGCGGCGCTTGCGCTGCCCCGGCCACATTCAGCTGGGCACGCGCCTGGGCCAGCCGGGCGGTGGCGATGGCCAGCGTCTGGTTGCCGGCCAGTGCCTGTTGCTGCAATGCATTGAGCTGGGCGTCGCCAAAGCGCTCCCACCAGGGACCGCGCGCCACCGCATCCTGCGGCTGCATGCTACGCCAGGGCGCCTCGGGGGTCCAGGCCGCCGGCAGCTCCAGCGCCGGCTTGTGATAATCCGGGCCGCTGGCGCAACCGGCCAGGGTCAGCGCGGCAGCCATCGCCATCAGGCGCGGCAACCGCCTCATGATGCGGCCTTCTTCTTGGCGCCGTCCTGCTTGCCCTGCTTGTCCTGGGTGGGCTCGACCTGGTCGCCCTCGGCCAGCGAGTCGGAGGGGTTGAGGATCAGCTTTTCATCGCCTTTCAAGCCCTCCAGCACTTCCACCGTCAAGCCAAAGTTACGTCCCAGCTTGACCGGCTTCAGGCGCACCTTGTTCTGTGCATCGACGGCCGCCACCAGCGAACCATCGCGCCGGAACATCAGCGTATCGGCCGCTACCAGCAGCGCGCCGCTGGGCTTCAGCGGCAGCGCCACCTGCACGAAGGCGCCGGGCAGCAGTGCATTGTCGGCATTGGGCAGGCTCACCTCGATCTGCATGGAGCGCGTGGCCGGGTCGATGGAGCCGGCGGTGCGCGCGACCTTGCCGTCGAACTTGCGTCCCCGCAGTTCGGCCTGGGTCACCACTACCTGCTGGCCGGGCTTGACCAGGTTGGCATAGGACTGCGGCACATTGACGTAGACCCGCAGCGGATCGGTCTGCGAGAGCACAAACAGCGAGCGTCCCGCGCCCGGATCGATCAGGTCGCCCACATCCACGTTGCGGCGCGTGATGATGCCCGAGAAGGGCGCCACGATACGCTTGAAGCCTTCCACCTGGCGCAGGCGCTCGACGTTGGCATCCGCGGCCGCCAGGTTGGAGCCGGCCTGGGCGTAGGCGCTGCGGCGCTCGTCCAGCTCCTGCTGGGAGACCGCATCCTTCTTGCGCAGGGCTTCCCAGCGCGCCATCGAGCTCTTGGCCAGGTCCAGGCTGGAGGCGGCCTGCTGGCGCGCGGCCAGGGCCTGGGACAGCTGCTGGTCGATTTCCGGGGTGTCCAGTTCAGCCAGCAGATCGCCCTTCTTCACCTCGGCGCCGATGTCCTTGTACCAGCGCTTGAGGTAGCCACCCGAACGCGCCGAGATGGGCGATTGCACGAAGCCCTGCAAGGTCCCCGGCAGGGCCAGCGTCTGGCCATCGGCACTGCTGCGCGCCTCGGTCACGCGCACGAAGACCTTGGCGCGCTCGGCGGTACCGGCTTCCAGTTCGCGGGCATTGGCCACGCGGCTGACGATGGTGCGCGCCGCACCGGCGGCCAGCACCAGCAGGACCACCAGCGTCACCAGGCGGGCGCGCTTCATCATCTGCTGGCGCTGGAGGGGTTCGGCATCCTCGACGGAATGGATGCCAAGTTCGGAATGACGATCATGCGACATGGTTCAGGACTCCTGATGCGCTGGTCCGCCGGCGGCAGGATGCGCGGTCTTTCCGCGCTGGTCCGCCCGCCGGGCCAGTCTCTGGTGCACACCGGCGAACACCACCGGCACGAAGAACAAGGTCGATACGGTGGCCAGCATGAGCCCACCGATCACGGCGCGCCCCAATGGCGCGTTCTGCTCGGCACCCTCGCCCAGGCCCAGCGCCATGGGGATCATGCCGATGATCATGGCCAGCGCCGTCATCAGCACCGGGCGGATACGGGTCGATCCCGCCTCCAGGGCGGCGGCCAGCGGCGTGGCGCCCTCCTCCTTGCGCTGGCGCGCGAAGGCGACGATGAGGATACTGTTGGCCGTGGCCACGCCCATGGTCATGATGGCCCCGGTCAAAGCCGGCACCGACAGCGTGGTGCCGGTGATGAAGAGCATCCAGGCGATGCCCGCCAGCGCCGCCGGCAAGGCCGCGATGATGATGGCCGCATCGATCCACGACTGGAAGTTGACCACCACCAGCAGGTACACCAGCACGATGGCCATGGCCAGGCCCACACCCAGACCGATGAAGGACGATTGCATGGTCTCGACCTGGCCCCGGATGACCACCTGGCTGCCGCGCGGCAGCTTGGGCTTGATCTGCTCCACCAGCGCCGAGACCTTGCCGGCCACGCTGGCCAGGTCGGTGCCCTGGACGCTGACGAACACGTCGATGGCCGGCGAGATGTTGTAGCGCGAGGCCACCGCCATCTGGCGTCCGGCACGCACATCGACCAGGTTGCCCAGCAGCTGCGGCGGCGTGGCGGCGTTGGCGCCAGCGCCCACGGGGATATTGAGCAGGGAGTCCAGCGAATCGACCTGGTATTGCGGCGACTGCACCGCGATGCTGTAGACCACGCCGTTATTGGGATTCAACCAGAACGCCGGTTGCGTCTGCGAGCTGCCCGACAGCGCGATCAGCAGGTTCTGGCCGACGTTGGAGGCCGACAGGCCGAACTGCTGCAGGCGCGTGCGGTCCATGCGCAGGTCCAGCGAGGGCCCATCCAGGCGCTGGTGCACGTGGGCGTCGACGGCGCCGGGGATCTGGCGGATCTGCTTGGTCAGCTCGGCGGCCAGGGCGGCATTGGCTTCCATATTGGGGCCGGTGAATTGCACGTCGATGGCCGCCGGCAGGCCGAAGTTGAGGATCTGGGTGACGATGTCGGCCGGCTGGAAGAAGAACTCGATGCCGGGGAAGCGACGCGGCAGTTCTTCGCGCAGCATCGACACCAGTTGCTCGGTGGGGCGGTGGCCTTCCTTCAGGGCCATCAGCAATTCACCATCCAGGGTGCCGATGGTGCCGGCATTGCTGTAGGACAGGTTGATGCCGGAGTTGGGCACGCCCAGGTTGTCGAGGATGGTCTCCAGTTCCCGCTCGGGGATGAGGCTGCGGATGGTGCGCTCGACCTCGTCGGCGGCACGCGCGGTCTCCTCGATGCGGGTGCCGGTGGGCATGCGCATGTGCAGGCGGATCTGGCCGCCATCGACATTGGGGAAGAAGTCGCGCCCGAGCATGGGATAGAGCAGGCAGGACAACAGGCAGAACGCCAGGAAGCCCAGCGCGAAGCGGCGCCGGTGCGCCAGCAGCGAAGACAGCACCAGCGTATAGCCACGCCGCACCCGCTCGAAGCGGTTGTCGAAGGCGCGGTACAGACGCTGCAACAGGCTTTGCTTGGCGCTGTCGGCCTGGCCATGGCTGCCCATGAGCAGCATCACCAGCGTCGGGACCAGCGTGCGCGAGAGGATGTAGGACGCCGCCATGGCGAACACCACCGCCTCGGCCAGCGGCACGAACAGGAAGCGCGCCACCCCCGAGAGGAAGAACATCGGCACGAACACGATGCAGATGCATAGCGTGGCCACGAAGGCTGGCACGCCGATCTCGCCGGCACCGACGATGATGGCGTCGTGCAGCGGCTTGCCCAGGTGCAGGTGACGCTCGATGTTCTCGATGGTGACGATGGCCTGGTCCACCAGGATGCCCACCGACAGCGCCAGGCCGCCCAGGGTCATGAGGTTCAGGGTCTCGCCCAGTGCGGCCAGTACCAGGATGGCGGTCATGATGGACAGCGGGATGGTCAGGCCGATGATCAGCGTGCTGCGCCAGTTGCCCAGGAACAGCAGCACCATGGCGGCGGTCAGGCCGGCGGCGATCAGGGCCTCGCTGATGACGCCGGTGACGGCGGCCTTCACGAATAGCGACTGGTCGAACAGCGGCGTGATCTTGATGTCCTCGGGCAGGGTCTGGGCGGCCGTGGGCAGCAGCTTGCGCAGGTTGTCGACGATGTCCAGGGTGGAGGCGCCGCCGTTCTTCAAGATGGACAGCAGCACGCCGCGCGCGCCATCCTGGCGCACCACGTTGGTCTGGGGCGAGAAGCCGTCGCGCACGTTGGCCACGTCCTTGAGATAGATGGTGGCGCCATTGGCGGTACGCACCGGCAATTCATTCAAGCCCGCCACCGCCTCGGGCGAGCCGTTGATCTTGACCGAATACTCGGTGCCGCCGAACTTGGCGGTGCCCGATGGCAGGATCAGGTTCTGGGTGTTGATGGCATTGACCACGTCGATGGGCGCGAGGCCGCGCGCCTGCATGGCGGGGGTATCCAGGTCCACCGAAATCAGGCGGGTCTTGCCGCCATAGGGGAAGGGGACAGCCACGCCGGGAATGGTGATGAGCTGCGGGCGCAAGGTCTGCACGGCGGCGTCGAAGACGGCCTGCTCGGGCAGCGTGGGCGAAGACAGCGCCAGCTGCATCACCGGGATGCTGGAGGCCGAATACTTGATCACCAGCGGTGGCGTGATGCCCGGCGGCAGCTGACGGATCTGCGACTGCACCGACGCCACCACCTGCGAGATCGCCTGCTGGATGTTGGCCTTGGGCTGGAAGAACACCTTGATCACCGACACCCCGGCCAGCGATTGCGACTCGATGTGCTCGATGTCGCTGACCACGGTGGTGAGGCCCCGCTCGTTCTGGGCGGCGATGCGCAAGCCCATTTCCTGGGCCGACAGGCCGTTGTAGTTCCAGATGATGGAGACCACCGGGATATTGATCTCGGGGAAGATGTCGGTGGCCATGTTCTTCAACGTCAATGGCGTGGCCAGCACGATGAGCAAGGCCATCACGATGAAGGTGTACGGGCGGCGCAACGCCAGCGCGACCATGTTCATGAACTGCGATCCCGGTGAGGCGCAACAGCATCGCGGGGACGCCTGCGCCCCTGCCTGTGGCCGGCGTCCCGCGACGCCGGCTCACGCTGTTCCGCTTTGCATTGTTCTATCGATCACGGCCTGGCGCGTTTCCCCAGGCGCCGGCCGTGCTCCCTGATGACGATGGTGCTTGCCGGGGCCGTTCTTTTGTCGGTGGCGGGCCGCCTGGCGAAGGCTATTGTAGCGGCCTGCGCGCGCTCGCGCTGAGGCACTCCGGGTAAATTTTTTCTGACAGAAATGTCAGTGAATTTTTCTCGCCGGATAGAAGCACAACAGGAAAAAATGATCCGGTTACGCAGTCGGCAAGCACTCTCCTGCTGTGGCACACTGCCCTTCTCTCTTAGCCCTTCCCGTTCCCATGGAATTCCTGCGCCAGCGCATCGAAGCCAACGTCCTGTCCATCAGCCGCGGTCCCGGCAGTGCCGACTTCCTGCAGCCGCCGGGCGACCCTGGCCTGTTCGGCCCGGATTCGGCCGCCTGGCAGGTCCACAGTGATTTCACCGCCATGCTCACCGGTGGCGTGGCCGCGCTGCTGTTGCAGATGCTGCATCCGCTGCCGCTGGCCGGGGTGTGGGACCACTCCAACTTCCAGGCCGACATGCTGGGCCGCTTGCGCCGCACCGCCCAGTTCATCGCCGGCACCACCTTCGGCAGCCGCGCCGATGCCGAGCGGCTGATCGAACGGGTGCGCAAGATCCACCTGGGGGTGACCGGCGTGGCGCCCGACGGTCGCACCTACGCGGCCAGCGACCCGGACCTGCTGACCTGGGTGCATGCGGCCGAGGTGTCGTGCTTCCTGCGCGCTTACCTGCGCTACCGCAACCCGGGCTTTGCTCCTGAATGCCAGGACCGCTATTTCGATGAGATCGCCCTGGTCGCCGAGGCGCTGGGGGCGGGCGATGTGCCGCGCTCACGCGCGGCGGTGGAAGCCTACATCGAATCGACGCGGCCGCAACTGGTCTGCGACGACCGCACCCGCCAGACCCTGCAACTGGTGCTGGATGCACCCGCGCCCAATGCGCTGGCCCAGCCCTGGACGCGCCTGATGATGCGCGCCGGCGTGGACCTGCTGCCGCACTGGGCGCAGCAGATGCTGGGGGTCACGCCGCGCTCACCGGCGCGCAGCGAGCTATTGCGCAGGTCGGTACTGGTGGCGGCGCAGCCGCTGCGCTGGGCGGTGCGCAACGGCTCCATCCACCTGGCACGGCGGCGCATGGGATTGCCGCCGCAGGGCTAGGGATGTCGTCTTACTGCTGCTGGAAAGTGCGCAGGTAGGCCAGGATGTCATCGATCTGGTGATCGCTGCCGATGCCCCAGAAACGCATCTTGTTGCCCGGCACCACGTCGCTGGGGGCTTTGAGGAAGGCGCGCAGCTTGTCTTCGGTCCAGACGAAGTTGGCACCGGCCATGGCCGGCGAATACTTGAAGTCACCGGTGGAACCGGCCTTGCGCCCGATCACGTTGCTCAGTTGCGGCCCGAATCCGCCGCGCGCCGACGGCCCGACCTGATGGCAGCTGGCGCACTTGGCGAAGGCGGCGCGACCGGCTACGGCATCGCCGGCCGCCTGGGCGGCCGGGCCTGCCAGTGGCAGGGACATCAGGAGAACAGCGAAGTGGTAGACCGGACGCATGGGGAGCAATGCAAGACTCTGCTTATTGGATCACGAAGTGGCTAGCCTCGATGCCCGTCTTCTGCAGGAAGCTGAACACCGAGTCGGCCGTGGTGGTCACGATTTTATCGCTGAACCGCAATGCGTTGGGATGGTCATCGAAAGCAATGTTGGCCTTGAACATGCGGCCACCCAGGCGCGTCATCGGTCCCAGGTTCAGCGTATCAGGGGCATAGGCCTTGAGCTTGAGCCAGGCCTGGGCCTGCTCGCGGCTGGCGATCTGCGGCTCCATGGCATGCGCCAGCGTCTCGGTCACCCACTGGTTGGACTGCTGGTACTGCGTCGCCCAGGGATAGGCCAGCATGCTGTAGCGCGGCTCGTGCATGCGGATGGCCTCGGAGCGGCCGATGGCCAGGCGCAGCTTTTGCTGCGCCTCCGGCTGCGGTACGACGACATAGGCTTCCAGGCGGTAAGGGCTGTCCATGAAGAACTGCCCCATCCCCTGTTCGTAGATATTGCTCACGGCGGTGCCGCATCCGTTGAGCTTGTGGACCACGAACCACTGGTCGCCATCGCGATAGGCAATCCCTATGTGCGAATAGTGCAGGCGGTACTTGCTCAGGTCCTGGCCGACGCGGCCGATGATGACCACGTCGGCGCCGCTGGCGTTGAGGCGTTCCACGGTCTTGACCGCCATGTCCAGTTGCTGGCGGACCGCGTCGAGCTGCGGCACCTGCTGTTCGCAGGACTGGCCGGCATGGGCCGCCAGGGGGAGCGAGCAAGCCAGCAGCAGGGTCAGCGACAGGCGCTTGCAGAGGGTGAGATCGATACGCATGGCCGGTCTCCTCAGGACAGCTTGTCGCTCTTGAGCAGCGCGCGGCCCAGGGTATTGGGGATGATCGCCAGCACCTTGCCCGAGGCCACCAGCAGCGTGCCCGAGGCGGTCGTCACGAAGCTCACCGACTCTCCCACGCCCACCGAGGCCGCGCCGCTGACGTTGCCGGCCACGGTGATGGACCCGCGCACGCCGTCGCTGATGTTTTCCAGCACGTAGACGGTGCCGCGACCGGAGGCTTCCACGCCCTTGACCACGTAGTGGCCGGACTCCGAGATGAAGGCCGCCGGCACCAGCACCGAGATCGCTACCGACACGGCGGAGGCGTCGCTGGCATTGGATTGCGCATGGACCGGCGCGGCCAGCAAGGCAGCAACCAGGGTGCAGGACAGGGTCAGGTGACGCAGCAGGGGGTTCTTCATGATGGGCTCCTCGAAAACGTGGATGATTGGTCTTGTTCGTTCCGTTGTCGCCGCCGTGTTGGCGTGTCGACGGAACGCACTGTAGCCAAGGGCGCCGCTGTTGTTGAGCACTTCATCGGAAAACGCGATTTCCGTGGCCGATGGTATCGAAATACAATACCGCCAGACATCATCACGTGAGCGGGGGAAGAACATGGCCCAGGCCGAATCGCTGGTCAATGCATTGAAGAACGTCCTCAAGGCGCGCGGCATCACCTATGCGCAGCTGGCCAAATCACTGGGACTGAGCGAGGCCAGCATCAAGCGCGTCTTCGCCGAGCGCAGTTTCACGCTGGAGCGGCTGGACCAGATCTGCACCCTGCTGGGCATGCAGATCAGCGACCTGGCACGCATGATCGCGGCCGAACAGCCGGTGCCCACGCGCCTGACGGTGGAGCAGGAAAAGAAGCTGGTGGCCGATCCCCGTCTGCTGCTGGTGGCCGTGCATGCGCTGCACCAGTGGTCACTGGAGGAGATGGTGGACACCTTTGCCCTCAGCCGCGCCGAGGTCATCCGCCAGCTGGCGCGGCTGGACAAGCTGGGCATCCTCGACCTGATGCCCAACAACCGCATCCGCGTGCGGGTGTCGCCGGATTTCACCTGGCTGCCGGGCGGCCCCATCCAGCAATACTTCCGCGACCAGCTGCGCAATGATTTCTTCAATTCCCACTTCGACCAGCCGGGGGAAAAGATGATCATGGTCAGCGGCACCCTGTCCGAGCAGAGCAATGCCGCCATCCAGCGCGCCATGAACCGGCTCTCGGCCGAGTTCCTGGCGGCCCACCAGCAGGACCTGGCACTGCCGCTGACGCGTCGCACCGGCTCGGCGCTGATCGTGGCGCTGCGTCCCTGGTCACCACGCCAGTTCGTCGAACTGCGCCGGCCGGCCGAGGATTGAAGGGCGCCGCTATCGGCCGGCCGCCTCCGGCGATGATGCGGTGTGCACATCGTGGGCGCGTCGCTCGGCCAGCATCCACCATGCCAGCAGGGCCAGCAAGGCGATCACGGTCAGCACCGCGAAGGCGGCGCCATAGCCATGGCGCTGCGCCACCATGCCGGCCAGGGCCGGACTGAGTGCGGCGCCCACCGACTGCAGGGTGGTCACCGCACCCAGGCCGATGTTGATATGGCCGCTGCCCTGCAGGATGCGCGCTACCGAACCCGGCAAGGCCACGCCTAGCAAACCCGCTCCCACGCCATCGAGGATCTGGACCGGCAACAATGCCCAGGATGACTCCCAGGTGCCAGCCACCAGACCACGCACCGGCAAGACCAGCAGGGCGATGGTGATCGGCAGCCAGTAACCACGCTGTTGCGCAAAGCGGCTCGCCAGCAGCGCTGCGGGGATCATCACCAGCTGCGCCACGATCACCGTCAGTGCCGTATAGAGGGCCGGATCGGCGCCGCCACGGGCGACCACCGACTGGCTCAGCAAGGGCAGCATGGCGGCATTGGCCAGATGGAACAGCATCATCGCCAAGGCCAGCAGCATCAGCGGTCGCGACCCCACCAGCAGGCGCCAGGTGGACACCTGGGCGGCATCGGCAGCACGCTGCGGATCAAGGCCACGCGCCACATCGTGGTCGATGTCATCGGGATGGATGCGCGCGAGGCACAGCAGCGAGGCCAGCGCCATCAGGGCCATCAGCACGAACACCGCCGGCAAGCCCCAGTAATAGCCGCAGGCGCCGGCCAGCGCCGCCGAGACGACATTGCCGGCGTGGTTCCAGGCCTCGTTGCGACCCAATTGCGCAGGCAAGCCTTGCTGGCCGACGATGCCCAAGGTCAGACCGGCGATGGCCGGGCCGATCACGGCACCGACGATGCCGGTGCCGATCTGGGAGATGGCGGTGACGGTGAAGCCGGGCGCAACCAGCAGCAACAGCGAACCGGCCACCACCAGCACCGAACCGAGACCGACCACCAGGCGCTTGGCGCGCACCGCGTCGGTCAGGGCGCCGGCCGGTGTGGTGGCCAGCATGCCGGCGATGCCACCCAGCGTCATCACATAGCCGATATCGTCGGCGGCCCAGCCCTGGCCCATCAGGAAGACCCCGAGGAACGGCCCCAGCCCGTCGCGCACGTCGGCCAGGCAAAAGTTCAGCCGCGCCAGCCAGGCCATCGATGCGCCGCGCGTGCTCATCCTATCGGTCCCTTGAAGATGAAGAAGGCGCCCAGGCAGATGCAGGCAAAACCGACCAGGTGATTGATGGTGAATTGCTCGCCCAGGTAAAACACGGAAAACACCGAGAACACCACCAGCGTGATGACTTCCTGCATGGTCTTGAGTTCCGCGGCGTTGTAGACCTCGTGGCCGATGCGGTTGGCCGGCACGGCGAAGCAGTACTCGGCCAGGGCGATGAGCCAGCTGACCAGGATCACCAGGTACAGCGGCCGGTTCTCGAACTTGAGGTGGCCATACCAGGCGAAGGTCATGAAGACGTTGGAGATGAGCAGGAAGACGATGGGAAGGACTTTGGGCGACATGGTTTCTTGTTCTTTATCGAAATGGGATGGAAGGCTGCGGCGGCGTGACGCCGCCGCAGGAAGCGTCAGGGCATCCGACTGTACAACGGCTGCAACTGCTGCGTACTGGCGCCGACGGCGATGGCTTCGATGGCGGTGCCGTAACGGCTGCGGGTACCCAGGCCCTGGGCTGCCAGAGGCGTACCGGGTTCCAGCGAGAAGCGCACGCTGTCGGGGGCAAAGCGCACGATGCTGCCGTCGTCGAGGATGACGCCGTTGGCTTCGCCACGCGGTCCGGCCAGCACCAGGGTGATGCGGCCTTGTACGGTCAGTTGCTGCAGCTGCGCGGCGCGCAGGTGCGGCGGCAGCGGTGGGTTGGCCTCCACTGGAGGCGGCCTGTCGATCACGGTCTGGCCATTGGCCAGGTTGACGATGGCATCGGCCTTGATGGTGTCGCGGCCTTCGCCCTGGCCGAACACGCGCACCGATTGGCCCGACGCGAGTACACGCTGCATCGGCTCCGACAGGTGGGGCGGGAAGCGGACCACGGTGCGCTGATCCAGCAGCAGGCCATCGACCTCGCCATAGGGATTGATCAGCATGCGGGTGATACGCCCCTCGACGACGGGGGGCTGGGCCATCACGGCAGCCTCGTAGGTCGCGGGAGGCGGCATGGGGCCCGGGCCGGGGCCGGGGCCGGCAGGCTGGGCAAGGACCTGCTGCATCGGCGATAGCGACAAGCACGCCAGCGCCAAGACGGCACACAGCGGATGGGAGCGGGAGGCAAAGCGGTTCATGACAACTCCTTGGAAATGAGGATGGCATCAATCGCTTTGCAAGCCGCATGCCTGCCCTCCATCCCTTTAAAATCAATGACTTATGCATCTTCCAGCAGGGTCGCTGTCCGTTCCTGTGACAGCGGCTGTCCGCTCGCGGACAGCGTCTGTCGTGGTGTCGCTGGTTTGCGCTGGCCCCGATATAGCGCTATCGTCCCGTACTTCGCGCATCGCTCAAGGCCCCTCGCCGCTTATGGAAAATTCCGCCCGCTCCGAAAAATCCCGGCAGCTCATCATCCAGGCCGCCCTCGCCGTCATCGACCGCGACGGCGCCAACCGGCTGACCATCGATGCGATCGCGCGCGAGGCCGGCATCAGCAAGGGCGGCGTGCTGCATCATTTCCGTACCAAGCAGGCCGTGCTCATTGCGCTGCTGGACAACCAGCGCAGCGAATACGCCCGCTTCGCCCGCGACTACCTGGACCATGACGGTCGCGGCTCCGGCGAGCCCTCTCTGGCGACCCAGATCGCCATCCTGCGCGAGGCCACCAAGCAACCGCAGTCGGTAGCCCTGGCCATCCTCGGCGCCATCGGCGAGCAGCCCTCGTTGCTGGACGGCCTGCGTGATGCCGAGGCCCTCAACGTGGCGGCCATCCGCAAGGAATCCGCCGACGCCGACCTGGCCATCCTGCGCTGGAGCGCGGCCCGCGGGCTGTTGTGGACCTCGCTGTTCAACATGTGCCCGCTCAGCGAAAAGGAGCGCGAACATTATTTCGCGCTGCTGCTCGATGAGGCGCACTGGAAACGACTGGCCAGCCAGAAGAGCAAGACCAGCCCCCGCGCCCGCTGACCCTCCACGGCCGGCGACACCGCACCCGCGTAACAAGTGACGAGTGACGAGTGATGGAAAACCACGGTTACAATAAAAACCGTCTGGTTGGTTTGTAAATCGGCGATAAGCTGCTATAGTCACTTCAGCCCTGTCGCCGGTGGCGCGCGTGTTTCCGGATCGTCCCCCGGACGGGAACGCGCGCGCCACCGTGCGGGATGGCCTGTCCCGCCCGGCGCCTGTGCGACCGGGCGCTTGTACCGCATCCTGTAGAGGACCCTCCCTATGTCATTCATCCTGACGATGAAGCGATTCGGCTTCGTCGCGCTCCTGTGCGCCCTGCTGTCGGCCTGCGCCAGTTCCGATCCGGTCAAGTACACCGGCATCGACTCGGCCGGACTGCTCTCCACCAACACCGGCGACCGCACCGGCCGCGTTCCCTTCAGCTACGACCAGCCGGTGGACTGGGGCCGCTATCGCAGCGTGCAGGTAGCGCCCGTCATCGTCTATGGCGGTGCCGACAACCAGTTCGGCGACATGAGCGATGCCGACAAGGCGACGCTGGCCAGCTACATGCAGCAGCGCTTCGTCGATGCGCTGCGCCAGCGCTTCGCACTCACGCAGACACCGCGCGACGATACCCTGCTGATCCGGCTGACCCTGACCGGCGCCAAGACCAATACCGCCGTGCTCTCCACGCTGACCCGTTTCGACATCGGTGGCGGTCTCTACAATGCGGTGCAGAATGCGCGCGACCGCGAAGCCATGATCGGCGGCTCGGTGATCTATGCCGTGGAGATCTATGATGCCCGCGACCGCAAGCTGCTCAAGGCCTTCATCAGCAAGCAATACCCCAAACCCTGGGATATCGGCGCCAGCATGGGCGCACTCAGTGCCTCCCGGGCGGGCATCGACAAGGGTGCCGATGCGCTGGTGGCGCAGCTGCGATGACCGGTCCATGACTCCATGACTGCGCGCACCGATGACCCACCCGCTTCGCCGCCCTGGATCGCCGAAGCGACCCTGCAGGACCTGGTGGCCTGTCCCTACTGCGACGGCATCCACCTGCGCACACTCTTGCTGGAAGGCGAAGCGGCGCTCTGCCAGCGCTGCGACGCCCTGCTCTATCGCGTCCCTGCGAAAGGTGCTGACATGAGACTGCCCCTGGTACTGGCAGCCGCCGTCTTTCTGGTCACCAGTCATCTCTGGCCTATCGCCGAGGTCAGCCTGCAGGGCGTACCGCTACCGCTGACCCTGTGGGGGTGCATCGCACTGATGCATGCCGGCCGCATGTTGCCGATCGCCCTGCTGATGCTGGTGACGACCATCGTGCTGCCAGCCATCGAGCTCTCGCTCATGGTGGCCGGGATCATCGCCCCGCGCCAGCCGCGCAGGCTGCCCCCGGCAGGGCGCGGCCAACGCCTGCTGCACTGGTTGCGGCAGCTGCGGCCATGGGTCATCACCGAGCTCTACATGCTGGGCATGCTGCTGGCGCTCTACCAGGCCAGCGCCATGGGGACGCTCGTCATCGGCATCGCCGCCATCGCCAGTGGCTTGCTGGCCATCGCCCTGGTAGCGGTCCTGTTCCTCGACGACAATGGCAACTGGCCGTGACCCGGCCCTCGACCATGCCCGTCAACGTCCGTTGCGCCAGCGACATGGGATTGCTGAGCTGCCGCAAATGTCAGCGCGTCCATCCGGACAGCATGGATAGCCTGCGCTGCCTGCGCTGCGGCCATCCCCTGCAGCGCGCGCACACGCTCAGCCTGACCCGTAGCGCCATGCTGCTGGCCATGGCCGTGCTGGCCTTATGCGCCGCCGGGTTGCTGACGATGAGCGTGGCCGATGGACCGGCCGGACCGGTGCCGCTCCCGCTGATGGCCGCCATCAGTGGCGGCTGGCGCGCCGGTGAACCGCTGGCGGCGCTCCTGCTGGCCACCGGTGCCCTGCTCTTTCCACTCTTGCGACTGGGCCTGATGGCGTTGCTGCTGCTGACGGCATGGCAAGGATGGCGCCAGCCGCCACGCCGTCTCACCCTGCTGCTGCGCTGGCAGGCCGGGGCCAGCCGTTGCGCCATGCTGCCGCTGGTGATCGCCACCCTGGCAGCCTCCTGCATGGGGAGCGCAAGCTCGCTGCATGTCCATCCCGGACCGGCGCTGCTGGCCCTGGCGCTATCGGCATGGCTGACCACGCTGGCCACGCGCATCTTCGACCCCCGGCTGCTAGCGCATGACGCCGCAGGCCAGGCTCAGGCCTCATCGACCGGATAGCCCTCCGCCCCCGGGCGACTCCCGGCCAGTCCATCGAAACGCCATCATCCCTCTGTATGATCGATAGCGATCATCCTGGTCGATCTCCGTTGACCTTGGATGAGACGACTTTCCATCACAGGAGCCCTCATGTCTGCCTATCTCTCGCTCTCGGTGGCCATCGTCGCCGAGGTCATCGCCACCACCGCACTGAAATCCTCCCAGGGCTTCAGCCGCCTGCTGCCCGCCATCATCGTGGTGCTGGGCTACGCGGTGTCCTTCTACTGCCTCTCGCTCGCACTCAAGACCATGCCCACCAGCGTGGCCTATGCGATCTGGTCGGGGGTGGGCATCGTGCTCATCACGCTGGCGGCCTGGCTGATCCACGGCCAGCGCCTGGACTGGCCGGCCGTGGCCGGTATTGCACTGATCGTGGCCGGCGTGATGGTCATCAACGTCTTCTCAAGTAGCGCGGCACACTGAGCCGCCGGCACTAGTCGTTCGGCCTGGCCGCTTCGTCGAGCTTGCGGTAGAGCTGCTGACGCGAGATGCCCAGGCGGCGCGCCGCTTCGGCCCGGTTGCCGCCGGTTGCGGCCAGCGCACGGGCGATCATGGCCTGTTCGAGCTGGGCCACGGCCACCTCCAGCAAGCCGTCCCAATCGATGGCCACGCCCTCGGGTGCATCCGTGACGGGCAGCAGGCCGAGATGCTCGGCCTCGATGGCGGCCCCCTGGCTCATCACCGCCGCCCGTTCCATGGTATTGCGCAGCTCGCGCACATTGCCAGGCCAGGCATGGGCCAGCAGCAAGCGTGCCGCCGCCGGCATGATCTGCCTGGACACCTGCGCCCCCTGCAGGCGCAGGAAATGCTCGGCAATGGCCAGGATATCGCCCGGCCGCTCACGCAGCGCCGGCACGCGGATGGTCAGCACCTGCAGGCGGTACCAGAGATCCTCGCGGAAGCGCCCGGCGCGGATTTCCTGCGGCAGGTCGCGATGGGTGGCGGCGATGACGCGCACGTCGATACGCTGTGCCGTATCGCCCCCCAGCGGCGTGACTTCGCGCTCCTGCAGCACGCGCAGGATCTTGGCCTGGGTGGGCAGGGCCATGTCGCCGATCTCGTCGAGAAACAGGGTGCCGCCATCGGCTTGCTGGAAGCGCCCCATGCGATGCGCGGCGGCGCCGCTGAAGGCCCCCCTGACATGGCCGAACAGCTCGCTCTCGATCAGCTCGGCAGGGATGGCGGCGCAATTGACCGCGACCAGCGGACGCGCCGCGCGCGCGCTGTTGCGATGCAGGGCTTGCGCCACCAGTTCCTTGCCGGTCCCGGTCTCGCCCAGGACCAGGACGGTGGCGTCGCTGGTGGCGGCACGACCGATCTGCTTGAAGACCTGGCGCATGGCCTCGCTGTCGCCGACCAGCTGGTTGCGCTCCGGCGCCGGCTCCGAAGGCTCGGCCATCACCGCCGCCTGCATCGCCGCCCCCTGGCGCAGCGCCCGCTCCAGCGTCTGCACCAGTGCCTGGCGTGGCACCGGCTTGGTCAGGTGATCGAAGGCCCCCAGCCGGATCGCCTCGATGGTGTTGTCGCCGCTGGCGTGGGCGGTCAGCATGATGCAAGGCATGGCGGAAATCGCCGCGGCCCGTTGCAGGAACACCAGCCCGTCTTCTCCGGGCATGCGCAGGTCGACGATGGCAAGCTCCGGTGCGTGACGCTGCAGCAGATCGATCCCGGCAGCGCTGCTGTCTGCGGCCAGCACCTCATGGCCGAGATCGCACAGCATCTCGGCCAGGCTGCTGCGAAAGGCCACATCATCATCGACGATCAACACGCGTGCCACGGCAACTCCATCTCGAAACGTGCCCCTTGCGAGGCGGGAACCAGCCTGATCTGGCCACCGTGCGCCTGCACGATCTCGCGCGCCAGCACCAGGCCCAGCCCGGTGCCGCCGCTGCGCTGGCTGACGAAGGGATCGAACAGCGTCTGGCGCAGTTCGACCGGAACCCCCGGGCCGTCGTCGGCCACCCAGAGCAGCAGGCGCGTGCTGCCAAGACGACGGGCGCCGATTTCGATCCGGCCACCCGGGCCACAATGGGCCAGTGCATTGAGCAGCAGGTTGTCGAAGACGCGCGCCATCTGGACCGGATCGAATGTGGCGGCGATGTCAGGGTCGGCAAGACTGACGCCATCGACGGCGAGCACGATCTGCACGCCGCTGCGGGCGGCCAGTTCGGCGTGGGTCTCGCGCTGCCGCGCCAGCCAGTGGTGCAGGTCGACCTCCTGGCGTTGTACCTGGAAGGGCTGGGACAGCGCCAGCAGACTGCTCACCAGAGTATCGAGCCGCTCGGTCTGGTTCACCACCGTCTCCAACGCACTGGTCACGCGCGCCTCGCGTACCTGCGGCGGTGCGGCCAGGGCGTTCTCGGCCTTCATGCGCATGGTGCCGATGGGATTGCGGATTTCATGGGCCATGCCGGCGGCGACCCGGCCCAGCGTGGCCAGGCGTTCCGACTGCGCCAGTTGCGTGGCCAGCCGTTCGGACTGACCACGCCAGCGCGCCAGGGTCGCGCCCAGCCAGAGGCCGGAGGCGATCACGAAACCCAGCAACAGGGCGATGGCCAGCAGCAGCTGGTCCAGTACCGACGCGCTCATCACCGGGACGCGCTTGAGCGTCCAGGCCGCAATGCGCGGCTCTGCCGCCGTGGCCGGGCAGGCGGCGAATACCACCGCCTCGCGCAAGCCGGGGCGCACATCGGTGATGCTGGCATTGCCATCGAGGGCGCGCCGGGCGGTCGCAGCGATGCGTTCCATCTCGGCGCCGGGCGCATCGCGCTTGATGCCACTGCCGTCATAGGTGGGGAAGGCGTAGGCGATGACGCCATCGGACTCGCGCCAGAAACCGCCTTCGACACCGGGCTGGTCGCGCAAGGCCAGGTCGATCACCGCCTGCATCACCGTCTGCGACGGCGCCGTGCCGGACCCGCCGGCCAGCGCATGGGCCAGGCCCGCGCCCATGGCGGCGCAGCTGACGTCCGACTGCCGACTGGCCTGGGCGACCTGGGCGGCGGCTCCCTGGCGACTGAGTTGCCAGAGCAGAAAAGCGAGCAGCAAGGCGATCAGGGCAATGAAGGCCCACAGGATCGCCAGGTCGCGCTGGATGGTGTGCTTGATGTTCAGGTGCCCTCCGGTAAGCGGCGTTTGCATGGCGCCAGCGTTCGCATTTGATCATGAAGCAGGGCGTGCTGTCCCGTCAGACAGGAAGTGCGGCACGGCAGTTCAGGCGCTGTTGCGGGCATTCTACGTTTCCTTCCGGCAAGCTGGATCGGGCTTCTGATCTGTGCGTTAATTGCGCCTGTATTCTCCCGGGGGGAAATAAAATCAAGCAGTTGAAGAAATATCTGGCGATGATCCTGATCATCGCCGTGCTGATGGTCGCCGCCATCTGTGCCAGCACGCTGTACCAGAGCTACCGGCAGATCCGCCTTGCTGCCGTGGCCAATGCCAGCAACGTCACGCTCATCGCCCAGCGCGCCATTTCACGCAATATCGAGATGCTGTCCCTGTCGCTGGATACCCTGGCCTACCGCTACCAGCATCCGCTGGGCGGCAAAGCGCTGCCGGAGAGCCAGAGCTATGCCTACCTGTTCGGCAGTACCGCCAATGCCAGTCACATCACCGTCATGGCGGTCATCGATGCCCAGGGGCAGGTACGAGCCACCTCACGCCGCAGCGCCACGCAGGCACGCCCCAACTATGCCGACCGGGCCTACTTCACGGTGCATCGCGACCGTCCCGAAACGGGCCTCTACATCTCCCGCCCCATCCAGGCCAGCCTGGGCAACGAGCTGCCGGTGGTGGTGCTGTCCAAGCGGCTCTCCCGCGAGGATGGCAGCTTCGATGGCATCGTGGTCATGGCGCTGGACCTGGCCTACTTCCGCGATCTGTTCATGGGGCTGACGCTGGGCGTGGACGGTGTGATCTCGCTCTATTCGGATGATGGCGTGGCCTATATGCGGGTGCCCTACAAGGCCTCCATCATCGGCCGCGATCTCGGCAACAACGCCAACTTCCAACGCCTGAAGTCCATGCTGGCCGAAGACGACGGCAGCTTCTTTGCGCGCGCCACCAACGATGGCGTGGAGCGCCTCTATACCTTCCGGCGCATTCCGGGTTCTCCGCTGATCGTCTTCGTCGGGCGTGCCGAGCAGGCCATCTTCAAGAACTGGCGCGAGACGCTCTATGCGGTACTGCTGTCGCTGGCAGCCTTCGCGGCCCTGGCCACGATGTTGCTGCTGCACGTGCGCCAGGAATTGCGCAAGCGGGTCGCGGCCGAAAAGCGGCTGGAAGAACTGGCCCGCACCGACAGTCTCACTGGCCTGCTGAACCGACGCTCGCTGGACGAGGCCATGCTGGCCACCTGGGAACGTTGCCTGCGCAACCCCAGTGCCAGCTTCTCGGTGCTGTTCATTGACGTGGACCACTTCAAGCTCTACAACGATACCTATGGTCATGAGATGGGCGATACGGTCCTGCAGGAAGTGGCCAAGGCGCTCTCGGAAAACCTGCCCCGCCAGACCGACCATGCCGGCCGCTATGGTGGCGAGGAGTTCGTGGTGCTGCTGGAGCAGACCGATGAGCATGGCGCGCTGCTGATGGCGCAACGACTGTGCGAGGCCGTCTACAGCCGCCTGATCGTGCATGCCGCCAGCCCGTTGCGGGTGGTGACGGTGAGCGTGGGCGTGGCGACCCTGCGACGGGAACGGCATCACCGAGTCGAGGACGTGCTCAACGCCGCCGACGAAGCCCTGTACCTGGCCAAGAGCGCCGGGCGCAACCGCGTCTGCTTCGCCCATCCCGGCCAGATCTGAGGACGGCCCGGCTCAATCCTCCTGAGGCGCCAGCAGCATTGCCGGGATGGCCTTGATGGTCCGCGCGAACACCGCCGTATTACCCTGCGCACGCGCCACCACCAGCGCGCCGTGCAACATCACCAGCCCATCCTCGGCGCGGCGCGCCGCCTCGGCCGGCGCGATGCCGGCCTCTTCCAATACCCCGGCGATGAGCTTGATGCCCTGGCCGATGCGCTGGCGGAACTGCTGCTGGAAATGACCCGCCGCCTCGCCGATGGTGAAGAGGTCGGTCAGGCAGGGCAGCGTGCCCTTGGCGTAGAACTCGCTTAAGGCCGCAAAGTAACGCTTGATGCGCTTTTCCGGATCGCCGGCTGCCTGCAGCTGGGGAATCACCTTCTCCTGTAACCACGCGCCCGCCACTTCCATGGCCGCCTGCCCCATATCGACCTTGCCGTTGGGGAAGTAGTGGTACAGGCTGGACTTGCCCAGGCCGGTGGCCGCCGACAGGCTGGCCAGGCTGGCGCCCTCGTAGCCGGAGCGGCGGAATTCGGCGAGCAGGCGTTGCGCGACTTCTTCGCGGGTGAGAGTGGGTGCGGGCATGGCGTTGGTTTCCGGTTCCGTGGCAGGCTGGCCACGGATGCATGAAGGTTGAAATCGTACCGATTATAAGACCGCTGGCTCGCCAGGCGTTGTACCCACCGGCCAAAAAAATAATCCCGAGAGGTAGTTGACAAGCCCCCGCCACACGTTTTATTGTACCGATCGTTCGGTACAAAATGATCATTGATGCCGCGCACGTCGCCCGCCAGGGCCAGTCCATTTTCCGAGGAGATCCCATGTCCACCCCCATCCGCTTCTACAGCTTTCCCCTGTCCGGCCACGCGCATCGCGTCAAGCTGATGCTATCCCTGCTGGACCTGCCGCATGAAGTCATCGATGTCGACCTGCCCGGCGGCCAGCACAAGCAGCCGCCCTTCCTGGCCCTCAATCCGCGCGGCCAGGTGCCCGTCATCGTCGATGGCGACGTGGTGCTCTACGATTCCACCGCCATCCTGGTCTACCTGGCGCGCCGCTATGGCGGCGAGCAATGGCTGCCCAGCGACGCGGTGGCTGCGGCGCGGGTACAGCAATTCCTGTCGCTGGCCTCGGGCGAGATCTTCGAAGGCCCCAACCGCGTGCGCCTGGCCAAGCTCTTCAAGCGTGAACTCGACTACGGACTGGCGCTAGACAAGACCCTCGGCCTGCTGGCCCTGCTGGAGACCCATCTGGACGGCCGCAGCTTCCTCGCCGCAGACCACGCCACCATCGCCGACGTCGCCTGCTACGGCTATATTGCCCATGTGCAGGAAGGCGGCGTGGCCCTGGCGCCCTACGCCCACGTACGCGCCTGGCTGGCCCGCGTGGAAGCCCTGCCCGGCTTCGTCGCCATGCCGGTGTCGCCGCACGCGCTGGCGGCCTGATCCCATCTCACCCAGGAGCGTCCCATGTCCCCGCATCCTTCCAGCATCGACAGCACCTTTCACGCCGGCGAGCGGTATGCGCAAGAGCGCGCCGGCATGCGCGAGAAGATGGCCGACCTGGGCCCGCGTGTGATCCGCGACTACATGCCGGAACAGCACCGCAGTTTCTTTGCGCAACTGCCCTTCCTGCTGGTGGGCTCGGTGGATGCCGGGGGCCAGCCCTGGGCCTCGATCGTGACGGGCACGCCGGGATTCGTGCAGGCCCCCGATGAGCGCCGCCTGGCCCTCACCGGCATGCGCATGGCCGCCGGCGATCCGCTGCGCGGCAACCTGCGCGAGGGCGCGGCGCTGGGCTTGCTGGGGATAGAACCGCACACGCGTCGGCGCAATCGCGCCAATGGCGTGCTGCGGGCCTGGTCGGGACAGGGCATGGACATCGCCATCACCCAGAGCTTCGGCAACTGCCCCAAGTACATACAGGCGCGCCAGCCCGAATTGCTGGATGCGGAAGCGCTGCCGGCCACCGTCATCAGCGACAGCGCGACGTTGACGCCAGCCATGCAGGCGCTGGTGCGCGCTGCCGATACCTTCTTCATCGCCACCGCTTCTGCCGGTACAGAACGACCGGATGGCGTGGATGTCTCGCATCGCGGTGGCAAACCCGGCTTTGTCCGGGTCGATGGCGACGCCCGCCTGACCCTGCCCGATTTCGTCGGCAATTCCTTCTTCAATACCATCGGCAACCTGCTGGTCAATCCACGGGCCGGCCTGCTGTTCGCCGACTTCGACAGCGGCGCCCTGCTCTACCTGGCCGTGCAGGCCGAGGTGATCTGGGACGGTCCCGAGGTAGCGGCCTTCGCCGGAGCGCAACGGCTGCTGCGTCTGCAGGTGCAATCGGCGCGGCTGCTGGAACATGCCTTGCCGCTGCGCTGGGGCGAGGCCGTGCTGTCGCCCTTCCTGGAGCCGACCGGAAGCTGGCGTTAGCGGCATGGCCGAAATGAAAAAATGAAAAAAGGGCGCTGCAGTTGCAGCGCCCTTCTCACTTGCAGCCGATGATGACCGCTGAGGCCGATCAGACCTCGCTCACATCCAGCGGTGCTTCGGTGTGCTCGATGACCTCTTCCTTGGTCACGCCGGTGGCCAGCTCGATCAGCTTCAGGCCACCCGGGGTCACGTCGATGACGCCCAGGTCGGTGATGATGCGGTCGACCACGCCCACGCCGGTCAGCGGCAGGTTGCAGTCGTTCAGGATCTTCTTCGAGGTGCTGCCGTCCTTGGCCTTGGCCACGTGTTCCATCAGCACTACGACGCGGCCCACACCGGCCACCAGGTCCATCGCACCGCCCATGCCCTTGACCATCTTGCCGGGGATCATCCAGTTGGCCAGGTCACCCTTGGCCGAGACCTGCATCGCACCCAGGATGGCGATATTGATCTTGCCGCCCCGGATCATGCCGAAGGAATCGGCCGAGCTGAAGAAGGACGAGCCGGGAATGGTCGTCACGGTCTGCTTGCCGGCGTTGATCAGGTCGGGATCGACCTTGTCCTCGGTGGGGAAGGGGCCGATGCCCAGCAAGCCGTTTTCCGACTGCAGCCACACTTCGATATCGCTGGGGACGTGGTTGGCCACCAGCGTGGGCAAGCCGATGCCCAGGTTCACGTAGAAGCCGTCCTGCAGTTCCTTGGCTGCGCGGGCAGCCATTTCATCTCTGGTCCATGCCATTGTCTGTCTCCTCTTATGCGCGCACGGTACGTTGTTCGATGCGCTTCTCGGGCGTGGCGTTGACCACGATGCGATGCACGAAGATGCCGGGGGTGTGGATCTGGTCAGGATCGAGCTGGCCCACTTCCACCAGTTCTTCCACCTCGACCACGGTGACCTTGCCGGCCATCGCCACGTTGGGGTTGAAGTTGCGCGCGGTCTTGTTGAAGACCAGGTTGCCGGCCTTGTCGGCCTTCTGCGCCTTCACCAGCGACACGTCGGCCACCAGCGAACGCTCCATGACATAGCGCTGGCCGTCGAACTCGCGCACTTCCTTGCCTTCGGCCACCAGCGTGCCCACGCCGGTCTTGGTGAAGAAGGCCGGAATGCCTGCGCCGCCGGCACGCAGCTTCTCGGCCAGCGTGCCTTGCGGGGTGAATTCCAGCTCCAGTTCGCCGGCCAGGTACTGGCGTTCGAACTCCTTGTTCTCGCCCACGTAGGAGGCGATCATCTTCTTGATCTGGCGGGTGGACAGCAACTGGCCCAGGCCGAAACCATCGACGCCGGCGTTGTTGGAAATGGCGGTCAGATTCTGCACGCCCGAGTCACGCAGGGCGGCGATCAACGCCTCGGGGATGCCACACAGGCCAAAGCCGCCGACCGCAATGGTCTGGCCGTCCTTGACGATGTCTTTCAACGCGGTGGCCGCGTCCGGGTACACTTTGTTCACGAGTCTCCTTTCGGCTCTTGTCTTGCGAGCATGATGGCAAGCATAAAACGGGATCGGCATCGGAGCTTCTCTACGCCGCCGCACTCAGGCGAGGGCCGGGCTCCAATCAGCGCCAAATATCATAGGTCAGGTGAAATAAGCCATACAATACGGTAAAAATACCTGGCGCAATGCAGCATAACACCGCCCTTCGGAGTACAGCGCCAGGTTCGAGGGAACCAGCCGATTTTTGCAGCACACCCATGACCCAGCCACTGCCCATCGATTTCGAACAGGTCTTCATGCACGCGCCCATCGGCATGTGCGTCTCGCACCACCGCATCATCCAGCAGGGCAACCTGGCCATGGCGGCCATGTTCGGCTACGACGTACAAGACCTGCGGCAGCTGTCCTTCCAGGAAATCTACCCCACCGCCGACGAGTTCGAGCGTACCGGCCTGCGCCTGGTCCCCATCCTCAACGAAAAAGGCTTTTACTCCGACGAGCGCATCATGAAGCGCTCCAGCGACGAGATGTTCTGGTGCCACGTCACCGGCCATGCGCTGGTGCAGGGCGATCCGCATGCGGCCGGCATCTGGACCTTCGAGGATGTCAGCGCCAAGCGCCCCATCGCCCCCGGCCTGACCCCGCGCGAGCGCGAGATCGCCGCCTTGCTGGTGGAAGGCAAGACCAGCAAGCTCATCGCCCGCCAGGTGGAACTGAGCCCGCGCACGGTGGAGATGCACCGCGCCCGCCTGATGCGCAAGTTTGCCGCCGCCACCTCCTCGGAGCTGGTCCACAAGCTGCTCAGCATCACCCCCTGAGCGCGCCCGCTTAGAAGGGCTGGCCGGCGAAGCGCTGCGCCAGGAAATCCAGCATGGTCCGCAGCGTCGCCGGCATGTGCTTGCGCGAGGCATAGACCCCATACATGCCCAGCTGTAGCGGCTCGTAGTCGGGCAGCAAGGTCACCAGCTGGCCGCTCGCCACCAGGGGTGCCACCGTATAGGCCGGCATGTGGCCGATGCCCACCCCGGCCAGCACCGCCTGCAGCAGCACCGTGACCTCGTTGGCGCTGATGCTGCCCCCCACCGCCACCGACTGGCCGCGTGCGCCCTTCCTCTTGCCGTCGAACTGCCACAGGCTGCGCCCCACATACGAATGGGTCAGGCAATTGTGCAGGGCCAGCTCCTCCACCTTGCGCGGCGTACCATGGCGCGCCAGGTAATCGGGCGAGGCGCAGATGATGGAACGACACACGCCCAGCTTGCGTGCGATCAGGTTGGCGTCGAGCCGGTTGGTCATGCGGATGGCCAGGTCGATGCGCTCTTCCACCAGGTTCACGGTGCGGTCCAGCGCCATCAGGTCAACCGCCACCCCGGGATAGCGACGACCGTAGTCGACCACCGCCTGGATCAGTTGCGTCTGGGCAAACGAGGTGCTGGCGGTGATACGCAGGAGGCCACGCGGGGTTTCATCGGGCGCTTCCAGCACATGGCGCATATCCTCGGAAAACTCCAGCATCTGCCGGCAACGCGGCAGGATCTCGTTGCCCGCCGGCGTGAGCGAGAGGCGTCGCGTGGTCCGGTGCAGCAGGCGCGCCCCGACCCAGTCTTCCAGCTCGGCCACATAGCGCGAGACCACCGGCCGCGACAGGTCCAGCTGCTCGGCCGCCGCCGACAGGCTGCCGCCGTCCACCACCTTCACGAACACCTGCATGGCCATGAGCCTGTCCATCGGTATGCCTCGCTCTTCTCTATTTGAACGTTTTCAGAAACAAACTGTGATGGATTATGCTGTTTTTCAAAAACAAAAGCGATCCTATGATGGCCACTCCTGATTCCCCGACCCAACCTTACCGGAGCCCAACATGTCCCACCCCTCCCGCCTGCTGCGCCACGCCCTGGCCCTGGCCGTCACCGGCCTGCTGGCCCTGGGCAGCACCGCCGCCCACGCGGCCGGCGCGCTCAAGCTCGACGTCTACAATCCCGGCAAGAGCGCCATCTTCCCGGTCAGCTCGGTGCTGGTCAGCGGCGAGCGCGACGCCATCCTGGTGGACGCCCAGTTCGGCCAGCGCGAAGCCCAGCAGGTGGTAGAGAAGATCCGCGCCAGCGGCAAGACCCTGACCACCATCTACATCAGCCACGGCGACCCGGATTACTACTTCGGCCTGGAAACCCTGCACGCCGCCTATCCCAAGGCCAGGATCGTGGCCAGCGCGCCGACCGTGCAACACATCCGCGAAACCGCCCAAGGCAAGCTGGCCTACTGGGGCCCCAAGCTGGGTGACAATGCCCCGCACGCCACCATCACGCCTGAGGTACTGAAGGGCCACAGCCTCACGCTGGAAGGCCGCAAGCTCGACATCATCGGCCTGGACGGCGCGCAACCGGATCGCAGCTTCGTGTGGATTCCCTCGCTCAAGGCCGTGGTCGGCGGCGTGGTCGTGGCCGGCAACATCCACGTGTGGGTGGCTGATACGCAAAGCCTGAAGTCACGCCAGGACTGGCTGGCCACGCTGGCACGCATCGAGAAGCTCAAGCCGGCCATCGTGGTCCCGGGCCACTATGCCGCCGGTGCGCCGCAGGATATCGCCTCGGTACGCTTCACCCGCGACTACCTCAAGGCCTTCGACGAAGAAGCGGCCAAGGCCGCCGACTCCGCCGCCCTGGTCAGCGCCATGCAGCAACGCTATCCCGACCTGGGCGACACCGGCTCGCTGGAACTGTCCGCCAAGGTCATCAAGGGCGAAATGAAGTGGCCCTGAGGCCCTGCGCGAGCTCCCCCCTGTCCTGCCCTGCCCCATCCAACCTGTTGAAAGGAAACCTCATGAAAATCGCACTCATCGGCGCCTCCGGCAATGTCGGCAGCCGCATCCTGGAAGAAGCACTGCGCCGTGGCCACAACATCGTCGCCATCGCCCGTGACGCCGGCAAGATCCCGGCACGCACCGGCGTGACCGCCGTCGCCGCCGACGTCAAGAACGCCGCCGTCCTGGCCAGCGCC
>NZ_JAELUH010000251.1 GCF_016429215.1 Herbaspirillum sp. ASV7 | reverse complement strand
CCCCCCCCCCCTTTTTAACTATCCCGCGACCACCGAGATCTACACTTGTAGTGTATCGTCGGCAGCGTCAGATGTGTATAAGAGACAGCGACAGAACCACGGCCCAGAGAATGCAGGACATTCTTGATTATTTCCATGGACTTCAACCTACCGTCACTTGAATCATTGCCAATAATATCGGTACGTTGTTTCCCAATATGTCCGGCGTGATCCTCAAGCAAAGCGAGTAGCGGCAATACAGTTATCTGCCCAGGTGAGAGTCCACCATTCAAAACAGTTAGCACTCCATCAATTCGTTCCGCCATCGCCCAACTACTGTCTCTTATACACATCTGACGCTGCCGACGATACACTACAAGTGTAGATATCGGGGGGGGGGGGGGGAGGGGAGGGGGGGGGGG
>NZ_JAELUH010000250.1 GCF_016429215.1 Herbaspirillum sp. ASV7 | reverse complement strand
GCACGGTATTGAGCCTGTAGTAGAGGTCTTCTCTGAATTTGCCCTGTTGGGTGCGTTCCAGGAGATCTCTGTTGGTGGCGGCGATTACGCGAACATCTGTTTTCTGTACTTTGGAGGAACCTACGCGGATATATTCGCCGGTTTCCAGTACGCGTAGGAGTCGTGCCTGTGTTCCCAGTGGCATTTCCCCGATTTCATCCAGGAAAATGGTACCGCCGTTTACGGTTTCAAAGTAACCTTTACGATTATCCACGGCGCCGGTAAAGGAGCCTTTTTCGTGACCGAACAGTTCGGAATCGATGGTTCCTTCGGGAATAGCGCCACAGTTGACCGCAATAAACGGATTGTGTTTGCGGGCGCTTAACGCGTGGATGATCTGCGAAAATACTTCCTTACCAACGC
>NZ_JAELUH010000249.1 GCF_016429215.1 Herbaspirillum sp. ASV7 | reverse complement strand
GGATTATAGAGATTTATGGTCCGGAGTCTTCAGGTAAAACTACTGTTGCTATACATACAATTGCGGAAGCGCAGAAAAAAGGTGGCATTTGTGCCATTATAGATGCGGAGCATGCTTTTGACAGCAGCTATGCAAGAAGATTAGGAGTAGATGTAGATGCGCTGTTGATTTCCCAGCCTGACCATGGTGAGCAGGCGTTGGAGATTGCGGATCGTCTGATTCTTTCCGGTGCGGTGGATGTAGTGGTAATTGACTCTGTTGCTGCGCTGGTTCCTAAAGGTGAGCTGGAAGGTGAAATGGGAGAAAGCAAAATGGGTCTGCAGGCTCGTCTGATGTCACAGGCGCTGCGTAAACTGACTGCTACTATCGCTAAAACCAACTGCTGCTGCATATTCATTAACC
>NZ_JAELUH010000248.1 GCF_016429215.1 Herbaspirillum sp. ASV7 | reverse complement strand
CTTTCGTCCGGTACGTGTGGCTGATTTGGATTTTGAGGGAAGGGTTTCCAATCCTTGTTAACTGTTTGGTTTGTCGTCATGAGGATAAAATTTGATTGCTAAAAAAAGCTACCCAAAACTAACAACTCAGTCAGTGAATAGTTGTATAGCGAACAGAGCAAACAGCATGCCGACGGGCGCTAAAGTGACATCATCATCGATTTCTTTTTTATCAAAAAAAATCAGATATTTGCACCTGAAAATTTTGATAGATTGTTTGTGATCCCAGTCCATACCTTCTTCTCACAGTGCTTTTTCTATCTTTTTTTTTGACATCGTGTTTTAGCACATTCGCATGCGTATACTGCATAAGTTTCCTTGTGTAAAAATAACATCGCGCTATTGCGAATATAACCTATTACAC
>NZ_JAELUH010000247.1 GCF_016429215.1 Herbaspirillum sp. ASV7 | reverse complement strand
CGATGTCCTGCAAGCTGGCGGCGTAGTCTTGCCCGCCGTAGAAGATGCCAATGATGGATACCGTGTCGGCGTCCACGGTGAAGGCAATGACGGTTCGTTTCTTGTAATGGGTAATGCGTAGTCCTGGCCGCACCTCGTCGCGGTTGGTCCCGCGTAGTGGAAAAGTGTGCAGGTTTTCGCAGTAGCTTACGATTGCTTCGGTGTATTGCGCTGCGGTATGTGGCGATGCTGCCTCTGCGATATAGCGGTAAAGCTCGGCAAGCTGCTCCATGGCTTCCGGGCTGAACACTACTTGATGGCTCATTGCTTTTTGGCGTGTTCCGCTGCCAGGCGGGCGCGCACCTGGTCTGCGGTGACAGCACGGGACGGGTCGGCTTTCAGGGCGTCATAGGCTGGGCCTACC
>NZ_JAELUH010000246.1 GCF_016429215.1 Herbaspirillum sp. ASV7 | reverse complement strand
AGCCAGTCAAAAACCACGACTACAGCTACTTATTCTCTATCCAGTATTACTGAAACCGATGCTGCTTCCGCTAGTAAAGAAGCGTTGGCAAATGGCGTAAGCGCTGGTATCCAGAAACTGAATAAAACAGATGGATTTTTTGGAAGCGACATTTACAAAATGCTGCTGCCAGATGATGCGGTGAAAATTGGTAACACCCTGCGTCAGCTGGGTATGGGTAAACTGGTAGATAATGCTATCCTCCAGATCAACCGTTCCGCTGAGAAAGCAATGGGCTTTGCTGCACCGATCTTTGTTGACGCAATCAAGCAAATGACATTGACAGATGCACTGTTCCTGGTAAAAGGTGGAAATACTTCTGCAACAGAGTACTTCAACAGCAAAACTACAGATAAGCTGAAAGC
>NZ_JAELUH010000245.1 GCF_016429215.1 Herbaspirillum sp. ASV7 | reverse complement strand
CTATTACACAGGTAGACGCCACGCACTATCAGCAAACAGTGACCCCTACTGTTATTGGTAGTTTTTCTGTAAACGTACAGCCAAACGCTTTTAATGATCTGGCGGGAAACCCGTTGGCCCAAACCTATACTTTTACTGGCAACTATAATAATACGATTCCCACTGCAACGCTTTCTGGTCCTGCTTCTTATACATCTCCGTTTGCTATAAGTCTGGACTTCTCCGCACCAATGGTAACTTTGGTACTGGCATCTGATTTTGTGATTACAAACGGAAGTATTACGAATATCACATCGTCGAATAATCAGCATGTGGATATCATAGTGACGCCTACTGCTCCAGGGCCTATTACCATGTATCTCAAAAGCAATGCTGTGCTGAATACATTTGGTACTGGTAATGCGC
>NZ_JAELUH010000244.1 GCF_016429215.1 Herbaspirillum sp. ASV7 | reverse complement strand
CCCCCCCCCCCCCCCCCCCCCCCCCCCCCCCCCCCCCCCCCCCCCCCCCCCCCCCCCCCCCCCCCCCCCCCCCCCCCCCCCCCCCATCCAAGCAGAAGACGGCATACGCGATACATACCGGAGTCTCGTGGGCTCGGAGATGTGTATAAGCGACAGGCCTGGAAGGCCAGGCCTTCGCCTGGCAGGGCAGCGTGGGGGTGGAACCCCTGCTACCGGCGACCATTCCGTTGCTCGAATGGCTAGACCAGCTAAGGTACGGTAAAAAAGCGGGAAATTAAGCGAAGATGAAAGAAAAAGCCCGTGCTCACTGCACGGGCTGTCTCTTATACACATCTGACGCTGCCGACGATACACTACAAGTGTAGATCTAGGTGGTCGGCGGAGCAGTAAAAAAGGGGGGGGGGGGG
>NZ_JAELUH010000243.1 GCF_016429215.1 Herbaspirillum sp. ASV7 | reverse complement strand
GCCTGCAACAGCAGGACCATAAATACGATAAACGCCGCTACGAGGTGAAATGCCTGGTAATGGTGCCTACCCGCGAACTGGCCATCCAGATCGCCGAAGTATTCCAGAAAATAGCACAATACACAGATCTGCGTATCCTCGCCCTCGTAGGTGGGATGGACCAGGACCCTCAAGTCAAATTCCTGGAAAAAGGAGTGGATGTCCTCATTGCCACACCTGGTCGTATGTTCGATCAGCTCAATCAGGGCCATATAGACCTCCGCAGCGTACAAACGCTCATCCTCGATGAAGCCGATCACATGCTGGATCTGGGTTTCATCCGAGATATCCGCGATGTGATCAAACATATCCCTCGGAATCACCAAACCTTATTCTTCTCCGCTACCCTCGATAAAGATATCAAGGACC
>NZ_JAELUH010000242.1 GCF_016429215.1 Herbaspirillum sp. ASV7 | reverse complement strand
CGTCGTCAGCGTCAGATGTGTATAAGAGACAGAGATTGACCAGAAGGTTTTGCTTTTTTTTGCTCGCAGAGCAGCATAAGCAGCAAAGCAGCATAAGAAATTTGTCAGATTAACTGGAAGATTGACCAGAAGGTTTTGCATTTTTTTGCTCGCAGAGCAGCAAAGCAGCAAAGCAGCATAAGAAGTTTGTCAGATTGACTGGAAGATTGACCAGAAAGTTTTGCTTTTTTTTGCTCGCAGAGCAGCAAAGCAGCATAAGAAATTTGTCAGATTAACTGGAAGATTGACCAGAAGGTTTTGCTCTCAAAGGCGTACTTGAGAATTTTTTTGCGGTCTTAACAAACAACAAAACATAATCCTTTATCTCTTTGCTCCTTTATATGCTGTCTCTTATACACATCTCCGAGC
>NZ_JAELUH010000024.1 GCF_016429215.1 Herbaspirillum sp. ASV7 | reverse complement strand
GCCGGCCTGCAGTGCGTATTTCTTGATCAGGGTCCAGAACATCTGGCGTGTCATCGGTCCGCCGCGCGCGGTGACGAACAGCGCATCGTCGACCTGGCCCTGCAGGATCTGTGCGCGCCCCTGCTCCAGGTAACGCGTCATCCAGCCCAGGGCTTCCTCGCCGAAGGGTAGCAGGCGCGTCTTGTTGCCCTTGCCGGTCACGCGCAGCACACCCTCGTTCATGCCCACCTCGATGCCCTTCAACGACACCAGCTCGGACACCCGCAAGCCGCTGGCATACATCAGCTCGATCATGGCGCGGTCGCGCAGGCCCAGCGGCGTGGAGACATCGGGCGCCGCCAGCAGGGCCTCGACCTGGCCTTCGGACAAGGTCTTGGGAAAGCGCTGCGGCTGGCGCGCCGAACGCAGCTTCAGGCAGGGATCGGCGGCGATGTGGTTCTGCCGCAGCGCCAGCTGGAAGAAGCGTTTGAGGACTGCCAGGCGACGGTTGGAGGAACTGGGCTTGCTCTGCGCATGGCGCGCGGCGAAATAGGCGTTGAGATCCTCGGAGCGGGTCTCGTAGAGCGAGCGGGCGTGCTCCTGATGCAGCCAGTGGGCATACAGGGTCATGTCGCGGCGGTAGGCCTCCAGGGTGTTCTTGGACAGGCCATCCTCCAGCCACAGGCTGTCGCAGAATTCATCGATGGCCTCACGGCTGGGCGCAGGCGCTTCGATCTTCGGTGTGGTGCGTCCCATCGCCGTCAATATCCCGTCACGCCCTCGTGGCGCAGCAGCCAGCGCTTGACCTCCAGGAAGAAGCCATCGGCCTCGTCATGATGCGAGAAGCCTCCCAATCCACCCGCGGCCGTCACCCGATGACACGGCACCACCAGCGGATGCCAGTTGGCACCGCAGGCCTGGCCCACCGCGCGCGGCGCCGAACCGATGCGGCGCGCGACGTCACCATAGGTCAGCACCTGGCCGCTGGGAATGGCTACAATCGCTTGCCAGACCCGTTTCTGGAAGACGCTCCCCACCTCCGCCAGCGGCAGCCGCAAACGGTAGCCGGGATCGGCCAGGTAGCGCTGGATCTGCTGCACGGCACGCGCGGCCACGGCATCGGTGGCGTCCTTCTCGGCATAGTGGCGGGGCAGATAGACCATCTCCTGGATCACCCCCGCCTGGCTGCGGATGCCCATGCCGCCGAAGGGCGTATGCACCACGGCGGAAAACAGCCCGCTCAAGGACGAACTGGCTGGACGAGGGACGGCGCTATCAGCGGTCATGGCATTGCATTGAATTTGAGAACCCGTATTCTAACCGTCTCACTGTGTCCCGGCCTGACCGCCGCCGGGCAACTTACCAAGGAGAGCTGCCGCATGATCACCCAGTCGCGACAGACTGACATCGACCACCTCGTGGTCACCGCCCGCACCCTGGCCGAAGGCATGGCCTGGGTGAGCGAACGCCTGGGCGTTTCCATGATGCCGCGGGTGGGCGGCAAGCACATCCGCATGGGCACGCATAATGCGCTGCTGCCGCTGGGCCCGGGGGTCTACCTGGAAGTCATTGCCATCGATCCGGCCGCGCCCTCCCCGGGGCGCGCCCGCTGGTTCGGGCTGGATCACCTGGGCAGCGACGCCAACCCGCGCCTGGCGCACTGGGTCGTGCGCTGCGACGATATCGAAACCACCGCGCAGGCCAGCCCGATTGCCCCGGGGCGGGTGGAAAACATGCGCCGGGCCGGCTTGCGCTGGCTCATCACCGTCGCCGCCGATGGCAGCATGGCCTGCGATGGCCTGATGCCCTCGCTGATCCAGTGGCAGACCCGGCCGCATCCGGCGGCCATCCTGTCCGAGCGGGGGTGCCGCCTGCGCCGGCTGGAATTGAGCCACCCCAGGGGGCGGGAATTGACACAGGCATTGCAGGCCATCTACCTGAACCCTGCCCGGGTGCAAGTGCAGGAAGGACCGCAAGCGCGCCTGGCGGCGGTAATCCTCACGCCGGACGGCGAACGCGTTCTCGAATGACGAGACGACGTTGCAAATAATATAAATCGTATAGAAGGAAAATCCGCGCGGAACCGCACAAAGAAAAAAGGCGCATCCTCGGATGCGCCTTCAAATACTCCTGATGCATTCCCGGCTGCTTGGGCAGCTTCAATCGAATGCACGTCTCCTCAGTTTCCCGGTATCGATACCGTTTGTTATGCACCACCCGCTTTGTATCCGGTGCCGCCTGCCTGCGCCTGCCCGATGTGTCGGACTGGCCGCCTGCACTACGCGTACATCAACAACCCAAAAACCTGTTCAAAGACTGCCGTATTCGATTGCTGGGCCGGCAAATGATGAGTGCCGTTTCAGCAAAGCCCGCACTTTAACAGCACTCGCCCCTCTTTCAAAGCACTTTTTCGGGGCAAAACCAACATACTTTTCAGCAACTTGACTGACAACTAGAGGAGCCGGCACCAGCGCGGTGCACAGCGCTGCAACCGGCTCTCCGCGCCCTTGCCGCCTAGTTGAACACCAGGTTAGGCAGCCACAGCGACAGCGCCGGCCAGTAGGTCACCAGTGCCAGGAAACCCAGCATGGTCAATAGCCACGGCATGACCGCCACGGTCAGCTCGGTGATGCCCATCTTGGTGATGCCAGAGGCCACATACAGGTTCAGGCCCACCGGTGGATGGCACATGCCCACTTCCATGTTGACCACGATGAGGATGCCGAAGTGCACCGGATCAATGCCCAGCTTCATGGCTACCGGGAAGAGGATGGGCGCCATGATCAGCACGATCGAGGAGGGTTCCATCACGTTGCCGGCCAACAGCAGCAGCACGTTGACCACCAGCAGGAAGGTGATCGGACCCAGGCCGGAATCGGTGATCCAGGCCGCCATCGCCTGCGGGATGTTTTCACTGGTCACCAGGAAGGAGAACAGCACCGCGTTGGTGATGATGTAAAGCAGCATGGCCGACATCGAGGCCGAGTCCAGCAACACCTTGGGCACCTGCTTCAGGCTCAGGTCCTTGTAGACGAACACCGAGATGAAGAAGGCATACACCGCCGCCATGGCCGCCGCCTCGGTGGGCGTGAACACACCGGTATAGATGCCGCCCATGACGATGATGATCAGGAACAGGCCCCAGCCGCTCTTGCGGAAGGCCACCAGGCGCTCGCCCCAGGTGGCTTTCTTCAGACGCGGGTAGTTGTTCTTGCGCGCCAGGAACCAGGTCGTCAAGCCCAGCAGGAAGGCCAGCAACAGCCCCGGCACCACGCCGGCCATGAACAGCTTGCCCACCGAGGTATTGGTCGAGACCGAATACATCACCATCACGATGGAAGGCGGGATCAGGATGCCCAGGGCACCGGAGGTGGTGATCACGCCCGCGCCGAAGCGGTTGGGGAAGCCCTGCCTGACCATGGCCGGCAGGATGATGGAACCGATGGCCACCACGGTGGCCGGCGACGATCCCGAGACCGCCGCAAACAGCGCGCAAGCCATCACGCCGGCCAATGCCAGGCCGCCATGCCAGTGCCCCACCATGGAGGTGGCGAAGTTGATCATGCGTCGCGCCACGCCGCCGTGGGTGAGGAAGTTGCCGGCCAGGATGAAGAAGGGGATCGCCATGATCTCGAACTTCTCGATCCCCGTGAACAGCTTCAACGCCACCGACTGGATCGGCACGTCGGTCATGGTGAAGAGGAAGGTCAGTACCGTCAGGCCCAGCGAGATCGAGATCGGCATCCCGGTCAGCATCAGGGCAAACAGCAAGACGAAAATGATGGCTGCGTTCATGCTTTACCTCCGCTGGTTTCTTCGTCCAGACCTTCCACGTGGGAATGGTCATGCTTGGGCAATTCGCCGGTCTTGTGGAAATTCCACGCGACCTGGAGGAAACGGAAGCACATCAGGTAAGACCCCAGCGGAACGGCCAGGTAGACGATCCACATCGGCACTTCCATCACCTCGGAGGTGCTGTCGTGCTGGGCGATGTCATAGACGAACTCGGCGCCGAAGCTGCCGACGATGCCGGTGAAGAGCGCTCCGGCCAGCAGGCCCAGGATCACGAACTTGTTGCGCCAGGGGGTGTTCAAGCGGTTGATCAGCACGTCCACGCCGACGTGGATGCCGGTGCGCACGCCATAGGCGGCGCCGAACTTGGCCATCCAGACGAACATGTAGATGCATAGCTCCTGGGCCCAGCTCATGTTGATCTGGATGAGCTGGTCTTGCAGCCAGGGGATGTCGAGGCCAGACGCGTAGCGATGGACCACGGCCAGGAAGATGATGAAGGTGGCGGCGGCCATGAGGAACGCGATCAGCCACTCTTCCAGATGGTCGAGTAACTTCATAGTGTCTCCTTGCGCCCGGTGGCCGGCACGGACTACGTGCGGCCGCCAGGCTCCGGTTTTTCGGATTGTCGTTGTGATTGGGGATATTGCCCGCGCCCGCCAGATGCGCGGGCGCGTGGTATTGCACGCTGCGGTTACGAGGTGCTGCAGGAACGGATTACTTCTGTCCCAGCGCCGCCGATTCCTTGTTGACGGCGTCGATCAGATCCTTGCCGATACGGCTGGCCATCTGTTGCTGCACCGGCAGCAGGGCGCGGCGCCATTCGGCCTTCTCGGCATCGGTGAGGCGATAGACGGTGGTCTTGCCGGTCTTCTCGACGGCGGCCAGGGCGGCATCGTTCTCTTGCTGGGCGATGGCGTTGGCGTACTTGGTGGCGTCCTTCATGGCGCCTTCGAGGGCCGTGCGGATATCGGCCGGCAGGCCATCCCAGAACTTCTTGTTGACGATCACCGCATAGCCCAGGTAGCCGTGGTTGGAGACGGTCACGTGCTTCTGCACTTCATGCATCTTCTGGGTATAGAGGTTCGAAGGCGGGTTCTCGGTGCCATCGACCACCCCGGTCTGCAGCGCCTGGTAGACCTCGGAGAAGGCCAGCACCTGCGGATTGGCGCCCAGCGCGCGCATCTGGGCGTCCAGCACCTTGGAGGACTGGATGCGCATCTTCAGGCCACGGAAATCGGCCGGGTGATGCAGGGGCTTGTTGGCCGACATCACCTTGAAGCCATTGTCCCAGTAGGCCAGGCCGGTGATGCCCTTGGGCTCCAGCTTCTTGAAGAGATCCTTGCCGATGGGGCCTTCGGTGACGCGGTACAGCACTTCCTTGGTAGGGAAGATATACGGCAGGTCGAAGACCTCGAACTCCTTCACGCCCAGCGGGCCGAACTTGGCCAGCGACGGCGCCAGCATCTGCACCGCGCCCAGTTGCAGGGCTTCCAGTTCTTCCTTGTCCTTGTAGAGGGTACTGTTGGGATAGACCTCGACCTTCACGCGTCCCTTGGTGGCTTTTTCGGCCAGTTCCTTGAAACGCTCGGCCGCCTTGCCCTTGGGCGTGTCGTTGGCCACGACGTGGCTGAACTTGATGACGATGGGTTGTTGCGCCAGGGCGCTGGTGCTGACGATGGCCGCGACCGGGATGGCGCAACAGGCCAGCAGCAAGGATTTCAGTTTCATGGTGTCTCCCCGAGGGTATCAATGTGTAAATGATTTATTGGTTTTTTGTGATAGGCCTTGGCGCGGGCCCATTGATGCCCGGGCATTCTGCATAGCTTCACCAAATTGGGGCAACTGTGGATAACCACAATCCTGCGGCCCGCTGCGCGGCCCCGCCGCGAGGCTGGCGCAAGCCCACGGCCGCAGCTACACTGGCGGCGTCATGAAAGCCGCCCCGTCCCAGCCGACCGCCCCCCCAGCCACTGCCGCTTCGCTGCTGCAGGCGTCCGGCCGCAAGACCCGGATGCGCTGGCTGATCCCCTTCCTGCTGCTCTGCCTGTTCGTGACCACGCTGATCTGGCTGCCGCGCCAGGCACAGCAGATGGAAGCCAGCGAGCGGCTGGAACAGCTGATCGCCGATTCGCTCTGGGTGGAACAGGCGATCCGCTTCCAGTTGAGTCGCGACGACGAGAGCATGCGCATCATCGGTCGCGAGATCATCAATGGCCGCCTGCACCAGGACCATTTCCGCAGCCGCCTCAATGCCCTGCTGCGCAACAACCGCGAGTTCTACCGCGTCACCTGGTTCAACGCCGACGGCCGGCCGGTGGGCTCCACCGATGATTTCCCGATCACCCGCGCCGATCTCTCGCAGTCTTCGGTGATGACCGGTGAACGCGCGCGTCAGATGCACCGCCCGCTCTACAGCCCGCCGGCGGTACCACCGGGCATCGCCGAGCCGATGCTGATGGACTATCACGTGCCGCTGTTTCGCGACAACCACTACATCGGCAGCCTGGTGGCCAGCTATGCGGTGGCGCGTATCCTCAATGAGATGGTGCCGTGGTGGTTCGCCCAGGACAATGAAATCTCGCTCACCGATACCGACGACAACGTGGTGGCACGCCGCTCCTCGGGCGGCCCGGGCCTGAACGTCTACACCCATCGGCGCGAACTGGAGCTGCCCGGCCTGACGCTGGTGCTCTATACCAATAGCACCAAGAGCGCTCCCAAGCTCTTGCCCAACCTGCTGGTGGGCTCGGTGATCGTGCTCTCGCTGGGCCTGCTGTGGAGCCTGTGGGCGCTGTGGCGCGACATCAACCGCCGCACCAAGGCCGAGGAGGCGCTGCTGAACGAAGCCAGCTTCCGCGCGGCGATGGAAAATTCGCTCGTCACCGGCATGCGCGCACGCGACCTGGAGGGGCGCATCACCTACGTCAATCCGGCCTTCTGCAAGATGGTCGGCATCCCCGCCGAGGAATTGGTGGGCAAGGTCCCGCCCATGCCTTATTGGGCGCCCGAGGCCATGGATGAATACCAGGAGCGCTTCTCCAATGTCCTGGCCGGACGGGTGACGCCGCAGTTCGAGACCATCTTCCAGCGCCACGATGGCGAGCGCTTCCCGGTGCTGATCTTCGAGTCGCCGCTGGTGGACCAGCACGGCAAGCAGACCGGCTGGATGGGGTCCATCCTGGACGTGTCCGAACGCAAGCGCGCCGAAGACCTCAGCCGCACCCAGGAAGAAAAACTGCAGGCCGGCGCCCGCCTGGCCAGCATGGGCGAGATCGCCTCCACTCTGGCGCATGAGCTGAACCAGCCGCTGGCAGCCATTTCCAGCTACACCACCGGGGCCCTGAACCTGATGCAGCAGGGCCATGCCGACCCGCAGGCCCTGCAGCCGGCGCTGGAAAAGATCCACGCCCAGGCGCAACGCGCCGGCCACGTCATCCGCTCCGTGCACCAGTTCGTCAAGAAGCGCGAGCCGGCGCGCCAGCGCCTGCTGATGCGCCAGCTGATCGACAACGTCGCCCCCTTGATCGAACTGCAAGCCCAGCAATTCTTCGTGGTGCTGCAACTGCAGGTGCCAAGCTCCCTGCCGCCAGTGCTGGGTGACCAGGTGCTGCTGGAACAGGTGATCCTGAACCTGACCCGCAACGGCATCCAGGCCATGGCGGCGGTGCCGTCGGCGCGCCGCATCCTGCGCGTGAGCGCCGAACTCACCCGTAACGACGATGGTGCAGAATCGGTCACCGTCTCGGTCATCGACCAGGGCCACGGCATCAGCGAAGACGTGGCCGCACGGCTGTTCTCGCCCTTCTTCTCGACCAAGGCCGAGGGCATGGGCATGGGCCTGAACATCTGCCGCACCACCATCGAATTCCACGGCGGCACGCTCACTTACACCGATAACCCGGCTGGCGGTACAATCTTCCGGTTTTCACTACCCGCCCAGGGCGGGAACTCCTAAAACAACAGAGACTGCCGGGACCTGCCTGCGGCCCCGTCCTCGCCATCCGCACACCCGCACACCGATGCTGCATATAGTTGACGACGAAGAGATCATCCGCGATTCGCTGGCCTGGCTGGCACGCTCGCGCAATATCGCAGCCAACGCCTACGATGGCGGCCCGGCCCTGCTGGCGGCGCTGGCCGGCGCCTCCGGCATCGATGCCGAGGGCGAATGCCTGCTGCTCGATGTGCGCATGCCCGGCAGCAGCGGTGTGGCGCTGTTCAACGAACTCAAGACCAAGGGCCTGCTGCATCGCCGCCCGGTGATCTTTCTCACCGGCCATGGCGACGTCCCCATGGCGGTGGACATGCTCAAGAATGGCGCCTTCGATTTCTTTGAAAAGCCCTTCAACGACAACCAGCTGATGGACCGCGTGCTGGAAGCCCTGGCCAGCTCCCGCGCCGGCGGCGCCGAGGATGCCGTGCAAGGCCGCCTGGCGGCCCTGTCGGTGCGCGAGCGCGAGGTGCTGGACCTGATCCTGGCCGGCAAGATGAACAAGGTCATCGCCGATGAGCTGGGCATCAGCATGCGTACCGTCGAGGTCCATCGCGCCCATATCTTCGACAAGATGAACGTCAAGACCGCCGTCGAACTGGCGCGCCTGCTCAAGTAAGCCGACGTGGAAATCCTCCAGCTCCTGCTGCCCGACTTCAGCCTCATTGCGCTGGGCGTGCTGGTCTATCGCATCAGCCACTGGGGCGATGAATTCTGGGCCGGCCTGGAAAAACTGGTCTACTTCCTGCTCTTCCCGGCCCTGCTGTTCCATTCCACGGCGCGGCTGCAGGTCGATCTGGCCGTCACCGGCGGCCTGGTGCAGACCGGCATGCTGGCCCTGCTATGCGGGATCGCGCTGACCTGGCTGGGCAAACCCTTCCTGCGTGCCACCCCGATGACCTACGAGTCAGGCATGCAGACCGCCTACCGCTTCAATTCCTATATCGCACTGGCGCTGGCCACCCGCATGGCCGGGGAAGAAGGCGCGGGCTTGATGGCGATCCTGCTGGGATTCGGCGTCCCCCTGTGCAATATCGCGGCCGTCCATGCGCTGGCGGCGAAAAATGGCAGCCTGTTGCGCGAGCTGGCCAAGAATCCGCTGCTGCTGGCCACCGCCGGCGGCCTGACGTTTTCGGCACTGGGCCTGCACTTGCCGGAGGTGGCCGGGGTGGTGCTCACGCGCCTGGGCGGCGCCTCCATTGCGCTGGGCTTGCTGATGGTGGGCGCCGGTCTGCGTCTGTCGGGCCTCAAGGAGAGCCGCGCGGTGGTGGCCTGGTTCACCGCCATCAAGCTGGTGGCGGTGCCGGCGGCGGCCTATCTGATCGGACGTCATCTGCAACTGCCGCCGCTGCAGTTGAAGATCGTGGTGCTGTTCTGCAGCCTGCCGACCGCCTCCAGCTGCTACATCCTGGCTGCGCGCATGGGCGGCAACGGGCCGTTCACGGCCTTCCTGATTTCGTTCGGCACGCTGGTGTCGGCTGTAACCGTTCCCTTCTGGCTGGCGCTGGTGCATTGACCCGGCGCCAGCCGGGGACGGCACTCTACTGCTTCGCGGGTTGCAGCACGATACGCCGCTCGGTCACCTTCTCGATGGCCGCCCGCGAATACAGCAGCGGGAAGTACTCGCCCTTCAACCACTTGTCGGCCAGGTCGCGGTAGTGCGGGCTGTCGGGGTCACCCGACTGGCCCGGTGAATTGACCGCCCAGGAATTATCCCAGCGCCCCACGTCGACCACCACCCGGAAGGACGGGCCATTGGTCTGGCGGAAGTCGTTGACGCGATAGGTGGACTGGTTGGGCGAATAGGCGCCGCCATGCTTGGGCAGGGGCCCCACGTTCAACTTCTTGCGCGTGGCCTCGTCGACCACGTCGGCCAGCGGGTGCGCCATCAGGTTGTGGTGCAGCTTGCCCCATTGCCATTGGCTGGCATCGGCGCCCTGCAGCTTGACCATCTCCGCGTAGGCTTGGCCCAGACTTTCCAGCAGCACCTGGTCGCGCCTGGCGCGGGCCTGGGCGGGATCGACGCCGAAGGCCGGGCTGGGCTGCTCCAGCGTATCGAGCAGCACGGCGGTATCGGGCGCGCCCATGGCGTCAGCAGCGGCCTTGGAGAGGACGGCATTCTTGAAGGCCCGGCCCAGGTGGCGCGACAGCCAGACTTCATAGAGCGCCGGCTGCGCCGCATCGGCACGCTCCACGTAATCCCAATGGCCCAGGATGGCCAGGGCGGCGCGGGTATTGGCATCCTCCGAGGACAGGGGTTTCAGCAAGGCCGCCAGGCGCCGCGCGGGGATGGCCAGGTCGTCATTCTGCAGGCGCATCGAATCCTGCAGCGACACCTTGGGCAGGCTGGCCAGCACTTCGCTGATGCGGGTGAAGCGCGAATTGTTGGTCCATTCGAAGCCCAGCTTGCGCTCGCGATAGGGATAATCCGGCGGCAGGTTCATCTGGTTGGCCGAGGCGAACCAGCCCTGCTTGGGGTTGTAGGTCGAGGGCAGCTGGTCGCCGCGCCAGAAACCGGCCCATTCGTAGCGGCCATCACCGGGCACCGGCATCAGGCCATCCCAGTTGGGCCGCTTGGGGGCCAGCCCGCCCGGCACCCAGCCGATATTGCCCTTCACGTCGGCATAGACCTGGTTCTCGGTGGGCGCGCCCCAGTTCAGCATCGATTGCTTGAAGTGCTTGAAGTCGCGGGCGCGCATGTAGGCGATGCTGCCGAAGTAAGGCGACATGCCCGGCTCCAGCCAGCCCGAGCGCACGGCGTAGGCGCGATTCTTGGCCTGGTCCACATAGATCACCGGGCCATGGCGGGTGAACATCAGGTCGGCCACGGCGGGCGCGCCATTCTTGATGCGCACCGGTTCGTGCAGCACGCGCATGGCTTCCCACTTACCCTGGTAGAGGTACTGGTCGGGATGCTCCGGGTTCAACTGGTAGACGTAGAGGTCTTCCTGGTCGATGTTGAAGATGGTCAGGCCGAAGGCGATGCTGCCGTTGTGGCCGATGGAAATGCCCGGCAGCGCCGGTTCGCCGGCCCCGATCACGTCCAGCCCCGGGGCGCTGATATGGGCGATGTAGCGCAGCGAGGGGGCCGAATAGGCGCGGTGCGGATCGTTGGCCATGATGGCGCGACCGGTGGCCGACTTGGCCGGTGCCACCACCCAGTTGTTGCTGCCTTCCATGGTCTCTTCCGGATTGGCCAGCGGATCCGGCTCCATCCGCACCAGTTGGCTGTCGCGCGCGGTGGCAGCGGCCGACAGGCTCTCGCGGGTGATGCGCACGCCCTGCGTGGCCAGCGTAAAGACCTGCAGCAAGTCCTTGGGCAGGCAGGGGTCCAGGCCCTCGGGCATCTGGGCGGTCCAGGGTGGAGTCAGGCCAGAGCGCACCTCGTCGGACTTGAGGTCGGCCGCGCAGGCCACGCGGGCGCGCGCGACCTCGCTTTGCAGGTTGCGCGTGAGGCCGTGGCTGCGGATGCGCACCACGTCCTCGGCCTGCCAGCGCGCCGGCAGGTAGCCGAGCTGGCGGAATTCGTAGGGCAGCTGCTCCTGGTGCAGCGACACATGATCGATGTAGGCGTTGATGCCTTCCACGAAGGCCTGCGCCACGTCCTCCGAACCTGGTCCGTAGGAGGCCCATTCGCGCTTCATGTCGCCGCGATAGAGGAACAGCCGGGTGGCGCGGTCCTGCGCCAGGTAGGCCGGGCCGAAGACCTCGGAGAGCTGGCCCAGTCCGCGCCGGCGCCACAGGTCGATCTGGAACAGGCGGTCGCGGGCGGCGTTGAAGCCCTGCATGAAGAAGGCGTCGCGTTCGCTGGCGGCGTAGATGTGCGGCACGCCCCAGCGATCCACCAGGATCTCGGCGCGCTGCTGCAGGCCGGGAACGGTGAGGGTGTCCTGCGGGGTTGCAGCCTGGGCAGCCTGGGCGGCCGCCAGCAGGGCCAGCACGACCAGCGGTTTCATTCTTGTCATGGGTTCTCCTCCTCTTGTGGGAGGCTCACTTTACTCCATGTATCCGTGCTGCTCCAGCGCCCAGCGGACATGCTCGACCACCAGCGGCGCCTCATGCCCCAGGCGCGCCTGCAAGGCCGCCACGATGGCGGCATCGCCACGATGCGAGGGGGTGGCCGCGGCATTGCCCAGGCCCACGGCCAGGTTGCGCAGCCAGCGCTCGTGGCCGATGCGGCGGATCGCACTGCCCTCGGTGTTCTTGAGGAACTGCTCCTCGCTCCAGCCGAACAGCTCCACCAGGCTGGCACTCTCCAGCCCGTGGCGCGGGTCGAAGTCGGGCAGGCTGGCGCGCTGGGCGAACTTGTTCCAGGGGCAGTAGAGCTGGCAATCGTCGCAACCGTAGATGCGGTTGCCGATCAGCGGCCGCAGGTCTGCGGGGATGCTGCCCTTCAATTCGATGGTGAGATAGGAGATGCAGCGCCGGGCATCGAGCTCGTAGGGAGCGACGATGGCGCCGGTCGGGCAAGCCGTGATGCAGGCGCTGCACTGGCCGCAATGGGGCGTGACGGGGTCGTCGACCGGCAGCGGCAGGTCGGTCAGCATCTCGCCCAGGAAGAACATCGAGCCGGCCTCGCGGTGCAGCAACAGGGTGTGCTTGCCGCGCCAGCCCAGCCCGGCCTTCTCGGCCAGGGCGACTTCCATGACCGGGGCCGAATCGGTGAAGACGCGGTAGCCGAAGGCGCCGATGCGCCCCTCGATGCGGGTGGCCAGCTGCTGCAGGCGGGCGCGCAAGACCTTGTGGTAGTCGCGCCCGCGCGCATAGATCGAGACCACGGCGGCGCCACGATCGGCGCTGCGGGCCTCTTCGTGCGCGCGCCAGTCGGCCTGCTCCGGGGCGGACGGCGGTGGCAGGTAGGGCATGCGCACGCTGACCACGCGCACCGTGCCCGGCACCAGTTCGGCCGGACGGGCGCGTTTCAGGCCATGGCTTGCCATATAATCCATTTCACCGTGATAACCCTTCTCCAGCCAGGCCTGGAAGCCCGCCTCGCGGTGCGACAGGTCGACATCGGCGATGCGCACCTCGGCAAACCCCAGCTCGCGGCCCCAGGCCTTGATGGCGGCGGCAAGGTCGGCGAGATCAGTGGCGGCGGCAAGGCCGGCAGAAGGGTCTAGAGCGGTCATGAACCAGTGTGACGAAAAAACGAAGATTACCAAGATCAGTATGCAGCGACTCCACCTCCACATGCACCTGCCCGACGAAGCCGCCACCGCCCGCCTGGGCGCCGACCTGGCGCAGGTGCTCAGCCCGGGCCTGGCAATTTACCTGCACGGCGACCTGGGGGCCGGCAAGACCGCACTCACGCGCGCGCTGCTGCATGCGGCGGGCTACCAGGGGCGGGTCAAGAGCCCCACCTATACCCTGGCCGAACCCTACGAGGTGAAGCTCGCAGAGCGCATGGTAACAGTCATCCACTTCGACCTGTACCGCATGGCCAGCCCGGAAGAGTTCCTCGATGCCGGTTTTCGTGAACATTTCAACGAAAACTCCGTCTGTATCGTCGAGTGGCCCGAAAAGGGTGCGCCGGTGTTGCCGCCGCCGGACATTCACGTCAGCCTGTCGCTTGCAGAGCACGGTCGTGATGTAGAATTGCGTGCGTTGTCCGACAAGGGTCATCAATGCCTCGCTCGACTGAAATTCGCTCCCAACCTGTGAAGTCCAAAAGCCGCCGCACCATCCTCAAAGCCGGTGGCGCGCTGTTCATCTCCGTCGTCACCCCGTTGCCCGCCATGGCCTCGCAGATCCTGGCCGTGCGCGTCTGGCCTTCTGACGACTACACCCGCGTCACGCTGGAAAACGACAGCGACCTCAAGGTGACCCATTTCGTGGTCAAGAACCCCGACCGCCTGGTGGTGGATATCGAGGGCATCGCCCTCAATAGCACCCTGAAGGACCTGGTGGCCAAGATCCAGCCCAACGACCCCTATGTCAAGCAGGTGCGCGTGGGCCAGAACCAGCCCAATGTGGTACGACTGGTGTTCGACCTGAAGGAGGAAATCAAGCCGCAGGTCTTTACCCTGGCACCGGTGGGCGAATACAAGTACCGCTTCGTCATCGACCTCTACCCGGCCAATCCGCAGGATCCGATTGCCGCCCTGATCCAGAAGGGCGACTGGCTCAAGGAAGCACCGGCCAATTCCAACCCGCCGCTGGCCCAGGGGCCAGGGTCGGCACCGGCCCCCGCCCCTGCCAAGCAGCCTGATCCGGCGCCGCTGGCCGAGGCCAAGCCGCAGCCGGAAGACAAGGCCGAGCGCAATCCCAAGGTGGCCGCCGACGAGCCACGCATGCAGATGACCCGCATGATCACCATCGCGCTCGATCCCGGCCACGGCGGCGAGGATCCCGGCGCCACCGGTGCGCGCGGCAACCGCGAGAAGGACGTGGTGCTGTCCATCGCCAAGCGTTTGAAGCGCAAGATCGAGCAATACCCCAACATGCGCGTCATGCTCACCCGTGATGCCGACTTCTTCGTGCCGCTGGGCCAGCGCGTGGTCAAGGCGCGCAAGGTGCAGGCAGACCTGTTCGTGTCGATCCATGCCGATGCCTTCGTGCAGCCCACCGCGCGCGGGTCGTCGGTGTTCGCGCTGTCCGAAAAGGGCGCCAGCTCGACGGCTGCCCGCTGGCTGGCCAACAAGGAAAACTCGGCCGACCTGATCGGCGGCGTCAACATCAAGACCCATGACCGCCAGCTGGCCAGCGTCTTGCTGGACCTCTCCACCACCGCCCAGATCAATGACAGCCTGCGCGTGGGCAATGCGGTCCTCAAGGAAATCGGCGGCATCAACAAGTTACACAAGGGGGCGGTGGAACAGGCCGGCTTTGCCGTGCTCAAGGCGCCGGACATCCCCAGTATCCTCATCGAGACGGCCTTCATCTCCAATCCCGAAGAAGAAGCCAAGCTCACCGACGAGCGCTACCAGGAACAGATGGCCGATGCCATCCTCACCGGCATCCGCAACTACTTTGCCAAGAATCCACCGCTGGCCAAGAACCGCCTGACCTGAAGCCACGCACCGGACTGCGGATGCTGAAAAAAACCGGCGCTGTCACCAGCGCCGGTTTTTTATGCGATATGCATCACCTTCAGGCGTTGCTGACCTTGCGCTTGCTGCGCAGCTTGCGCCACACCTGCCACAGCGCCCCAGCAAAGATGGGGATGACGGCACCGATCAAGCCCATGATCACCAGGCAATTCAGGTTCTGCTGCACCACCGGGATATTGCCGAACAGATAACCAAGCACCACCAGGCCGACCACCCACAGGAAGGCGCCCAGCACATTGAAGAGCTGGAAGCGGCCGAAACTCATGGCCGAAGCGCCGGCGATGAAGGGGGCGAAGCTGCGCACGATGGGGGTGAAGCGGGCGATGACGATGGTCTTGCCGCCATGCTTTTCATAGAAGGCATGGGTCTTTTGCAGGGCTTCGGGGTTCAGCCAGCGGTAGTTGTGGGTGTAGATCCGGTGTCCGACCCACCCGCCGATCCAGTAATTGAGCGTATTGCCGGCCACTGCGGCCACGACCAGCAGGGTCATCAGCACCCAGATATCCATGGCGCCGGTGGCACAGAAGGTGCCGGCGATGAACAGCAGCGAATCGCCCGGCAGGAAGGGCAAGACCACCAGGCCGGTCTCGCAGAAGACGATCAGGAACAGCACCGCATAGATAAGGGTGCCGTACTGCTCGATGAGGACACCCAGGTATTTGTCCACGTGCACCAGCACGTCCAGCAACTGCAGATAATCCATATGCCCAATCGTCTGTGAATCATTGATGCCGGGGGGCGCCCCATCGCCGTGGGGTTGCATGTTTCAGCAGGGAAACATGCCGCGCCGGCGATCTCTCCATCCCGCCGGGGCATCATACACCATCCCCCCCCTCCTCCGCCTTGCAACGACGCCCACCCGGCTAAAGGGCGTATCGCCGCCGGTACAAATAAAGCAGTATGACAACTATAAAGAAAAAACCGCACCGAGCCGATAAAACCAGAAGAATTTCTTTACAGCAAGCAGCCGAGGACATGTGAGCACTCCCCCCAAGAGCGCAGGATCCGTCCCTCCCCACGGTGGCGCGGCGCCACGCACAGACGATGCGTTTTGGCATATGATCAAGACGGCTTTACTTCATCTTTACGAGAATAAAGCTGAGCTTACGAACTGCGTGATGGCAGGGCGCCGGGACGGCGCCGTTACCGGTTGACAGAGGGGGCTGAAATGGGGAGCCAGGAGCCGTTCATCGGCGAACACGAGCACCAGCGCCTGCCCGGCGACGAGCGGGATGCGTTGCTGAGGGCATTGTGGCGCTCCATGGCCATTCTCGAATTCAGCGCCGACGGCACCATCCTGGAAGCCAATGACAACTTCCTCGCCATGCTGGGCTATCGTCGCGATGAGGTGGTAGGGCAACACCATCGCATGCTGTGCGATCCGGTGTATGTCGACACCGCCGACTATCAGCAATTCTGGCAACGCCTGCGCCAGGGCGAGATCATCGCCGGCACGCTGCAGCGACGTCATGTCGAGGGCACCATCGTCTGGCTGGAATCGCTTTGCAGCCCCATCCTGGACGCCCAGGGCCAGCTCGCCAAGGTGATCTCGGTGGCCGCCGATATCAGCTCACATATCGACGATTCGCGTCACAGCAACAGCGTGCTGAGCGCCCTGAACCGTTCGCTGGGCGTGGTGGAGCTCTCCTGCGAGGGCATCATCCTGGCGGCCAATCATAACTATCTCAAGACCATGGAATACCTGGCCGACGATCTCATCGGCCAGCCCCACAGCCTGCTGTGCACGCCCGAATATGCGGCCAGCGAACAATATGCCGCCTTCTGGCATGACGTTTCCCGGGGACGCTTCTTCTCCGGCCGCTTCCCGCGTCGCACCCGCAATGGCCGCACGATCTGGTGGGAAGCCACCTACTCGCCCCTGCTCGATAGCCAGGGCCAGACCGAGCGGGTGATCTGCATCGGCAACGACGTCACCTACCGGGTCACCCGCGAACAGAGCGATCGCGAGCACCTGCACCTGCTCTCGCTGGGGATCAACGAAACCGACAACGCGGTGCTCATCACCGACGACCAGAACCGCATCGTCTTCCACAATACCGGTTTCACCCGCATGCTGGGCTTCGAAAGCCAGCAGGTGCTTGGCAAGCGCCCGTCCGAACTGTTTGCCGGCCACCCCACGGTGATCAAGTCCATCGAGCGCTGCCATGGCGACCTGCTGGAGGGGCGCAGTTTCCATACCGAGGATCTGATCCACGACCTGCACGAGCAGCCGCTGTGGATGTCGGCCGTGGTCAATCCCATCCTGGATGCGACCGGCCGGCTCATCAATACGGTTTGCGTCATGACCGACATCACCAATACCAAGGTGCATGAAGTCCTGCAGTACCGGGTGCTCAACGCCATGGCGCGTGACAGCTCGCTGGCCGAGCAGATGAACCTGCTGTGCGAAGAAGTCGAGCGGGTCGCGCCGGAGGTGATCGCCTCCATCCTGCGGGTGGACGAACAGGGCCGCCTGCACACCCTGGCCGGGCCCAGCCTGCCGGAACTCTATAGCCGCGCCATCGACGGCGTGCAGATGGGTCCGCTGGTGGGCTCCTGCGGCACGGCGGCCTTCACCGGCCAGACCGTCATCGTCGAGGATATCGAACATGACCCGCACTGGGCCGACTACAAGGAACTGGCCCTGCCGCATGGGCTGCGCGCCTGCTGGTCCACGCCGGTCAAGGCGGCCGATGGCAAGGTGATCGGCACCTTCGCCTTCTACTATCGCCAGCCGCGCCAGCCCAGTGCCTTCCACCATCTGCTGGTCGATGCCGGGCTACACCTGTGTGCGCTGGCCATCGAACGCGAAGCCTCGCGCGCGCGCATCCACCAGTTGGCCTTCTACGATTCGCTCACCGGCCTGCCCAACCGCAGCCTGCTGCTGGTGCAGGCCGGCCAGGCCATCGCCAGTGCGCAACGCAACCAGACCACCGTGGCCGTGATGTTCATCGACCTGGACCGCTTCAAGCAGGTCAACGATTCGCTGGGCCACCAGGCCGGCGACGAGCTGCTGCGCACGGTGGCAACAAGGCTGCAATCGCAGGCGCGGCGCTCCGATATCGTCGGTCGCCTCTCGGGGGACGAATTCGTGGTGGTGCTGACCCAGTACGATACCCAGCACCTCACCGAGGTGGTCAAGCGCATCCAGGAACGCCTGGCCATGCCCTGCCATATCAACGGCACGGCGCTGAACCCGTCGGCCAGCATCGGCGTGGCGATCTTCCCCGACAACGGCAATGACATCGAAACCCTGCTGCACCGGGCCGATATCGCCATGTACCAGGCCAAGTCGGTCAATCGCGGGCGCTTTAGCTTCTTCAGCGAGGAAATGAACAGCATGGCGCAGGAGCGCCTGGCCCTGGAAAGCGCCCTGCGCGATGCCTTGCGCGGCGGCGACTTCGAGCTGCATTTCCAGCCCCAGGTCAAGCTGCACGACCACAGCCTGCACGGGGTGGAAGCGCTGGCCCGCTGGTTCCATCCGCAATTGGGCAACATCTCGCCCGGGCGCTTCATCCCGATTGCGGAGGAATGCGGCCTGATCGGCGAACTGGGCAAATGGGCGCTGGAGGAAGCCTGCTTCCAGCTCTCCGACTGGCGCCGACGTGGCATCCGCGTGCCGTCGATCTCGGTGAACCTGTCGGCCACCAACTTCCATGACCTGGAACTGCCGCAGTTCGTCACCGGCCTGCTGCGCCGCTATTGCCTGGTCCCCACCGACCTGACCCTGGAAATCACCGAAACCGTGCTCATGGATACCAATCCCAGCACCAACCAGACCATCGCCGCCGTACATGCACTGGGCATCCCGCTGGCCATGGACGATTTCGGCACCGGCTATTCCAGCCTGGGCTACCTGCGCAAGCTGCCGGTGTCGGAGCTGAAACTGGACCAGAGCTTCGTGCGCGACATGGCCCGGGACGATGCCGTGCGCGCGCTGACCAATGCCGTCATCCGTATCGGCGAAAGCCTCAAGCTGATCGTGGTGGCAGAAGGCGTGGAAGATGCCGAGCAATACAAATTGCTCATCGAGCAAGGTTGCGATGTGGCACAGGGCTATTACTTTTCCCGGCCGATGTCGGCCGACGACCTGGAACACTGGGTGCGCGACTACCGGGTGGGCCAGGCCTGCGTGTGGGGGCGGGAGCCGCTATCGGGGACCTGATATCCCTCTGTCATGCAAAAAATGCATTTCCGCATGGAAAAACAACAGCACAGTTCAATGTAGGCGCAAACATTCGAAGTATTTTGATGCAGCGCAAAACCTGACGATATACTGACCGCTTCCCTCGCAGGTACTGATTTTCATTCCCTGGTGCCAGGACAACGGTTCTGGCTGCCTTGGGCTTGTACATCCCGCCACCATGCCGATTCAGCAAGACGGCTAGCAGGCGGGCAGTGTTGTTGCGGCATCCCGTACGGCGGGTTGCCGGTATGGCCGCCACGGGCGGCCGCAACCGTCTCGTTCGGTATCTGCCTTTCCAAGTGACGCTTTTTGCTCAAGAACAAGAACAGCCATGGCTATTGTTAAGTCTGGTGCGCACGGCGCATCTTCCTCCCTGTTGCACCGATCGGTCGGTGCCAAGCTGACCGCCATGATGGTGGCCCTGGTCGGCATCGTCTTCGTGATCGCCCTGTGGCTGATCACCACCTCGGCCTCGCAGATGATCGAGCAGCGCTCGGTCGAACAGATGAGCAACGACAGCCGCAGCGTGGCCAACATGGTCGGCATGTTCGATCACTCGGTCAACAGCCAGGTCGACCGCTTCTCCAGCATGTTCGGCAACGAATTCTCGGGCAAATTCGTCCTCGATGAAGGGCGCACCGTGCAGATCGGCGAGCGTGCCACGCCCGTGCTGCAAAACGACGGCCACGACCTGAACCTCGACTTCACCATCCCCGACCGCTTCACCGCCGAGACCGGCGTGACCGCCACCATCTTCGCCAAGACCGGCGAGGACTTCGTGCGCATCTCCACCTCGCTGAAGAAGGAAAACGGCGAACGCGCCATCGGCACCCTGCTCGACCGGGCCCATCCGGGCTATGCGGCACTGAAGGCCGACAAGTCCTACAGTGGTCTGGCCACGCTGTTCGGCAAGCAATACATCACCAAGTACGTACCGGTGAAGAACGGCGCCGGCCAGGTCATCGCGGCGCTCTATGTGGGCATCGACATCTCGCCCGACGTCAAGGCACTCAAGGACCAGATCAAGGCCCTGCGCATCGGCGAGACCGGCAACTTCTACGCCCTCAATGCGCGTGAAGGCAAGGATCTGGGCGTGCTCATCGCCGGCGCCGCGCGCGAAGGCAAGGAAGAAGGCGCCAGCCTGCTCGACCTGAAGGATGCCGCCGGCGACACCTACATCAAGACCATGCTGCAGCAAAAGCAGGGCACGCTGCAGTACACGGCCGTCGATGGCCGTCGCAAGATCATCGCCTTCACCCACTATCCGGCCTGGAACTGGGTCATCGCCGGTGAAGCCTCGGTCGACGAGATCACCCAGGAAGTGCGTTCCATGCGCAAGCTCTACATCGGCCTGGGCCTGCTGTTCCTGGCGGTACTGGCGGTGATCATGACGGTGATGGTCAACCGCATGGTCAGCCGTCCGCTGGACGCGGTCTGCCAGGCCGCCGACCGCATCGCCGGCGGCGACCTGACCACGCGCCTGCATGTCCACAGCAGCGACGAGATCGGCCGTCTCATGGGCGCCTTCAACGGCATCAGCATGGGCCTGTCGGAAGTGGTCGCCAGCGTGCGCGCCGGCACCGAGGAAATCAACACCGCCGCCAGCGAGATCGCCGCCGGTAACCTCAACCTTTCCTCCCGTACTGAACAACAAGCTGGTGCCCTGGAAGAGACCGCCTCGGCCATGGAAGAGCTGACCTCCACCGTCAAGCAGAACGCCGCCAATGCGGTGCAGGCCGACGCGCTGTCGGACTCGGCCTCGGACGTGGCCAGCCATGGTGGCGAAGTGGTCGGCCAGGTGGTGCAGACCATGGAGGCCATCAACACCTCCTCGCAACGCATCGTGGACATTATCAGCGTCATCGACGGTATCGCCTTCCAGACCAACATCCTGGCCCTGAACGCCGCCGTGGAAGCAGCCCGCGCCGGTGAACAGGGTCGCGGCTTTGCCGTGGTGGCCACCGAAGTGCGTACCCTGGCCCAGCGCAGCGCCAGCGCGGCGCGCGAGATCAAGGGCTTGATCGATGCCTCGGTACAGACCGTGGAAGCCGGTGGCCAGCTGGTCAACCAGGCCGGCAGCACCATGAGCGACGTGGTCGACAGCGTGCGTCGCGTCTCCACCGTCATCAGCGAGATCACCACTGCCAGCCGTGAGCAGAGCGAAGGCATCGACCAGATCAACCGTGCCATCGCCCAGATGGATGAGAGCACCCAGCAAAATGCAGCCCTGGTCGAACAGGCCGCCGCCGCCGCGCAATCGCTGCAGCAGCAGGCCGAGCATCTGGCCGCCGTGGTGAGCCGCTTCCGGATCTGATACGTCTTTCCGCAGAGCCCCCTGACGAAGCCGCCTGCGGGCGGCTTCGTCACGCCAGGGCCGGCCTGGGTGGCGGCATGGAGCGGTATGCAAAGGTATAATCGTGCCATGAATGCACCGCACTCCTCCCCGTCCGCCAGCGTGTCCCAAACCACCCATCGCCCCATCCAGGCCCTGCCCGATCAGTTGATCTCGCAGATCGCCGCCGGCGAGGTCATCGAACGGCCCTCGGCCGTGGTCAAGGAACTGCTGGAGAACGCGCTCGACGCCGGCTCCACCCAGATCACCGTGCGCCTCGAACAGGGCGGCGTCAAACGCATCGCCATCACCGACAACGGTCGCGGCATTCCTCCCGAGCAATTGCCGCTGGCGCTGGCGCGCCATGCCACTTCCAAGATCGCCTCGCTGACCGACCTGGAGAATGTCTCCACGCTCGGCTTTCGCGGCGAGGCGCTGGCCTCGATCGCCTCGGTGGCGCAGCTGACCGTCACCAGCCGCACCGCCGATGCCGCCCATGCCTGGGAAATCACCGGCTCCCAATTTGGTACCGTGGCCCCGGCCTCGGGCGCGCAGGGCACCACCATCGACGTCCAGGATCTCTACTTCAACACCCCGGCGCGACGCAAGTTCCTCAAGTCCGAGCAGACCGAATACGGCCACTGCGCCGAGGTCGTGCGTCGCATTGCGCTGGCGCGCCCGGATGTGAGCTTCTCGCTGTCGCACAACGGCAAGACCGTGGATCACTGGAACGTGGGCGAATTCGCCAAGCGCAGCGCCCACATCTTGGGCGATGAATTCGCCAATGCCCGCCTGCCGCTGGACGAGAACGCCGGCCCCCTGCGCCTGCATGGCTTCGTCGGCCTGCCCACGGCTTCCAAGGCCCGCGCCGACGGCCAGTACTTCTACGTCAACGGCCGCTTCGTGCGCGACAAGCTGCTCACCCACGCCGTGCGCGCCGCCTACCAGGACGTGCTGCACGGTGACCGCTATCCCTCCTATGCGCTGTCGCTGGACCTCGATCCGGCCCTGGTGGATGTGAACGTGCACCCGTCCAAGATCGAGGTACGCTTCCGCGACAGCCGGGCCGTGCACCAGTTTGTCTTCCATGCCGTCTCGCGCGCACTGGCGCAGACCTCGGCCACCTCCTTCGGCAACCTGCCGCAGCAGCCCGGCAACGAAACGGCCGCGCCTTCGACCCAGCCGGGTGCGGGCGGTGCCAACGCCCCGCTGCCGTGGATGCGCGAACAGCAACAGCAGAGCTTTTCGGCGCAATTCGCCGAGCAGCCGCGTCCGTTCTCCTTCGGCGGCCACAGCGGTTTCGGCGTGCGCCAGAATCCCCAGGCCTATGGCGCCATGTTCCGCGACGAGCGTGGCAATGAGCGCGGCGAGGTCGGCGGCATCGTACCCCCCGCCGCAGCGGGCACGGCCCCTTACGGCGCAGCATCGCCCCAGGCCGCAGCACCATTGCCGGCCGGCGATTTCGCGCTGGGCTTCGCGCTGGCGCAATTGCATGGCATCTATGTGCTGGCCCAGAACAGCGCCGGCCTGGTGGTGGTAGACATGCATGCCGCCCACGAACGCATCCTCTACGAGCAATTGAAGACGGCACTGGACGGCAACGAGATGTTCGTGCAGCCGCTGCTGATCCCGGTCACCTTCTACGCCGACCCGGTGGAAGTGGGCACGGTCGAGGAACACCAGGACACACTCTCGGCGCTCGGTTTCGATATCGCCGTGATGTCGCCCACCACGCTGGCCGTGCGCGCGGTACCGGCGCTGCTCAAGAATGCCGATGCCCAGACCCTGGCGCGCGACGTGCTGCGCGATGTGCGCGAATACGGCGGCTCGCGGGTGCTGCTGGAACGCCGCAACGAACTGCTGGGTACGCTGGCCTGCCACACTGCCGTGCGCGCCAATCGCAGCCTGACCCTGCCGGAGATGAATGCGCTGCTGCGCCAGATGGAAGCCACCGAGCGCTCCGACCAGTGCAACCACGGCCGCCCCACCTGGACCCAGATGGCCCTGTCGGACCTGGACAAGCTGTTCCTGCGCGGCCAGTAAGAGCATGAGCGCACGTACTCCCCTGGCCGTGGCCATCATGGGCCCGACGGCCTCCGGCAAGACCGCCGCCGCACTGGAAATCGCCCGCCGCATTCCCAGCGAAATCATTTCCGTCGATTCGGCCCTGGTCTATCGCGAGATGGACATCGGCACCGCCAAACCCACGCCCGATGAGCTGGCCGAGGTCCCGCACCACCTGATCGACATCATCGATCCTACCGAGGCTTACTCGGCCATGCAGTTCCGCCAGGATGCGCTGCGCCTGTCCATGGAAATCGCCGCACGCGGCAAGCTGCCGCTGCTGGTAGGCGGCACCATGCTGTACTTCAAGGTATTGCGCGATGGCCTCGATGAACTGCCGCAAGCCGATCCGGCGCTGCGTGCGCAGCTCGACGAAGAAGCCGCGCGCGTCGGCATGCCCGCCATGCACGCCAGGCTGGCCACACTGGACCCGGTCACCGCCGCCCGGCTCAAGCCCAATGACAGCCAGCGCATCCAGCGGGCACTGGAGATCACCCTGCTGACCGGGCAGCCGATGTCCTCGCTGCTGTCGCAAAAGCCGGCCGAGCCGCTGCCGTTCAAGCTGCTGCCGCTGGCACTGGAGCCCTCCGATCGCGCGGTGCTGCACGAACGCATCGCCATGCGCTTCGACCTGATGCTGCGTGACGGCGCACTGGAGCAAGAGGTACGGGCCCTGCGTGCGCGGGGCGACCTGCACCTGGGCCTGCCCTCGATGCGTTGCGTGGGCTATCGGCAGATGTGGGAACACCTGGATGGCAGCATCGACGCCGCCACCATGCGCGAGAAAGGCATCGCCGCCACCCGCCAACTGGCCAAGCGCCAATTGACCTGGCTGCGCTCCATGCCGGAGCGCATCAGCATCGATTGCAACCGTGATGATGCGACGGCAACCGTGCTGACCCAGGTCGAAACGGCGCTGCGCGAAGCGGCTGTGGATAATTAAAAGTGCTTGAATGAGGAATATTTCAAAAAAGTATTGACAGAACCAGCCTCGAACACTATAGTAGCGAGCTTTCCTCTGGTGATATAGCTCAGCTGGTTAGAGCACAGCACTCATAATGCTGGGGTCGGTGGTTCAAGTCCACCTATCACCACCAAACACTGATTCTAGGAAGTCCGCTAGAGTCCAAAAACCCGCTAAGACGCCATGTCCTAGCGGGTTTTTTGTCTTTTATCGTCCGAGATGATTTATTGACATCCAGTTTCTTTGGGGGCACGCTTGGGGGCATTCACTCCCTTATAAGAACAAAATTCCCCGAAAATGCCCAAGCTGGTTCCCCCGCTCACTGACGTTCGGATCAGAAACGCCAAGCCCAAAGACAAACCCTACAAGCTCGCCGATGGCGGCGGCCTCTATCTGGAGATCACCCCTACCGGCTCCAAGCTTTGGCGGATGAAATTCAGACGCACCAACGGCAAGGAAAGCCGATTAGCGTTTGGGACCTATCCGCTTGTCTCGCTCTCGGAGGCGAGAGAAAAACGGGACTCTGCGAAAAAGCTTGCTGAGAGCGGCATAGATCTCGCCTCGCACCGAGACTCAGAAAAGGTCGCTAAGGCTCAGCGAGCCGTTAATACGTTTGAGGCGGTTGCACGGGAGTGGCTTGCAAAAAACGAAGATGGGTGGGCGGCATCACATCACGACAAGATTCTTGGCCGCCTCCAAAATGACGTGTTCCCCTACATCGGCTCACGTGAGGTTGGCGCGATCTCTGCACCGGATCTGCTTTCGGTCATTCAGCGTATCGAAAAACGGGGCGTTCTTGAAACTGCCCATCGTGCGCTTGCCAATTGCGGCCAAGTATTCCGATATGCCGTTGCTACTGGACGCGCCGAGAGCGATCCATCCGGGGCACTACGTGGAGCATTGCCTCCACTGAGGGACAGACGCACGCATTTTGCAGCCATCACCGATCCGGCCCAAGTAGGCCAATTACTGCGTGCACTAGACGAGTATCAAGGTAGTCCCACCGTCAAGGCAGCTCTCCAGCTCGCGCCACTAGTTTTCGTCCGTCCGGGCGAGCTTCGCGCTGCTGAGTGGGCGCACATAGATTTGGATGCAGCGGAATGGCGCTACACAGTCACGAAGACCAACACGCCCCATATCGTTCCTCTATGCACGCAAGCCGTCGCCATTCTCACCGGGCTGAAGCCGATAACCGGGCATGGACGCTATCTCTTCCCGAGTCCTCGCAGCAAGGACAGGCCAATGAGCGATAACGCCGTCTTGTCAGCCCTGCGCCGCATGGGCATCGAAAAGGACGAGATGAGCGGCCACGGATTCCGAGCAATGGCGCGCACAATCCTCGATGAAGTTCTCGGCGAGCGGGTCGACCTAATTGAGCACCAGTTGGCGCACGCGGTGCGCGATGCCAACGGACGTGCATATAACCGGACGTCGCATTTACCTGAGCGCAAGCGGATGATGCAAAGATGGGCAGATTATCTCGACGCAATTAAACAAGGTGGAAACGTCGTCGCTGCAAAATTCGGGAAGGCAGCATGAGAAAAAGAGTAAAGCAGTATTCCGACCAGATAGCATTGAAGGAGATTTCTCGGCTCCCAAAAACCTCCGCGGAGTTAGACGCGAAGCACAACATTCCCGCTAGTGCAGACCTTGAGGAGGACTACGATGCTGCATTTATTCAAGCATTCGAGGAGCGCAAAGAAGAAAAAATACAGAAAGGATATGGTGCTGTTCAGCATCCTACTAGCCGCATCTTTGAAATCGGCATAGATAGCATTCGCAATGGAACTCCCAGCGAGCTATTTCTTTGTTTGCTTGAGGCAATAGGAAACAAAGCCGAAGATACGGACGTCTTAGCTCTTCTGTTCCCGGAAAAATTCCCCAGGCACATCAAAACCACAACCGTCAGAGCCGCCCAGCGAAATATCGCTCTAGTCGATAAATTCCGGTCACACATTGACGATTATTTGAGGAGGCCTCGTAGGGTGATCCTTAACGGAAAAAGCGGTCTGGATGCCGAATGGGAAAGAGAGCCCGGATCGTATCGACAGGCGATGGAGGAATATAAAAGCACACTATCGCCCGACGAACGAAAACAACTAGATCGAGCGCTAAAAAATCATGGAGAAGACATTCTCGAATGGAGAGACAACATCTAACAACTTCTTGTCCCTGATCGTTCAGACGGACTTCTAAGATGCACCTCATACGACGCAGACAGGCTGCGTCGGATTTACTTATGAGGAGTTTCGCACGTGCCCCAAACAGAGTTGCTTCACACGAAGAGATATCTTCGCCTTCCAGAAGTCTTGCAGAGATTTCCAGTTAGCAGGTCCACATGGTGGGCGGGAGTTAAAAGCGGTCTCTATCCGGCAGGCATCAAGATCTCTCAGCGCGTAACTGCATGGCGTGAAGAAGATATTTCAGCGCTGATCCAAAAGGTGGGCACATGACGCCGCGTCGCGCCTGGCATCCGATCATCGGAGATGGCTACTTCCCGATCAACGACGACGAGCTTGAAGAAGAACTTGCGGGAGCAAAGATCACCGAACGAACAGATATGTTCGGGACCTTTACTGTAATTGCCGGCTACCGCAACAAAGTTCATTCGGCAGATGGAAAGACGGCCCAGCCGTTCCTTTGCATTATGAATCACACGCCGGGCCATCCCCACCTCTTCACATCCCGAGACTAACAATATATCCCCGGCGCTTGCTGGGGATATCTTTCGCGGAAAAAAACGCCATGAAGAAAATTACTTTTTCCGACCTTTCAATCGAACAGATGGGGTTGGTCAACTATCTCGCGGCCATTGCTGACGTAACGACCCAAACCATTCTCGCAAGCGTTACTCATATCGGCGAACTGAGAGAGGCGCAAGCGTTTCTGCATGAATTTCCATTCGGCTCCCTTGAATCGTCACAGTTCATCGGAAGACTACGCCTTGGGGAAAACTGCGCAGAGCCTATCCTTGAAACGATTAGCAGAATCGCGCCTGAGTATGTGACGCTGGGGGCCGATTTGTGCCGATTTATGGACGGTCTCAGCGAACCTATCGAGCCCATCGAATGAGCGAGACAATTGCGGAATTCCAGCCGCTTGAGCCGATATTGGAGCGTGCCGCATGTCAGGTCCAAGAAGCTAAAAATAGGATATCTGAACTAAGCAGGGATGCCCAGCTCATTGCTTATCAAAAAGCATTTTCTACCGGCAAGCGCGTAGCGGCATTCCTCTTGGCACAGGCGCTGACTCGGGAAGGTGTCCCACCGATTTTTAGACATGAGCAGCAAATCTCTACATCGCAGAACGTTAACCAGAAATTCGACCTCTTCCTTTATGACATTGACTGGCTGCGCTGGACCTATCCGGATCATGCAAAGGTAGTGCGCTACCGTCGCAGTGCAGCGTTACTACGCGGCAGTCCAAAGACCTTTCATGCCGAAGCGGAATACATGTTTTATGCCGGACGGCGGCCTTACTGGAAAATGGTCGCCTCTCTCAGCCTCACATTACGCCAACAGCATGAGTGCATGTTTCTCCAATCAGCTCCTGTAGCGAAGCAAAAGGAAGAGACACGAAGACTGAGCAAGGTTGTATTGCAGCATCTGGAAGAGAATCTCGCCAAGGTGAAAATCACCTCGTCCTATTCCCTTTCCGATTTGCAAAATACTCTCCGTCGCCGACATGATATTTGGAAGTGCTATCGAATGGACAGAGAAGCCAGTCTGGCGGGTCTCGCACTCCGGTATGAACAATTAACCGGCGAAAAAATCAGTCGTCAATGTATAGCCAACCAGCTCGCGAAAATGGCGGATTCAATCAAATACGCAGAGATGAAAAAAGGAGATGAAATGGCATAACGCATCTCCTTTTCGGAAACGAAGTTTCCGATTGTTTTTGTCACCCCCTCAGAGCCTTGCGCAGCAAGGCGCAAGAGGGGTGACAAAAAGCAGATGACTTTTCCCGATTTCCCCAAGGATGACTGTCACCCCCTCAATTCATTCTGGTGTCACCCCTAGGAAACCGGTCCCGGCTTCCACATGACGGAAAACGCTTAACCAACGCGCAAGAAATAAAGGAGTTCACATGCCCATCACCCTAGAGCAGTTCTGCGAAATTCTGGACGCAATGACTATCGAGCAATCCGTTGACTCTGGGTTTGCTGTTACCCATTTTGGGCACGTAGCGGGAAGAAGAACCGTCGCTATTTCCACATGTCGCGGAGATGGCGAGTGCTATTTGATTCAATAGCAGAAGTTAATTTTTAGTAAAGTAGTCGGTAGAATATGCAGCAGGGGAAATGCTGAGCTAATTTCCCTCTCGGAAACCGCCATTCACCATAAATAATTCAAAACATGGATCTACTGAAGAAAATTACGCTTGCCGCAACTTTAATCGTAGCATCACAACATGCATTTGCCGGCTGGGAATATCGGGAGAGCGCGGACGAAATGAGGGGAACAAAGTCCAAATTTGCAAGCATCGACAGCGCCAATAAAGTCGATTTTTCTTTCCCTTACTCTGGGGGCTCCGATCTACAAATCGTTTTACGTAAGCGCCCGTCAGACGGCTTTAAAATCCTCCTATCCATTTACAAGGGGCAATTCGATTGCTTCATGGGGTGCCAATTTTCGGTCAAATTTGATGATGGAAAAATAGAGAAATGGACGGCTTCAAGCGCCTCCAGTGGATCTTCTGATGTTATCTTCGTAAATGGCGAATCGAAATTTCTCTCCAAATTGAAGAAAGCAAAACAGCTAATTATCGAGGCTCGCTTTTACAACAGCGGCGACAAACAATTTAAATTTGACGTATCAAACCTCAAGTGGGATTAAGCAAAGTCCTAGAAAAGTTGAGCCCCCTGAATGGGGTTGCGTTCATTAAATTCCGACATATTTGACGCAACCTTATACATTGCGTTTTTCGGAGGCATGCGCACAAACAGTTCGGCTTGAGTTCGGCACACAAGCCGGACCGAGCTGGACAGCGCGACGACTATCAAATAGGGTGAAGAGTAAGAAGACCGTATTGGCAGACTGCGAACATCCTGGCCCACAGAAACATTGGAAGTATCCAGATGCGAATCCGGCTATGCATCCAAAAAATCTAGCTGAAAGACTGATTGAGTAGGGGGCGGGAGTTGTCGGCTATCTGCCCCTCAAGGTTTTGAGGTTCTTTTTTTGCCAGCCGTTATTTTTGGTGCCGCTCTTGTGTGGCCACTTGAGCAGGTGTTTATAGATTTCGTAATCAAAAACTTCATCCATACCTTTGCCCCCCTCGAAAAAGAAATCATCCTCTTCGATCCTTGCACAAATACGTAGCAGTTCGACATTAACTATGGAAATGATCTGCTTCGCATCTTTTTGCTTAATCCGAGCCGGTGTTGATATACGACTATCTATATCGACTTTTCCCTTTGAACGAGCTAGGCCTACGTATACTGCGTCTTGTTTTTTTTCCTCAAGCTTCCTGCTTTGAACGAGGGAAATGAATTTCGGAGAGTAGCTTTCTATGTCTCTCGCCACAAAATTCCATTGCTTTTGTGGATGCAAATAAAGGAGCTTCAGCCATCGTTGCTCAAACTCAGCATCCGGATAGCCTTCATTTACTTCTGAAGACCAAATGTAGTGATCTACCCAATTGGCTTTAGAAAATTCCTCGATTGCTAAAACTGAAAGCTGGAGGGCACTGGGGAAAGATCCGTTTTCGTATAAAAAGATAGCGTCGAAATGAAGTCGAATTGCGTTTTTCAAAGACTCCACCGCAATTTTATTCAGCTTATATTTGGAGATGCCGTCTTGCTTCCTCATTGATACCCCAATATCAGAACCTAACTTTCCGCCATTACCTCTTGCACCCGCCTAAGATCTACAAAAACATTTTGGATGTCCACTTAGCGGCGCATATCGTAAATTTCATCCTCAACGACCATCTTGTAGTCATAGATGGTTGAATTTTGATAAGTGATTGGCTTCACGAGAATTACAGCGCTCGGTCTGTAGGCATACTGATAGCCATACTGGGAACAAGTAAGGACTTTACCATCGTCAAAGACGATTACTCTGCCATGGTTGCATCCCTCAAATGAACCGTTAGCTTTTCCATCGTCGTCATACCATCCTTTGATTGTCTTAGTATCAAGGATCATATAACCCACTAGCTTACTCAAGTTATCTGCTAGATCTGCTTTCGTAACAGGCACGTAAAGTAACGTCAACGCCAATAAAGAAAGACGTAAGAATCTCATTGCCCCCTCCCCACCCGGGTTTACTTTATTTCAGACGGCCGATTCTGGCCGATGGTGGACATTTTAGCTCGCAGCACTCCCCCGTCAGCGAGTTTGTCTAGTTCGAGATTTCCTAAGATCAGGATCCTCTCAGATTGCCCCACGCTTAGCTCGTCGAATACCCGGACGCGGTCATACGTCACAAAAATGCAACAAAAAAAAATCCTCCTCGCTTCAAATTCCGGAATTCGACCAGCCGACTTTAAATTGGAAACCGGTTAGTTTTTAGGGGAATTTTTGGGGGAATTTCTCGATGCAAGAAAATATTTCCAATTTAAATTCAATCAGTTATAAAAGCAATTCGAGGGAACCTATCCCACCAGATACCCGTCGCTGCATGGACATCTCATGTGTATGCGGCGTCGTCCGAAAAGCCCGTTGTTCTCGCAAGAGACAACGGGCTTTTTGTTTTGGCCCCCCCTAACAGTCATATTAGTATGTCCATCGGCAAAAAAGCCTATGAAACTGCGCTCAGCAATATATCTCGGAGCTCCACCCGGATCGTTGACGCGTCCTGACAAAGATCTACAGTAGAAAATGCAATAACGTGCCCCTGAATCCTGCCAGCCTCACGGATACGAGCGTTGACTGCAGGATGAACGAACAAAGCAGATGCTCGCTCCCACAGGTCCCCACGCCCCTCCTGCGAACGCAAATAGGCATACATTTGATAAATGTATGCGCTTTTTAGAACCTCTCCACCAAAACGATTAGCACCAAGAACGGAAGTAAACTTAGTGTCAATAACAAGCCGCCGGCTTGCGCTCGGATCGTCGATGACGATATCCGTAACCATTCCAGGGAAAATATTCGCAATGCCATCGCTCTGGGCCGATAGCTGCCAATTCAGACGCATCCCGCCACGTACGTAAAATCCGCTTGGTTCAAGTTCAACTCGCGCAAAACCTAGCACTGCTTTCTCGAACAGATGCCGTACCCAAGTCTCTCTGCGCTCAGGAGAGACCATTGCTGTCGTACCAACTTCTTCTGTCGGCAGAACCAAATCAAACGCCAATTTCGCTAAGGCAACCATGAGGCGATCTTGGTCATCATTCCGACTGATTCTGTCTTGCAATAGATCGGTTGAAGACGGCCTATTGCCGGACACTCCAGAACGCCCAAGTGTAGCCGCGAGAGAGCGGCATCGCTGACTCAAATCGCGATTGCCGACCAAGCGTGCCAGCATATCGAGAGCGGCGCGTATCAAGCGGTTTCGTGGAGTATCGGTTGTCAGTTCCTCAAAACGGCAATAAACCTCGCCTCGAGATAACAACTGCTGCGTCTCAGTTCTGAGTACGTCAATTCGCCCTCTAACACGAGCAAGGTTCTGAGACCGGGATCGATATCCACGCGAGATATTTCGGCGCAGACGCTGTTCAACGGCATGGGTGAGCAATCTCCCAATCAGATCTGGGATTTCAGTGAAATCTTTTTCGACGAAGGCATTGAATGCACCCTTGATACGCGTCAGTTCCGATGCGTACAACATCAGAAACCACAAGTTTTGGATGGGAATTCGGCCGACCATGCGCGTCCCCATCGCATTATCGGCAACCGTACTTTCGCTCAATCTAAGCCCGCCAAAAGCTTTTGTTTGAGTGCCCGTGCTGTTTCTGGCGAGTCATACCAATATTCGTCAAGCAAGGGCGCAATCTCCGTTTCAATTTTTGCCCGAAGCCAAATTGCACCATCGTCGACGGTCGCATCAGGTGTCAGATAAGAATGCCCTATCAGGAATTGCCGCCCGAGAGAGACCGTCGCCCCAATTTTGCTGTTCAGCTCTGTGATTCTGAGTCTGATTTCATCGATCAACGAAGCTTCGAGGCCATACTTCAAACACCATGTGTACCATGGTGTGTCAAAGCGCGGTTCCAGATCCACGAAAGCAAAGCGCCGGCGAAGCGCGAGATCGACAATGGCCAATGAACGATCAGCAACATTCATCGTCCCGATAACATACAAGTTATCGGGAACATGAATCCGCTCTCCCGGCTCCCTACGATAGGCTAATTCCATGGCCTCCGAACGATGACGTTTCGAGGCCTCCATTAGTGTCAGCATCTCACCAAAAATCTGAGCCGGATTGCCGCGATTGACTTCCTCGATGACGAGGACAAACGGCAAGTCCGGCTCGCTCTCGGCCGCTTGAATAGCTTGCATGAGAATACCGTCCACCAAAGCCAACTGACCGTTACCCGCTGGACGCCAGCCCCGAACAAAATCCTCATAAGTGAGTGAAGGGTGGAATTGCACGATACGCAAGCGTGAGCGTAAGGCATCAAGGTCGTCCGAACCGACGAGCGCAAATCCAAGGCGCTTGGCAAGCCAAGTCTTACCTGTACCGGGCGGCCCCTGGAGAATTAGATTTTTCTTCGCTCGCCATCGAAGCAGTATCTCCGCCAGTTCACCCGGAGAGAGAAAGCAACCTTCTTCAACGATGTTATCGATGGTATAGGAGGAGACCACCTCTTCGGCCACCTCTTCATCCTCAAACACAGCAGCAGCGTTTTCGTCAGTACTTATGGCGCGAGTATGACCACCATATTTTTCTTTCCAATAAGGTTGATCCAAGAACAATAAGTAGTCTTGAGTGGCCCCCTTAAATGCGAATTCGATCAGCAGGCGCCCATTTTCAGCCTCTGGATCAGCCTGTGCAATGGTGTTTCTGTACGTATAAAAGAACCAGTCACGCGGAGCCATAATTGGATCCCAAGCCACCCGAACCGTCCGACCATCTCCCAAATTCTCTAGAACAGTGCCCGTGGCCTTGATTCGCATTACCGAGACTGGCTTACCCTTAACATCAAAGGGCAAGTTACGTTTCTGGACAAATGCAGCTTTAATTGCGATCTGATCGCCAGGCCGAATGCTACGAACTTGATCCAGGAATTGATCAAAGTAGCCGTTCTGCCAGATACCCTCGTTCAGAAAACGCTGTGACTGGTCACCCTCATCCCAATTTGCTCCGACGAACCAATACGATTTTTCGTAATCGGCATCACTGCTAATTTCAGGCGCGGATACCTCGTCTTCAGAGGTGACATCGTTGAGCCGATTTGCATCGCGTATTCGAACGTAGAGATCCCAGGTCTGCTCAGCGTTCAGGTGAGTATTGCGCCCCTCTTCTGACAAGCTCCAAAATCCTCGCTTTAGCTTGCTAATCAATCCGGCCTTCACGAGGTAGAAACGAGTCCAATGCAAATCATTTTCAAAGATTGATTGACCGCCACCTTGAATACGTCGAGACAGGTCTTCATCGGCAACTGATTCGTGTGCCCGAATCCATGCCATAGCCTCGGCAGGACGCATCGGATTTGGGTCAGTAGAACGCAAAGCGTCTAGCAATAGCGGGAAGTACTTTGTAAAGCGATTTTTTCTTTCTTCTACAGCCGTCATCACAAATTAACCTCGATATTGGGAGCACCATACTGTGGCAAGATCTGTACCAACAACCGACCGAATGAGACTGATCACATCTGGCCTTGGCAGATCATATAGCAAAGCTTACTGATCGTTAAAATCAGGAAATTAGAGCGCGAAGAAAAGATGCCCCTTTGGCTATCTCTTTTTGGCTAACTTAATCCTGCTGGAGATAGTTGACGCACATCTCCACCACCTCCAGCAACGATGCCTGATCCGCGCGCGCCCGCAAGACCGCGAGGACTTCATTGATCTGCACCCGGCTGGGAATGATCTCGGTGGCGCTGCGGGTCATCCAGTCCAGCAGCAGCGGATGCAACTCGTGCGCGGGAAGCGAGGCCACCTCCCTGCGAGTGGGCACGCGCGTATTGAGGCGCAGGTGCTTCGCATAGTGATGATGCGCCTGTGCAGCCTGCACATTGGCCAAAGGAACTCCAAAGTAATCCCGCGTATCCATTGCAACCTCATCCTGTGTGAACGATCCCGGAGCATATGATCTCCTGCCCATTATGCGCGCTCGTCCACCGCTTGCCTTGTCAGGAATCAAGGAAGTCCCGCCCTGCCGGCTGCCAATCGCGCTTACACCTCCAGCGCCACCACGATATCCAGTTCGACACAGGCATTGCGCGGCAATTGCGCCACGCCCACGCTGGTGCGCGCATGCGCGCCAAGCTCCGGGCCGAACAGCTCATAGATCAGCGACGAGGCGCCATCGGCAACCGCACTCTGCTGGCTGAAATCATCGCTACTGTTGACATAGACATTGAGCCTCAGGATGCGCTCGATGCGCGTCAGATCACCCACCGTATCGCGCAACGCGGCCAGCGCGCGCAGGAGCGCCGCGCGTGCGCCTTCCTGACCAGAGGCGATCGAGACTTCGCGGCCCAGCTTGCCGGCCACCAGCACACGATCTCCCTCGCGCGGCAGCTGCCCGCTGATCCATGCCAGCCCCTGGTGCTGGACACCGCTGGCATAGCGCGCCCCGGGAGCGGACGAGGCCGGCAAGGTGAGAGAAAGCTGGTCGAGACGTTGTTGCAGATTCATGAAGACTCCTCAAGAGGTCAGGCATTGGAAAGGCTGCCGTCGCCGCCCTGAATGGCCGGGCTGCAATGACATGGCATCCATGATATTTTTCAGCGTCGGTATGCCGCAAAGCATCTTTTCTCAGGCTAGCCCCAATCCCTTTCATGTCCATGGCCGCTCGCAAACTTCCCTCCCTGCATGCCCTGCGCGCCTTTGATGCCGCCGCACGCCATTGCAGCTTCACGCTGGCCGCACAGGAGCTGTGCGTCACCCAGGGTGCGGTGAGCCACCAGATCAAGGCACTGGAGGAAGAACTCGGCCGCCCGCTCTTCGAGCGTCTGCCCAACCAGTTGCGTCTCACCACGGCCGGCGCCGATTACCTGCACGCCATCGGTGTGGCGCTGGATCAGATCGAACGGGCCACCGCCGCATTGGCGTCGCACCCTGCTCCGGCGCGCCTGTCGCTGTCCTGCTCACCGAATTTCTCGTCGAAATGGCTGGTGCCGCGCCTGGGCGATTTCGCCCGCCAGCATCCGCAACTCGAATTGCACCTGACACAGAGCGAGCAACACGTCAACTTCCTGCGTGAAGACATCGATGCTGCCATCCGCTATGGCGTCGGGCCCTGGCCGGGACTGTCCTGCACGCGACTGAGCGAGGAACGCCTGCTGCCGGTCTGCGCACCAGCCCTGGCCGGCCATGGCGAATCGGCGGCGCTACGCGGGCTGACCTTGCTGCATGTCCACGACCGCCAGGCCTGGGCCGACTGGTTCTCCCAGCATGGCATCGATGGCGCCGACATGGCGGCCGCGCCGGCGATCGTCTTCAACCACGAAAGCGCGGCCATCGATGCAGCCATCGCCGGCCAGGGCGTGACGCTGGCGCGCTGGTCGCTGGTATCGCTGGCATTGCGCCAGGGCATGCTGGTGGCACCCTTCCCGGCTGGAGATTGGCAAGACGCGGCGTATTGGCTGGTCCATCCGCACAGCCAGGATGGCAACCCGTCCTCGCCACTGGCCTCATTCAGTACCTGGATGAACCAGTGCTTCGCGGCCGACCGGCAGTGGCTGAGTGAGGCCCTGTGCCAGCCATAGCACGCAGTTACATTCCAGATAGTCACAGATAATCACCAACAATCACGTAATTACAAAAAAAGATGTACGAAAGAATCAATTTCGCTGCGCAAGACAACAAAACCAAGCGATAGAATGATCTGACCAGCGCACCGGCTCCACCGGCGCGGCGAGAACAACTTCATCAGGGGAAAAAATGGGCGATTCCAAGGCCATGCCACGGCGCAACTTCCTGCAAGCCGGCGCCGCGTTGTTGTACGCAAGCAGTATTCCCGCGGCGCTCAAGGCCGCACCGATTGCCCCCGCTGCCCCGGCATTGCATACGCCCAAGAACCTGCGGGCCTTGCGCAACAGTCTGCATGGCCGGCTGATCCTGCCGGGTGAAATGGGATATGCCATGGCGGCGGCCCCCAACAATGCCCGCTTTGCCGACATCCTGCCGCGTGCCGTGGCGATGTGCGCCGATGCCCACGACGTCCGGCTCTGCCTGCGCTGGGCGGCCGATCACCGCGAGAAGTTCGCGGTACGCTCCGGCGGCCATAACTATGCCGGCTTCTCCACCACGCGCGGGCTGCTCATCGACGTCAAGGCCATGAACAAGGTCTGGTTCGATACCGACAAGAACCGTGGCTATATCCTGGCCGGCGCCAGCAACCAGAACATGGCCGACGCCTTCAGCGGCTCGACCTTCGCCATTCCCTCCGGCCGCTGCCCCACGGTGGGCGCCAGCGGCCTGGTGCTGGGCGGCGGCTGGGGATTTTCCGCCACCCACGCCGGCCTGACCTGCGACAGCCTGGTGCAGACCTACGTGGTCCTGGCCAACGGCCAGCAGGTCAGCGCCGATGCCCAGGGCGACCATCGCGACCTGTTCTGGGCACTGCGCGGCGGCGGCGGCGGCAATTTCGGCATCAATACCGCCTTCAGCTTCGAGCTGCACGAGGTCAAGGATGATGTCACCATCTTCAACATCGTCTGGCCCGGCGAGAAGCAGATCGAACTGCTCACCGCGCTCCAGGAGATCCAGAACAACCACGCCCAGCAGATCTCCACCCGCACCAAGGCCTATCCCGATGCCCCCGGCGCCTTCCCGCGTCGCGAGCAACTGCTGGTGACGACGCTGGGACAATTCTTCGGCCCGCGCGAGAAGGCGCTGGAAGCGCTGGCGCCGGCGCTCAAGCTGGTCAAGCCGCTCAAGCAGGACATCCGCCAGATGAGCTACTGGCAGGCACGTGACTACCTCATCACCGATGACCCCAACGGCATGTACGACCTGCGCTCTTCCTACGTGGCCGAGTCGCTGCCGCCGGAGGCGCTGGAGACCATGCTGCAGTGGATGATGAAATGGCCGGGCGGCTCGCTGCTGCCGGAGAACATGGGCATCCTCTTCGCCATCGGCGGCAAGGTCAGGGACGTCGCCACCGATGCCACCGCCTACGTGCATCGCAACGCCAACTACATCTTCGAAATGGAAAGCGCCTGGGCGCCCATCGACAAACCCGACGTGGTGCGCCGGCAGCAGGCCTGGCTGTCGGAATACTTCGCGGCCATGCAGCGCTTCATGCTGCCGCAGTCCTACGTCAACTTCCCCAGCCGGGAGCTGCCGCACTGGGCGAAGGCCTACTATGGCGACAACCTGCCACAACTCATGCGGGTGAAAAAGAAGTATGACCCGCATAATCTATTCCACTTCGAGCAAAGCATACCGATAGCCTAGATCGCGCAAGAACATGAATTTGCTCTCCAAGAATTCCCTGGCTGTCCATCTGCTGCGCATCATCTTCGGTAGCTACTTCGTGGTCACGCTCATCGTGACCTGCGTACAGCTGAGCGCCGATTATCAGCACACCAAGGCTGGCATCGACAGCGAACTGCTGGCCATGGACAGGACCTTCGGGGCCAGCCTGGCCAGCTCGACCTGGCGCTTCCAGGGTGACGTGCAACGCGCCACCCTGGCGGGCATCAGCAACCTGCCGGTGGTGACAGGGGTGAAGATCGAGGATCCCCAGGGCCGGCTGGTGATGGCGCGCGGAAATGTTTTCGATAGCGAGGGCCGCCACATCCACGTCGATGCCGATGGCGTGCGCAGCATGGTAGCGGCCGGTTTCCTCAATGCGTCCACCAGCCATCGCTTTCCTATCCTGTATCGCGACGAGCACAATGTCAGCCATGACATCGGTTCCTGGACCGTGTATTCCAGCCGCCACGTGGTCATCAAGAAGGTGGCTTACGGCTTCACGCTGATCCTGATCAACTCCATCATCAAGACCCTGGTGCTGTGGTTCATCTTCCTCTATGTGTTCCAGCGCTGGCTGGGCGAGCCTATCACCAAGCTCAGCCGCTTCGTGCGGGAGCAGGACCTGAACCAGCCCAATGCCCAGAGCAGCATCGTCCTGCCGGGCAAGAAGCAGCATGAGCTGCACTTCCTGGCCGATGCCATCAATGCCATGCTGGCCAGCCTGCGCAAGCATACCGTGCAAAACCAGCGGCTCTACGACCAGCTGGAACAGGAGAAGCAATCCCTGCGTGCCCTGAACCGCTCGCTGGAGCTGCGCATCGCCGAGCGTACCCGCGACCTGGCCCAGGCCAACGACCAGCTCAAGATGCTCAGCCTGACCGATGGTCTCACCGGCATTGCCAACCGCCGCTGCTTCGACGAGACACTCGTCCAGGAATGGCGCCGCTGCGCCCGCGCCGGCAGTCCCCTGACGGTGGCCATCATCGATGTGGACTGGTTCAAGCACTACAACGATCACTATGGTCATGTGGCCGGCGACGCCGTTCTGCGCCAGGTTGCCCAGGCGCTGCAGCAGACCGTCGGCCGGCCCGGCGACACGGTGGCGCGCTATGGTGGCGAGGAGTTCGCCCTGATCGCGGCCGATACCGATGCCGATTCCGGCAACGGCATCGCCCACAAGATGTGCGAAGCCATCTATGCCCTGGCCATCCCGCACGGCATGTCGGAGTTCGGACGCATCACTATCAGCGTCGGCGTGGCCAGTTGCGTGCCCCCGCCGGAAGGCGATTTCCACACCCTGCTGCAGACGGCCGATGCGGCGCTCTATCGCGCCAAGGTACTGGGGCGCAACCAGACGCTGGTGGCGGACGTTCCCGCCTAGCCTGCTGTTTATCGAAGAAAGCCGGCCATGTTGCATCGTGCATTACGTCAGTTCCTGGCCCTGCTGCTGTTGGCGCTGCCCGGCCTGCCGGCCATGGCCGGTGACCAGATCATCTGGGGGCGGCATCACGTGCCGCCCTACATGATCCGCGAGGGCGAATGGGCGCAGCAGGGCATCTTCGACCTGACCCTGGGTGTCATCCGTGAGCACCTGCCACAGTACGAGCATGTCGACCTGTCCGCGCCCTTCCCGCGCGTGATCACCGAGATCAGGAAAGGCAGCCACTGGTGTTACATAGGCGCGTTGAAGACTCCCGAGCGCGAAGCCTATGCCTACTTCTCGTTACCCACCTCGATCTTCCTACCACTGCGCATCATCGTGCGTCGCGACCGCCAGTCACAGTTCAGGTCGCCACAGTCGCTGCAAGCCCTGCTGCAGAACCGACAGCTGACGACCTCGGTGATGCGCGACCGCTCCTACAGCCCGACCGTGGACCGGCTGCTGGCCGCCTATCCCCCGCGCGAGAACTACTCCGAACAGGTCGAGGCCATCAGCATGCTGCTGGCCGGGCGTATCGACTACATGATCGAACTGCCCCTGCTGGCCTTCTACCAGGCCAGCGTCATGGGCCATCCCGGCGAACTGGTGGCCATCCCTACGCAGGAGGCCGATGAAGTGGTGTTCAACCGCGTGATGTGTCCGAAGAACGAATGGGGGCGCAAGGTCATCGAACAGGTCGACAAGGTGCTGGTGGCGTATCGCGACAAGCCTTATTACCGCGCCATCGTGCAACGCTGGCACGATCCCGATTCTGCCGCCGAGATCCGCAGGATCTACGACAGCGTCTTCCTCAAGACGCCCTGAACGGGGGGGGGGGGGGCGGATCAGCCCTGCTGGCGCAGTCCTCCCGCCGCCATCACATCCCAGCAGGCCCCCATGGTGTGGTAGTCCACCTTGCCGGCGGGTGACTTGGTGTCTTCCAGCTTGGTGCCGTCGGCGGCCAGGATGCGGAACCACGCGCCGAACTGGTGATCGACCAGGTGCGCCCAGCTCCACGCCCAGATGGCATGGTACTGGTCGCGGAATTCCGCCTCCCCCGTGACACGCCACAGACGCCAGGCACTGGCGAATGACTCGGCCTGCACCCAGAAGTACTTGTCGGTGTCGTAGGGCCGCAAGTCGGTACCGAAGCCGTAGATCAGGCCGCCGTACAGGGGATCCCAGCCATGCTGCCAGGCCGCGCGTTGCAACTCGGCCGCACGCGCCACGTAGGGCAGCTGCGGCGCATGCCCATGGGCGATCAGCAGCAGCTTGGCCCATTCGGTCTGATGGCCGGTCTGGAAGCCCCAGGGCTTGAAGATGTTGTCGCGATTGCCGCGGTTGTAGTCCTCGTCCAGCGACCAGTCCTGGCGATAATGTTCCCACACCAGCCCCTGCGACTGCCGTGCCAGCTCGAAGACGAAACGCTCGATGAGTAGCTGCGCGCGCTCCAGGTAACGCTGTCGTCCGGTGGCCTCGTAGGCGGCCAGGCAGGCTTCGCACATGTGCATGTTGGCGTTCTGGCCGCGATAGCCGATGCGCTCACCGAGCGGCGTGATCTCGTCGGCGTAGGCGCGCTGCTGCGGTTCGAAGAAGGCCGTCTCCATCCGCTCGAAGGCCTGTGCCACCGCCTCTTCATCGCACAGGCCGATGCGATGCGCATGCGCATAGGCCAGCAGCACGAAGGCCTGGCCATAGGCCATCACCGTACCATCCTCGATGCGGCCGGCCTCGGTGGTCCAGGCGAACAATCCGGCCAGCGGCCCTTGGGCATGGCGGAAGCTTTCCATCTGCGCCAGCGCCTGCCGGGCCTGCTGCAGATAGCGCGCCTGGCCGGTGTGGGTATAGGCCATGGCCTGGGTGAACACCAGCCGCGTGGCGCTGACCAGATGACGATGGCTGCGGTTGTAGACGCTGCCATCATCCTTCAGGTAGTGATAGAAGCCGCCCTGCGGGTCGATGGCATGGCGATCGTAGAAGGCCAGTGTGCTGGCCACATGATCCTGCAGGAAGCGCAGGCTTTCGACATCGGGAAGTTGCGTCATGTGGGGCCTCATTGGCTTGCGTCCTTCTGACGCCATTTGTCCAGGATCACCGCCAGCACGATCACCGCGCCCTTGGCCACGTATTGCCAGAACGACGACAGCCCGAGGATGGTCAGGCCGTTGTTCATCACACCGATGATGAGCGCGCCCACCACCGTCCCCCAGATCGTGCCGACACCGCCCATCAGGCTGGTGCCGCCCAGCACCACGGCGGCGATCGCATCCAGTTCATAACCGCTGCCCCAGTTGCCGTTGGCGCCGTACAGGCGACTGGCCGACATCGCCCCGGCCAGCCCCGAGAACAGGCCGCTGATGGCATACACGAACAGCAGCACCAGACCCACGCGGATGCCCGTCAGGCGCGCCGCCTGCAGGTTGCCGCCGATGGCATAGATGTGCATGCCCAGCACCGTCTTGCGCAGGATGACCCAGGACAGCAGCACCACCGCCACCGCCACCCAGATCAGCCAGGGCACATGGAGGAAGTCGCCATTGCCGATCCACTCGAAGCTGGGAATGTCGTTGTTGAGCACCGAGGTGCCATCGGCAAGCAGGTAGGCCGCGCCCCGGAAGGCCGTCATCGTGCCCAGCGTGACCACGAAGGCATTGATGTTGAGGAAGGCCACCATGGCCCCATTGACCATGCCCATCACCAGCCCGGAAAGCACGAAGACCGGGATCGACCAGCCCGGCGCCGCCCCCAGCGAGACCTGCATGCCCAGCACGGCCGACACGGCCAGCACCGAGCCCACCGAGAGGTCGATGCCGGCGGTGAGGATGACGAAGGTCATGCCGGCGGCCAGCACCAGGTTGATGGCGACCTGGCGCAGGATGTTCATGGTGTTCTCGGCGGAGGCAAAGTTGGAGGTGCCATCGCCACTGAGATAGATCGTCAGCGCATAGAACAACAGGTACAACACCACCAGCACCGGCAACATGCCCAGCCGGTGCAGCAGCCATTGTGCGGTGGAGGTGGATCGCGGCGCAGCCTGTGCGCCGGCATCGGCATTGTGCATCATGGGAGTCCTGGTATCAGCCATGGGATTCGTTAGCAAGAGTGGTGGCAGGCGCTGCGCCTGTATCGGTGGCCAGGCGCATGACGTTTTCCTGGGTCAGGTCGGGGCCGCAGAGCTGGCCCGTGATGCTGCCCTCACGCATGACCAGCACGCGGTCGCAGATGCCGATCACTTCCGGCAATTCGCTGGAGATGACGATCACTGCCACGCCTTGTTCGGCCAGCCTGTGGACAAGCTGGTAGATCTCGCTCTTGGCATAGATATCCACACCCCGCGTAGGCTCGTCGAGGATCAGCACGCGCGGGGCGATCTCCAGCCAGCGTGCCAGCAATACCTTCTGCTGGTTACCACCGGAGAGCTTGCCCACCGCCACCTCGCCATGGGCGACCTTGACGTTGAGGCGTTTGATCGCAGCATTGGCCACACCCTGCAGCGAGCGGCGCCGGATCAGGCCCAGCCGCGCATGGCGTGCGGCCACGTTCATGGTGGCATTGGCCGCCACCGCCATCTGCAGGAACAGGCCCTGGCCCTTGCGATCCTCGGGCACATAGGCGATCCCCTGGCGCATGGCCGCGCGCGGTGTGTCGATCTGCACCGCCACGCCGTCGAGCAGGATCTCGCCAGCGCTCCTGGCATCGACGCCGAAGAGCAGGCGCGCCAGTTCAGTGCGCCCGGCACCCACCAGCCCGGCCAGTCCCAGCACCTCGCCTGCGCGCGCCTCGAAGGACGCCGGCCTGACCTTGCCGCCAGCCACGCCGCGCACCTGCAGCACGGTCTTCAATTGCGCCGCTTCCTCGGGTGAGAGCCGGCGATGCTGGTAGAACTCGCCCAGCGAACGCCCCACCATCATCTGCACGATGCGCTCACCATCGATCTGCTCGCGCGCGAGTTCGCCCACGAAGCTGCCGTCGCGCAGCACCGTGACGCGATCGGCCAGGGCATACACCTCGGCCATGCGATGGCTGATGTAGATGACAGCCAGGCCTTCATCGCGCAACCGCCGCACCACGCCGAAGAGATGCTCGGTCTCGCGTTCGGACAGCGCCGCCGTCGGCTCGTCCATGATGAGGATGCGGCTGCGATGCACCAGTGCCCGGGCGATCTCCACCTGCTGCTGCTCGGCGATGGAGAGGCGACCGGCGCGGTCCGATGCCTTGAAGGCCGCACCCAGTTGCGCCAGCACGGCATCGGTACGACTGCGCATGGCGGCATGGTCGATCAGGCCCAGGCGGTTGCGCAATTCGCTGCCCATGAAGACATTGGCGGCCACGCTGATGTTGGGCGCCACCGCCAGTTCCTGGTAGATCAGGTTGATGCCGGCGGCGCGGCTGGCGGCCGGGTCGCGCAGCGCGACCGGCTTGCCGTCCAGCAGGATCTGGCCATGGTCGGGGGCATGCACGCCGGAGAGTACCTTCATCAGCGTACTCTTGCCGGCACCGTTCTCGCCCATGAGCGCGTGGATCTCGCCGGGGCGGATGTTGAGGTGCATGTCCGACAGCGCCCGTGTCGCGCCGAAGGACTTGCTGATGCCGCTCATCTGCAATATCGGAGTGGAGGTCATGGTTCCAGGAAGAAGTAAGCCCTGCCAGCGCATCCGTTCAAGGACAACTTGTGCCGGCAGGGAGGGAAGGAGCGCCAGCGCGAGCTCAGTTGGCCGGCACCCAGCCCTTGTAGTCGGCCACGTTATCGCGCGTGATCAGCTTGACCGGCAGCAGCTTGACGTTCTTCTCGGGCGCATGACCGTTCATGAGCTGATAGCCGATGGCCACGCTCTCTGCGGCCATGCCATACGGGTCCTGGGCCGGCGAGGCGGCGAAGAGCGACTTGCTGTCCTTGAGGGCGCGCTCGGCGTCAGGCGCACCATCTACGCCGCTGATCCACTTGATGTCGCTGCGCTTGGCCTGGCGGATCGCCAGTTCGGCGCCGATGGCAGTGGGGTCGTTGATGGCGAAGACCGCATCGATCTTGCCGTGCGCGGCCAGCAGGTTGGACATGGTGGTCAGGCCGCCATCGCGGCTGCCGCCGGCGTTCTGGTTGTCGGAGAGGATCTTGATGCCGGGCGATTTCTTGAACTCGGCCTTGCAACCGGTGACGCGATCCATCACCGCCGAGACCGGCGGACCATTGACGATGACCACATTGCCCTTGCCCTGCAACTTGTCGGCGAGGAACTTGCACGACTCGGCGCCGGCCATGGTGTTGTCCGACATCACGGTCACGTCGGCGCCCTCGGCAGCCACGTCCACCGCCACCACGACGATGCCGGCTTTCTTGGCCTTCTTCACGGCCGGGCCGATGCCCTTGGAATCGGCGGCGTTGACCACGATCATGTCGACCTTGTTGGCGATGAAGTTCTCGATCTGGCCAACCTGGGTGTTGAGGTCGTACTTGGAGGAGACCACGGTCACCTTGGCGTCCGGATTGATCTTGTGCGCACCGCTTTCGGCGCCCTTGGCGATGGCGACGAAGAAGGGATTGGCCAGGTCGCCCAGGGTGACGCCGACCGACTTGAGCGGCTTGTCGGCCGCTTGCGCGCACTGGGCGGCGGCGCCCAGCAGCAGCATCGAACAGGCCATGGCGAGGGATTTCTTGATCATGCTTGTCTCCGTTTTTTGGGGGGATGATTGTTGTTGACTGCTTGCTTCGGGCACTACGGGTACTGCGACCTTACTGATCGGGAAGGCCATGCGCACCGGACCTGTCAGTCCCAGCGGAACACCAGGTCGGCGCGCCTACGGGTGGTCTCGATCAGGGCGGCATTGGTTTCATCGCTGCCGAGGACCCAGGCCGTGGCCTGCTCGCGACTGCGGCCGTACTGCATATGGCGCGCAATGAGCCGCTCCACGCGCAAGGCGGTATCGATCTCCACGTACCAGCATTCGTCCAGCAGGGAACGCACGCGCGCCCAGTGGCCACGCTCCAGCAGCAGGTAATTGCCTTCGGTGATGATGAGCTGGACCTCGGGTGGCACGGCAATGGCAGCGGCGATGGCCTCCTCGATCTCGCGCAGGAACTGCGGTGCATAGACCACCTCGCCTGACGCCTGTTGCGCCTGCCCGTGCAGCCGCGTCAGCAGGTGGACGTAGCCGGCGCTGTCGAAGGTGTCCTCGGCGCCCTTGCGCGCGGCGCGGCCCAGACGGGCCAGCTGGGCATTGGAAAGGTGGTAGCCATCCATGGGCAGCACCACGGCGCGGTCGCCGGCCTGCTCCAGCAAGGCTTGCGCCAGCGTGGACTTGCCACTGCCGGGCGCGCCGGCGATACCGAGGATCCTGCGCTGACCACTGGCGAGCAAGGCATCTAGCCTGTCGCGATAGACTGCCGACATCATGGGCGACTAATCCTTATTGGCTGCTGCCGTACCGGCATCCCGCACCTGGGTGTGCATACTGTTATGAAATGCCTGCATGGCGGTCCTTACCGCACGGCTGCCTGCATGCCTGCCATGCCCCCTGCGAGCGGCGTTGCCAGCCGGCTTTGCGCAGAGGCATGATTTTTGAACAGCCGACAAACTAACTGATTTCATCCTGGCATTTTTTGCCTCAATGAATCTTTTCTCTCAATTTCTAATTATTGCTAGTTCCCAGGTCGTATCGCGATGAAATTTTGTGAGGAAATCGACGATATCGATCCGCTTCTCGATAAGTCAGGTCCTAGCATCACAAAAAAAAGAGGATGGCACCCTCGTGCCATCCTCCCTGCCTCAGCCGTCTAAGCTGAACCGTCGCCGCCTCAGGCCACCAGCAGGTCGGCGGCCCGGCCGACCACGGTGGCGGAGCGATCAGCCAGCTCGGCCAGGGCGATGCGGTGGATGTCGGCGGCTGCGAGCGGCTGGCCGCCCAGCGGATCGGGCAGGTCACGGGTGGCGCAGGCGGCGGCCACCACGGTAGAGGCATAGCCATGGTCCAGCGCCGAACGCACGGTCGCGCTGACGCACATATGGGTGGCGAAGCCCGCCACCACCAGCGACTTGCGTCCGGTCTTCTTCAGTTCGGCATCCAGGGTGGTACCCGCGAAGGAATTGGGCAAGCCCTTGACGATCGTGACCTCGCCGGCCACCGGACCGATGCCATCGATGATGGCCACATGCGGCCCCTGCGGATCGAACATCGCGCCGCCCGGCTTGCCGTGATGGACCACGTGGATCACCGGTGCACCGGCTGCGCGGGCCTGCGCCAGCAGCGCGGCGATCTCGGTCACGGCGGCGTCGATGCCGCTCATGGGCGCGCGGCCGGTGGTGTATTCGGTCTGATGGTCGATGACCAGCAGTACCGCCTCTTGCCAGGAGGCGACGCGCGCGACGCCGCCGGCGATCTGGATCAGGGTCTGGGGAATGGCCATGGTCGGGCTCCTTTGCTTGATGACGACAGGTGATGGGTTGAAGTGCGGATGAAGTGATCTTAGCCCGTTAAAATACGCACCACCATTCCAAAAAATCGCTATCTAACTGTGAATAAATTAACAGCCAAGACCCGCTCCGGTAGCCGTGCCATTGAAAAGGCAGACTGGGAAAGCCTGCGCAGCTTCGCCGCCTTCATCGATGCCGGCAGCCTCTCGGGCGCGGCCCGCATGCTGGAGGTGACCCACGCCACCATCGGCCGGCGCCTGCAGCAGCTGGAGCAAGCGCTGGGCGCGCCGCTGTTTTCACGTCGCGCCGATGATATCGAGCTGACCCGCCTGGGCGAGACCGTGCTGGCAGCCGCGCGCGCCATGCAGGAGCAGACGCGCCAGCTGGCCCGCTCCCTGGCCGGCGAGGATCTGCGCCTGGAAGGCAAGCTGCGCCTGGCCTGTACCGATGCCATCGGTACCCTGTTCCTGGCGCCGCGCCTGCCCGCCCTGCTGGAACGCTGGCCGGCGCTGGACGTGGAGTTCACCATGGGTCACCAGACCGTCAGCCTGGCCCGGCGCGAAGCCGACCTGGCGCTGCGCTTCGCGCGGCCGCAGGATGGCGAGCTGATCGCCCGCCCGTTGGGGACGATGAGTTTCTACCTGTGCGGCACGCCCGAGCACGTGGCGGCCTGGCGACGCGCACGCAAAACGGTGCCCTTCGTCGGCTATGACGACGGCCTGCCCGACATTCCCGAGACGCGCTGGATCGCAGACCACGCGGCCGGCAACCCGGTGCGCTTTCGCAGCAGCAGCCTGATGGCGCAGTGCATGGCCGCCCGTGCCGGCGTGGGCATGGCCTTGCTGCCGGGCTACCTGGTGGCGCCCGAACTGCAGACCGTGGATGCCACGCCACAGGTCGAACGTGAGATGTGGGCGGTGTTCCACCGCGACCTCAAGGCCGTCCCCCGCTTGCGGGCGGTGCTGGAGTGGCTGCAGGCCTGCTGCCGGGAGCTATGAAGATTGCCTGAAAGACAGCATCCGGGCCGCTGTCAGGCCCGCCCGGCGGGGCTTGCGGTGATATAATCGCCAACCTTTGAGGACAGGCTCGTCCACCACCCCGGACCCGATTCCGGCGGCCCGCCGCCCTCCCCCGGCCAGCGCCCGCATGATGGCATGCGAACTCCTTCGCGCCCTTCGCTAGTTAACCGATCTATGCAGAAAAAAGTATTCATCAAAACCTTCGGCTGCCAGATGAACGAGTACGACTCGGACAAGATGGCCGACGTGCTCAACCTGGCCGAAGGCCTGGTCAAGACCGATCGCCCGGAGGAAGCCGACGTGATCCTCCTGAACACCTGCTCGATTCGCGAGAAGGCCCAGGAAAAGGTGTTTTCCGACCTCGGCCGGCTGCGTTCGCTCAAGAAGAACAATCCTGATCTGCTCATCGGCGTGGGCGGCTGCGTGGCCTCCCAGGAGGGCGATGCCATCATCAAGCGCGCGCCCTTCGTGGACATGGTGTTCGGCCCCCAGACCCTGCACCGGCTGCCGCAGATGATCAGCGAGCGCCGTTACAGCGGTCGTCCCCAGGTCGACATCAGCTTCCCCGAGATCGAGAAGTTCGACCACCTGCCGCCGGCGCGGGTGGAAGGCGCCAGCGCCTATGTCTCCATCATGGAAGGCTGCAGCAAGTATTGCAGCTATTGCGTGGTGCCCTATACGCGCGGCGAGGAAGTCTCGCGCCGCTTCGAGGACGTCCTCACCGAGGTGGCCGGACTGGCCGACCAGGGCGTCAAGGAAATCATGCTGCTGGGCCAGAACGTCAACGCCTATCGCGGCACGATGGAAGATGGCGAGATCGCCGACTTCGCGCTGTTGATCGAATACATCGCCGAGCTGCCCGGTATCGAGCGCATCCGCTTCGTGACCAGCCATCCCAAGGAATTCTCGCAGCGTCTCATCGACACCTACGCCAAGGTGCCCAAGCTGTGCAATCACCTCTACCTGCCGGCCCAGCATGGCTCGGACCGCACGCTGGCGGCCATGAAGCGCGGCTATACGGCGCTGGAATACAAGTCGGTGATCCGCCGCATGCGCAAGGTGCGCCCCGATATCACGGTGCAGTCGGACTTCATCGTCGGCTTCCCCGGCGAGACCGAGGAAGACTTCCAGGCCCTGCTCAAGCTGGTCGAGGATGTCGGCTTCGACAACAGCTTCTCCTTCATCTTCAGCGCCCGCCCCGGCACGCCGGCGGCCAACCTGGCCGACGACACCCCGCCCGAGGTCAAGCTGCAACGACTGCAGCGCCTGCAGGCCGCCATCAACGACAATGCCGCCAGGATCAGCGCGTCCATGGTCGGCAGCGTGCAGCGCATCCTGGTCGATGGCGTCTCCAAACGCCGCGACCATGAGCTGCAGGGCCGTACCGAGAGCAACCGCGTGGTCAACTTCGACGGCGGCCCCCAGGGCCAGCGCCTCATCGGCCAGTTCGTCGAGGTGACCATCCGCGAGGCCTTCCCCTTCTCGCTGCGCGGCGAGATCGTGACCCAGCACTGAACCTCAACACCGAACCCTGAACCCGGAATCCTGCATTGAAAAAGATCCCCAACCAGCCTCACCACTTCGCGCCCCAGCCGCTGGACAACCGGCGTCTGGCCAACCTGTGCGGCCCGCTCGATGAAAACCTGCGCCAGATCTCGGCGGCGCTGGACGTGACTATCTTCCGCCGTGGCGATCGCTTCGTGGTCACCGGCACCAATGCCGAGCGCGCAGTGGAAGTGCTGGAGCGCTTCTATGCCGTGGCCGACCGTGCCATCGCCGTGGATGATATCCAGCTGGCCTTGGTCGAGCAGCGCGCCCATGCCGCCGCCGACGAGGAGGCGGGCCTGCCGCCCTTGCCGGCGCGCCGTGGCAAGGCGACCGCTGCGGCCGCCGCGGCAGCGGCTGCCGCCGCCATCGAGAGCAGGGAGAGCCAGGATGCCCTGCCGCCCGACAGCCCCGTCCTGAAGACCCGCAAGCATGACCTGCGCGGCCGCACGCCGCACCAGAGCCAGTACCTGAACGCCATCCTGGAGCACGACATCACCTTCGGCATAGGCCCGGCCGGCACCGGCAAGACCTACCTGGCGGTGGCCTGCGCGGTCGATGCGCTGGAGCGCGATGCCGTGCAGCGCATCGTGCTCACGCGCCCCGCCGTGGAAGCGGGTGAGCGCCTGGGCTTCCTGCCGGGCGACCTGGCGCAGAAGGTCGATCCCTACCTGCGCCCGCTGTATGACGCCCTGTATGACCTGCTGGGTTTCGACCGCACCCAGAAGCTCTTCGAAAAGCAGGCCATCGAGATCGCACCGCTGGCCTACATGCGCGGCCGCACGCTGAACCACGCCTTCATCATCCTCGACGAAGCGCAAAACACCACGCCGGAGCAGATGAAGATGTTCCTCACCCGCATCGGCTTCGGCAGCAAGGCCGTCATCACCGGCGACGTCACCCAGGTCGACCTGCACCACGGCCAGAAGAGTGGCCTGGTCGATGCCGTCTCGGTGCTGCACGATGTGCGGGGCATCGCCTTCTCGCGCTTTACCAGCGCCGACGTGGTACGCCATCCGCTGGTGGCGCGCATCGTCGATGCCTATGACAGCGCCGGCGGCCACAAACCCGACACCGCACGCGCTACCGCGCGCGCGGCAACCAATCTCCTGACCAAATCCGCCAAGCCACGTCATGCCAAAGCCTAAGCTCACCCTGTCGGTGCAATATGCCGATGACCGCCTCAAAGAATCCATCACCCGCCCCCTGTTGCGCCGCTGGGTGCAGGCCGCGCTGTTCGCACCGGCTGAACTGACCCTGCGTTTCGTGGGCAGCGAGGAAGGCCGCGACCTCAACCGCGACTATCGCGGCAAGGACTACGCCACCAACGTGCTGACCTTCGCCTATACCGAGGACGAAGACAGCGAAGTCACCCAGGCCGACATCATCTTCTGCACCGACGTCCTGCAAAAGGAAGCCGCCGAGCAGAACAAGAGCGTGGAAGAACACACCGCCCATCTGGTCGTGCACGGCGTGCTGCATGCGCAAGGTTATGACCACGAGGACGACGAAGAAGCCACCGAAATGGAATCCCTGGAAACCGAGATCCTGGCCGAACTGGGTTACGACAATCCTTACGCGGCCCGCTAAGACCCTCTCCCTGTATCCTGATGCAAACCGGCCTGCGCCAGCAGGGCCGGTTTTTTTTCGCCTGCGCCCTGCTGCCGTGAAGAACGCTGGTCACGCCGCTCCTCCCCTGCCAGTGCCCTCTGGCAAGAGACCGGCGGCGATGTTTCAGGACAATGTTTCCTCATCGAAAATCACGTGATCTTGTTAGAACCCATTTCATAAATAAGCGTGAGTGCGAGCGAGTCCCGTTTGGGATGAAGTGCAAGGCGCGAATTTGGGTCAAGACTGGGCGTCTTGACCCAAATTCGTAACGCAGCAATTCGCCCAAACGGGCCGCTCCCTACGGGTTCTGCCCAGAAAGGGCGCTGGCCGCGTTGCACTCCTTGCGTGTGGCACCGCCACACGACGCGTCGCGCGCCTTGCCAGTGCCCTTTCTGGGCAGAACGCATCTCACGCTTATTTATGAAATGGGTTCTAATTATTCATGATCAAGATCAGGAATCGCCCGATGGAATTTGTGCTCAGCATGGACAACAATGAATCCATTAAAAGGCAGTCCAATTCCAAAAGGGAGAGTCTCATGAACAACTTGAAGATCGGCCATCGTCTTGGCCTCGGCTTTGCCGCAGTACTGGTCTTGTTGGTAGCTGTGGCTGGATTCGGGCTGCAACAGGTGGCACGTCTGAACGAACGGGTGGTCTACCTGACCAGCGTGGACGAGGCCAAGCTGGCCGCTCTCTCGAAAGTGCAATTCGCCATCGGCCTGCGCGCCATTGCCGCGCGCAACCTGGCGCTGGTACAGGATCCTGCCGGCCAGAAGGGCGATCTCGACCTGGTCGGCAGCGCGCAAAAGGATATCGACGCCGGCATGGCCCGGCTGGCCGAACTGATGAAGGATCCGGCCACCCCGGCCCAGGAACTGGACATGCTGGCGCAGCTGCGCAAGCTGGAAGCAGAGTACCTGCCGGTGGCCGTGGATATCGTCAAGAAGGCCACCTCGCAACAGAGCGAAGCCGCACGGGTCTCGCTGGTCAAGGACTGCATGCCCATCCTGAACCGCGTCATCGCCCATATCGAACATTTCAACACCGTTCTCAACGCCAGCTCGCAAGCCAATGTGGCCGAGGCCGAAGCGGCCTACCAGCTTTCCAAGTGGACCATGCTGATCGCCAGCATCGCCGCCCTGGGCCTGGGCTCGCTCATCGCCTGGCTGCTGACCCGCTCGATCTCCCGTCCGCTGGCGCAAGCCGTGAGTGTGGCGCAAAGCGTCCAGGCCGGTGATCTGGGCAGCCATATCGAAATCAAGAGCCGCGATGAACTCGGTCAGCTCATGACCGCACTCAAGGGCATGAACGACAGCCTGGTCAACATCGTGGGCCAGGTCCGCCAGGGCACCGATACCATCGCCGTGGCTTCCGATGAAATCAAGCGCGGCAACATGGACCTGTCGCAACGCACCGAACAGCAAGCCGGCTCACTGCAGGAAACCGCCTCGGCCATGGAACAGATGACCTCGGCCGTGAAGCAGAACTCCGAGAACGCCACCCAGGCCAACCGCCTGGCCGACAACGCCTCGCAGGTCGCCGCCCGTGGCGGTGCCGCGGTGGGCCGAGTGGTCGATACCATGCAAGCCATCAGCGACTCGTCGCGCAAGATCGTGGACATCATCAGCGTCATCGACGGCATTGCCTTCCAGACCAATATCCTGGCCTTGAATGCGGCCGTGGAAGCCGCCCGTGCCGGTGAGCAAGGTCGTGGCTTTGCGGTGGTCGCCTCCGAGGTACGTACCCTGGCGCAACGCTCGGCCACCGCTGCCAAGGAAATCGAAAGCCTCATCAATGAATCGGTCGCCAAGGTCGCCGTAGGCGAGAAGCAGGTCAGCGAAGCCGGCTCGACCATGCATGAAGTGGTCGAGAGCATCAAGAGCGTGACCCACATCATGCATGACATCAGTGCCGCCAGCAGCGAACAGACCATGGGCATCGAACAGATCAACCGCGCCATCGCCCTGATCGACGAAACCACTCAGCAGAACGCCGCCCTGGTCGAGCAGGCTGCCGCGGCTGCCGCGTCGATGCAACAACAGAGCGTGGCGCTGACCGACGTGGTGAGCATCTTCAAGTTGTCGCCGACACAGGCCGCGCCGCAAGCCAGTCGCACCGTGGCACCGGCGCCGGTGACAGACGGTGGCATGCGCATGGAAGCGCTGGCCTACGCCTGAACGCCAGGCCAGGCCAGGCAGGATAAGGAGTCGTCACAGAGTAGTTGCAGTGAGCAGTGGCAACATGTTGTGGCAGTACGTTGTGGCAGTTCATGTAGCACGTAGTAGAAGCAGTCGTATCGATTTGTAATTGTTTGACATCCCTGAGGAAGTTCTTGCCGGCATCGCTGATGCCGGCTTTTTTCGTTTCGTCGCGGATTTCCTGCCGGAAAATGCGACGTCAATTGACCTGGAGGGGGGTGTCGCACGGGCTGCCTTTAGTGGACTTGTCACATAATTGTTGTATCCTATGGCTCTTCGAAACTACGTCGGGCTCGCGCCTAACGCCATGCAAGATCACCCTAGTAGCGTCAAATCTGACGCTAAACCCCATCGTTCTTTGTTCGAACGACTCACCGCACTGATTTCCCCCGAGCCCGAGAACCGGGCAGAACTGCTCGAAGTGCTGCACGACGCACACGAGCGCAATCTCATCGATGCCGACGCGCTGTCGATGATCGAAGGCGTGTTCCAGGTCTCCGACCTGGCCGTGCGCGACATCATGGTGCCGCGCTCGCAGATGGATACCATCGATATCTCCAAGCCCATCGAAACCTGGATGCCGGACGTGCTGTCGACCTCGCACTCGCGCTTCCCGGCCGTGGATGGCGAGCGCGACAAGGTGGTCGGCATCCTGCTGGCCAAGGACCTGCTGCGCTACTACGCCGAGGACTCCTTCGACGTGCGCGACATGCTGCGCCCGGCCATCTTCATCCCCGAATCCAAGCGCCTCAATGTGCTGCTGCGCGACTTCCGCGCCAATCGCAATCACATGGCCATCGTGGTCGATGAATACGGCGGCGTGGCCGGCCTGATCACCATCGAGGACGTGCTGGAACAGATCGTCGGCGACATCGAGGACGAATACGATTTCGACGAAGCCGAAGACAATGTGCTGGCCCTCAAGGATGGCCCCCATGGCGCGCGCTGGCGCGTCAAGGCCTTGACCGAGATCGAGCAGTTCAACGCCGAGATCGGCAGCCACTTTTCCGACGAGGATGCCGACACCATCGGCGGCCTGGTCGCCAACCATGTTGGCCGGGTGCCGCGCAAGGGTGACGAATTCGATATCGACGGCCTGCATTTCGAAGTGCTGCGCGCCGATGCGCGCCAGGTCCATGTCCTGCTGGTGTCCAAGCTGCCGCCGCTGCCGCTGGACGAGCAATGATGTTCTCCCTCGCCGTAGCTGCCTAGCGTGAACTCCCCTGCCCCACACGAACTGCCCGGACTGCGCGGGGACACTGCCGCGCGCAGTCGCCTGGGCGCATTGACCGGCCTGCTGCTGCCGGCTGCGGTCGGCGCCCTCAATGTGTTCGCGTTCGCACCCTTTAAGCTCTGGCCCTTGCAGGTGCTGGCGCTGGCCTGGCTGTTCCACGGCGTGATCGCCGCCCCTGCCGGGCAACGGCATGGCGTGCGCGGCCATTTCCTGCGTGGCTGGCTGTACGGCTTCGGCTGGGCGGCTGCGGGTGTGCACTGGCTCTATATCAGCATGCACGACTATGGCGGCATGCCGGCCTGGATGGCGGCGCTGGCGGTAGCCTTGCTGGCCCTGTACCTGGGCCTGTATGCCGGTGCCGCCACGGCGCTGGCCGGCTGGCTGCGTGAGCGATGGTCGTCGCAACCGCTGGTGCTGGCCCTGTGCATGCTGCCGGCGCTGTGGGCCTTGTCGGAATGGGCGCGCGGCTGGGTCTTTACCGGTTTCCCCTGGCTGGTATCGGGCTATGCCCACACCGTCGGCCCCCTGGCCGGCTTTGCCGCCGTCGGCGGTGTCTACGGCGTGGGCTGGATCGCCGCGCTGGCCGCCGGCGCCCTGGCACTGCTGTGGATGAGCCTGCGCCGCAAGGGCGTGGCCGGCACCGGGCAGCGCATCATCCTGCCGCTGTGCGTGGTGGCGCTGCTGTGCGCCGCCGGTGTGGTGTTGCGCCAGGTGCAGTGGACTGCGCCGCAAGGCCAGCCGATCACGGTGCGCCTCTTGCAAGGCAATATCCCGCAGGAAATGAAATTCTCCAACGACGCACTGGTCTACACGCTCACCCTGTACGAGCAGATGATCAGTGCCGCGCCGGCCGACCTGATTGCCACACCCGAGACCGCCATCCCCCTGCTGCCGCAGCAACTGCCGCCGGCCTACCTGGCCCGCATCGCCCGCTTCGCGCAAACCAGCCAGAGTCACCTGGCGCTGGGCATCCCGCTCTCGGACGGCCCCCAGATCTATGCCAACTCGGTGCTGGGCTTCGGCCCCGGGGTCGGCTCGGAACTGTTGCCCTATCGCTATGACAAGCACCACCTGGTGCCCTTCGGTGAATTCATCCCACCCGGGTTCCGCTGGTTCGTCGACATGATGCACATCCCGCTGGGCGACATGAGCCGTGGCGCGCCGGTGCAATCGCCCTTCGGCGTGAAGGACCAATGGGTCTTGCCCAACATCTGCTACGAAGACCTGTTCGGCGAAGAGATCGCCGGCCAGTTGCGTGATGCCTACCGCGCCGCCCAGCCCGAGGCCAGCGTGCTGCTGAACCTGTCCAATATCGCCTGGTTCGGCAATTCCATCGCCCTGCCGCAGCACCTGCAGATCTCGCAGATGCGTTCGCTGGAAACCGGCCGGCCGATGTTGCGCGCCACCAATACCGGCGCCACCGCCGTGATCCTGCCGGGTGGCCAGACCAGCGAATTGCCGCCCTATACACGCGGCACCCTGGCCGCGCAGGTGCAAGGCTACGGCGGCCAGACGCCCTACATTCTGCTGGGCAACAAGCTGGTGGTCGGCCTGGCCATCCTGATGCTGCTGCTGGCCTGGGGCCGCAACAAGGCCGCCCGCATCCGTCACTGACGGCGACGCTGAAGCACTACGCGCCACACCGGCTTCCCGGCGTGGCCCCCCGACCCGGCCAAAACCGGGTCAAACACCCCAAAAGACGCTAAAATCCAAGGTTTTCGCAATTGCTCCGCCGGTTCACCAGGCAACCACACACGATGCTGACATTTCAACAAATCATCCTCAAGTTGCAAGAATATTGGGACGCCCAAGGCTGCGCCCTGCTGCAGCCCTACGACATGGAAGTCGGCGCGGGCACCTCGCACACCGCGACCTTCCTGCGCGCGATCGGCCCGGAGCCGTGGCGCGCTGCCTATGTCCAGCCCTCGCGTCGTCCCAAGGATGGCCGCTATGGCGAGAACCCCAACCGCATGCAGCACTACTACCAGTACCAGGTGGTGTTGAAGCCGGCACCGGAAAACATCCTGGACCTGTACCTGGGCTCGCTGCAGGCGCTGGGCCTGGACCTGCAGCAGAACGATGTGCGCTTCGTCGAGGATGACTGGGAAAACCCCACCCTGGGCGCCTGGGGCCTGGGCTGGGAAGTGTGGTTGAACGGCATGGAAGTGACCCAGTTCACCTACTTCCAGCAGGTCGGCGGCCTGGATTGCAAGCCGGTGCTGGGCGAGATCACCTACGGCATCGAGCGCCTGGCCATGTACCTGCAGGGGGTGGAAAACGTCTACGACCTGGTCTGGACCGAATGGACCGAGAACGGCGAGACCAAGCGCCTGACCTACGGCGACGTGTTCCACCAGAACGAGGTGGAACAATCGACCTTCAACTTCGAGTACTCGAACACCGAGTTCCTCTTCTCGCTGTTCTCCAACTACGAAGCCGAAGCCAAGCGTCTCATGGAAGTGCCGCTGGCATTGCCGGCCTACGAGCAGGTGCTCAAGGCCGCCCACACCTTCAACATGCTCGACGCCCGTGGCGCCATCTCGGTCACCGAGCGCGCTGCCTACATCGGCCGCATCCGCAATCTCTCGCGTGCCGTGGCACAAGCCTATTTCGAGTCGCGCGAGCGCCTGGGCTTCCCGATGCTGGGGCAGGACAAGGTCGCCGCCTAAGACGGCAAGGGCAATGACATGAAGCGGCGCCGGCAGCAGTGATGCAGGCCGGCGTCCCGAGCAAGACAGCAAGACAGACAACATGAACCAGACACTCCTCGTAGAACTCGTCACCGAAGAACTGCCTCCCAAGGCGCTGGCCAAGCTGGGCGACGCCTTTGCCAACGGCATTTTCAATGGCCTGCAAAGCCGCGGCTACCTCGATGCCGGTGCCGCCGCCACCGCCTATGCGACCCCGCGTCGCCTGGCCGTGTCCATCACCGGCGTGCGCGCCGCCTCGCCGGACAAGTCCATCCGTGAAAAGGTGCTGCCGGTGACGGTCGCCCTGGATGCCGAAGGCCGTCCGTCGGCGCCGCTGGTCAAGAAACTGGCCGCGCTGGCCGCCGCCACCGGGGCCACCGTGATCACCCCGGACCAGCTCGAACGCGCCCAGGATGGCAAGGCCGAGAGCTTCTTCTACACCTATACCGCCAAGGGTTCGGCCCTGGCCGTGGGCTTGCAGGCGGCGCTCGACGAGAGCCTGTCCAAGCTGCCCATCCCCAAGGTGATGAGCTACCAGCGCCAGTTCGGCCGCGCCGCCGGCGAGACCGTGCACTTCGTGCGTCCGGCCCACTACCTGGTAGCCCTGCTGGACAAGGACGTGGTGCCGGTCAACACGCTGGGCCTGGATGCCGGTCGTACCACGCTGGGCCACCGCTTCCTGTCCTCCGGCGCGCTGCAGATCTCCGCGCCCGACGCCTATGTCGAGACGCTGGCCGCGCAAGGCAAGGTCGTCGCCAGCTTCACCGAACGCCGCGAGAAGATCCGCACCGCCCTGCTGGCCAAGGCCGGCGCCGACCAGGTGCTGATGCCCGAGGCGCTGCTGGACGAAGTGACCGCCCTGGTCGAATGGCCGGTGGTCTACGAATGCAAGTTCGAGGATGAATTCCTGGCCGTGCCGCAGGAATGCCTGATCCTGACCATGCAGACCAACCAGAAGTATTTCGCCCTGACCGACGCCAACGGCAAGTTGCGCTCGCGTTTCCTGATCGTCTCCAACCTGGAGACCGCCCAGCCCGAGCACATCATCGGCGGCAACGAGCGCGTGGTGCGGCCGCGCCTGTCGGATGCCAAGTTCTTCTTCGAGCAGGACAAGAAGAAAACCCTGGCCGATCGCGTCCCCCTGCTGGCCAACGTGGTCTACCACAACAAGCTGGGCAACCAGCTGCAGCGCACCGAGCGCGTGCAGGCCCTGGCAGGCAAGATCGCGGGTCTCCTGGGTGGCGACGTGGCACTGGCCGAACGCGGCGCATTGCTGGCCAAGGCCGACCTGCTCACCGACATGGTGGGCGAGTTCCCCGAGCTGCAAGGCATCATGGGGACTTACTATGCGCGTCATGACGGCGAAGCCGACGACGTCGCCCTGGCCGCCTCCGAACACTACCAGCCGCGCTTTGCCGGCGATGCCCTGCCCACCACGGCCACCGGTACCGCCGTGGCCCTGGCCGACAAGCTGGAAACCCTGGTCGGCATCTGGGGCATCGGCCTGCAACCGACCGGCGACAAGGATCCGTTCGCCCTGCGTCGCCACGCCCTGGGCGTGCTGCGCATGCTGGTCGAGAAGCGCCTGCCGCTGTCGCTGCAGGCGCTGCTGGAGGCCGCCGTGGCGCTCTTTGCCGGCAACGCCAACTTCAAGGACCCGCGCGCCGACGTGCAGGCCTTCATCTACGACCGTCTGCGCGGCCTGCTGCGCGAGCGCGGCTTTGCCCAGAACGAAGTGGAAGCCGTGGTGGCGCAACAGCCGGACGTGCTGGACAACGTGGTGGAACGCCTGCAAGCCGTGCAGGCCTTCGCCGCTCTGCCCGAGGCGGAAGCCCTGGCGGCCGCCAACAAGCGCATCACCAACATCCTCAAGAAGATCGAAGGCGTGGCCATCGATGGTCACGGTGCGGTGCAGGCAGGCTTGCTCAAGGAAGCCGCCGAGCAAGGCCTGTTCGCGGCCATGCAGACCACCCGTCCGCAGGTGCAGGCCGCCTATGCGCAAGGCGACTTCGCCGGCGCGCTGAAGGCGCTGGCACAGCTGCGCCAGAACGTCGATGCCTTCTTCAACGACGTGATGGTCAACGCCGAGGACGAGCAGTTGCGCAAGAACCGTCAGGCCCTGCTGGCCGAGCTGCATGGCATGCTCAACCAGGTGGCTGACATTTCCAAGCTGGCCGCCTGAGAAGACAGGCATCGCCGTCGCTGCCGTGACGTCGATGGCAATCGCAACACCGCTCCGCCGCGCATGGGCCAGTCCCTGCGCGGCGGTGTTCATGAAGGGAAGCAAAAGGCATGAAACTGATCATTCTCGATCGCGATGGCGTCATCAACCATGATTCCGACGCCTTCATCAAGTCGCCCGACGAGTGGATCCCGATCAAGGGTTCGCTGGAAGCGATTGCGCGCCTGAACCAGGCCGGCTATCGCGTGGTGGTGGCCACCAACCAGTCGGGCGTGGCGCGTGGCCTGTTCGACATCCAGACCCTCAACGCCATCCACCAGAAGATGCACAATGCCGCCCAGCAGGTCGGCGCCGATATCGATGCGGTGTTCTTCTGCCCGCACTCGGCCGACGACAATTGCGACTGCCGCAAGCCCAAGCCAGGCATGTTCCATGAGGTCGCCAAGCGCTTCAGCATCAGCCTGCGCGGCGGCGTGGCCACGGTGGGCGATTCGCTGCGCGACCTGCAGGCCGGGTATGTCGCCGGTTGCGCGCCCTACCTGGTACTGACCGGCAAGGGCGAGAAAACCCAGGCCAAGGGCGGCCTGCCGCCGGGCACGCTGGTCTACCCGGATTTATCGGCAGTAGTTGATTTCATCCTGAAATCGCCCGTCGGCGTTTCGGTATAGTGGCCCCGGTCCGGATTGCCCGGGCCACCTTCATCCAACACCTAGACATGCTTCGGCATGGGAGATAGAACTTTGCGCCTCATCCTGATCCTGCGTTCGGTGGTCTTCATGGTCCTCATGGCCGTGGCCACCGTCATCTGGTCCTTCGCCTGCCTGTTGTCGGCGCCCTTCCCTTACGCCCAGCGCTACTGGTGGACCTCGCGCTGGAACGTCTTCGTGATCTGGGCCGCGCGCGTGATCTGCGGCATCCGCTACGAGATCCGTGGCGCCGAGAACTTCCCGGATGCACCGGCCATCCTGCTCTCCAAGCACCAGTCGGCCTGGGAAACCATCTTCTACGTCATCAACACGCCGCGTCCGCTGGTGTTCGTGTTCAAGAAGGAACTGACCTACATTCCCTTCTTCGGCTGGGGCATCGGCCTCTTGCGCATGATCCCGATCGACCGCAAGAAGGGCCGCGACGCCTTCGCCCAGGTGCTGGAGCATGGCCGTCGCCGCCTGCGCGACGGCCAATGGATCGTGATGTTCCCGGAGGGCACGCGCACCGCAGTGGGCTCCCAGGGCAAGTACAAGGCCGGCGGCTCGCGCCTGGCCGTGGAAACCAACACCCTGGTGGTACCGGTCGCCATGAACTCCGGCGAGTGCTGGCCCAAGGGCAGCTTCGTGAAGAAACCTGGCCTGATCACCGTCTCCATCGGCAAGCCGATCTCCCCGGAAGGCCTCAATGCGCAGGAGTTGAACGAGCGCGTCGAAAATTGGATAGAATCCGAAATGCGCGTGATTTCGCCGGACGTCTATAAAAACAGCGCGCCCCGGCCGGCCGCTCCAGCCGCTGCTTCCAGCGATGCTGCAGGGTCTTGATCCTTAGCCAACTGCAACACAGGACGCCGCGACTGCCTTGATACTGCTCCGCAAACCCAAGACCAATCCCGACCAGCTCTCGCTGCAACTGGACTTGTTTGCGGCGTCCGAACCGACGCCGGCTCCCGCGCCGCCGCTTGACCTGGGCCCGGCCCTGCCATCGCCCACGGTGCAACCGCCCCTGATCGTCACGCCCAACCCGGTGGTGCATGCCGCGCCACTGCCCACGCCGCTGATCGCCGAACCACCGGCACCGGTCAAGCCCCTGCTGGCGCCGCCCAGCGGCCGTCCGGCCGATGGCAAGCGGCGCATCACGCTGGGCGAGCACACCATCGATTTCGCCTTGTTGCGCTCCAAGCGCCGCACCATCGGTTTCCTGGTCAGCGATGAAGGCTTGCGCGTGACCGCGCCCAAGTGGGTCACGCTGGCCGAGATCGACAATGCCATCCGCGAAAAGCAGCGCTGGATCCTCACCAAGCTCAACGAGCGTCGCGAGCGTTCGGCGCGGCGCCTGCAACCGCAGATGCAATGGCGCGACGGTGCCACCCTGCCCTACCTGGGCAGCGACATCACGCTGCGCATCCGCACCGGCCAGCGCCTGGCGGTATACCTCGATGAAGTCACCCGTGAACTGAACGTGAGCCTGCCCGCCGATGCCGGCGAGCAGCAGTTGAAGGACCGCGTCCAAGGCTGGCTGCAGGCACGCGCCGAGGAACTGTTCGGCAAGCGCCTGATGATCTATGCAGAGAAGCTGGGCGTGCGCTATCGCTCCTTCGCGCTGTCCTCGGCCACCACGCAATGGGGCTCCTGCACCTCGGACGCGCGCATCCGCCTGAACTGGCGGCTGATGCACTTCGCCCTGCCGCTGATCGACTATGTGATCGCCCACGAGCTGGCGCACCTGCGCGAGATGAACCACAGCCCGCGCTTCTGGGCCACGGTGCAATCGATCTTCCCCGAATTCGAATCGGCCAAGAAGGCCCTGCGCGACAGCGCGCCGGAGACCATGCCGATCTTCTGAGCGGCAGGGCCGCCGGCAGCTGGCCGGCGGCTCAGAAACTCACGTTCAATCCGACATCCAGGGACCGGCCATAGCCCGGCAGCGCCTGCAGCGACCCGGTCTTGGTGCTGGCCAGTCCGGACAGGTAAGCCCCGCCCAACGGATCGGCATAGTTGCGGTTGAACAGATTGGAGACCCCGGCCGAGACCGTGATGCTCTGGTTGAACCGGTAGCTGCTCTTGAGATTGACCACGGTGTAGCTGGCCGTCACCGGTTCTAGGCGATTGGCATCGACCAGGGTCTTGCGCGCCACGTAGTTGAGCTCGGCGCGATTGCTCCAGGGGCCCCATTTCTGCTCCAGCGCACCCAGCACGTTGAAGGGCATCATGTGGTAGAGATTGCCGCCATCGACGCGCTGTCCTCGCGTGATGCCGGCCTTGCCGGTGAAAGCGATGTCCCCCAGGCCGGAGGAGCGCAACAGCGGCCACTTCCACGATGCATTGATGCCGTACAGTCGGGCATCGTGGTTGGCGAACTGCAGCAATGCGCCCGTGGCAGCACTGACGTTGTAGGGATGGAAGCTGCCGATGACGTCGGCGTCGATGTAGTTCTGGACGTAGCTGAAGTAGGGCGTCACCTTGAAGAACCAGCGACGTTCGCCACTGTCACTCTCCTCGCTGTGCCAGTCGGCCGTACCGGAAATCGTGTTGGCGACTTCTGGCTTGAGGTCGATGTTCCCGACATAGCCGTTGCCATCACCAAACCAGTTGGTCATGGTCATGGCCATGGTGCCGCGCCCCCAGGTGTAGCGCTCGTACAGGTTGGGCGAGCGGGTCTTGCGGGCATAGCCGAATTCGAAACTCTTGCCGGCATCGGCCTCGAAACGCGCCAAGGCGGTGAGATCGATATTGTTGTCGGTCTTGGCGTGGTCGCGGCCATTGAAGGCCGCAGCCGCGGCGCTGTCGGTCATGTTCATCATGCCGGTTCCATAGGATTGGACGTTGCCGGCATCGGTCTTGACCCATTCGTCGCGCACGCCCAGCAAGGTGGTCCAGCGCGCATCCAGCTTCTGCTCCCACTCGGCAAACAGCGCGAAGCGGTCACGCGTGCCATCGTTGATATTGATGTAGGTACGCGGCCCCATCATCATCGAGCCCGCCACCGGCGGCCAATAGTCGTTGAGGCGGAAGCTGTGATACTCGTTGCCCAGGCGTAGCACGCCGGCAGCATCCTGGCCCAGGTTGATGTCGCCGCGCACGGTGTAGCCCATGTCGCGACCGCGCGTATCCATGGGCATGGTGCCGGTGCGTTCAGCGGTGAAGAACCCCATCTCGTGCTCGGTACGCTGCCAGTACAGCTTCGCATACAGCTTGCCCCAGTCAAAGCGGCGATCGTAGCCAAGGTTGGCAAAGGTGGAGCGGTTGCCGGTCATGTCCATGTATTCGTTGGGGAAGCCCTGGTAGGGAATGTATTGCTGGCCGACCTTCAGCACGATCTGTTGACCGTCTCCGCGTGCGGCCATGGTGAGCGCATGATTGTTGCTCTCGTAGAGACTGGACAGCACCTTCTCGCCATTACCGGCGGTGTAGCTCTCCGCACGCGACTTGCTGCCCACGTAACCCACCGACAGGTTCTGGCTGGCGACGGTGGCGTTGACCGAGGCCGAGACTTCCGAATTGACGCTGCGCGCCGACACCGAGAAGCCGCCCTTGCTGAGCAACTTGCCGGGCTCGTCGGCGAACTGCGGCACCGGCGAGGACAATTCGATGGTGCCACCGATACTGTCGCCACCGATACTCACCGGCGTGATACCGGCGATCACCCGCGTGTAGCCCACCTGTGAGGGCGGCATATAGGACATGGGGGCATTCATCTGGTTGCCGCAGGCGGCCGTGACTTCCATGCCGTCGAGCCGGATCTTGAGACGGTCGGCGGCAAAGCCGTTGAGCACCGGCAAGGCCGAGACACCACCACCGGCGGCCGTGGCATAGCCGGGCTGCTCGGTGAGCAGCAAGGCACTGTCGCTGGTGCTCCTGATGGTCTCGACCGGCTTGTCGCTGCGCACGGTGATCGTGGGCAGGCGTTCTGCCTCCTGGCTCTCCGCCAGCACGGAGCCCGATGCGCTGAAGGCCAGCGCCACGGCGCAGGCGCAAGGTGTGATTTTCATGGGATTCCCCTGTGGTTATCGTTATCGGTCCCTGCGCGCCGGGGCGCGACAGGCGGGGCCGATTATGGACAAACACAAAGGCAGTCCCTTGCGACATATTGTCGCGGTGACGACGACACACGCGTCGTCAGGTTGGAGAGCGGCCGTGGTGGCGGAGAAGCGCAGCTGCGTCAAATTGACGCAGCCGGCGGAGATCAGAAGAAGTTCAGGCGAAGGTCACGCAATCCCCAGGCGACGATCCAGAGACCATGCACCGCCACCACGGGCTACCAGCAACAACAACAGGCCGGCCCAGGACAAGTGCGTAGGCCAGGCATCGGGATAGACGAACACCTCGATGACCGTGGTCATGCCCAGCAGAGCCAGTGCCGCGCCGCGCGTAAACAAACCCAGCACCAGCAGCACCGGGAACAGGTGCTCGGCATAGGCGGCCATGTGCGCGGCAATATCGGGCGGCACCAGCGGGATGCGATATTCCTCCTGGAACAAGACATAGGTGCTGTCCTTGAGTGTCAGGAAACCGCTGACCTTGGTGCGTCCCGACAGGAAGAAGATCGCCGCAATCGAGATCCGCGCCACCAGCGCCAGCAGGCTGTCGCTGATGAGACGACTGGCCAGGGCGGCACAACGTGCCCAGAGCGAACGGGATGTGGGCTGCACATCGGTGACGTGCGAGGAGGCAGGATGGGACATGTCGTTCTCCGTCATTGGTATTGGAAGGAAGTAAAGGCACCTGCCTGGATCAGCTCGCCCAGCATCAGGGCGATATCCAGTCCGGGTTCGGCGTGTTGCGCCAGTGCGGCAGCTTCGGCAATGTGCGTGCCGCGCTGGCAGGCAGCGAGGAAGGCGCAGGCGCCGGCGCCGATGGCGCGCCACTGCACCTCGCCCTCAGGTCTGGTCAGCAGCGCGCTCTCGCCCTGCCAGGACAGCTCGGGCGATGGCCCTGCCTCCTCCTGGCGCTGGGTGCTCCAGATCGAGAACACCGGATGGCTGTCGTCGCTGTGCCAGCGCGTGGCGGCATGCAAGACCAGCCGCACATCCCGGCCTTGCGCCAGCGCCTCATGCAATGCCGCCATCTCCAGCGGTGCGTCATCGGCGGCGAGATGGGCTTCGCTCCAGGCCCGGTCCAGCGCCGCCACACCTGGCAGGTAAGGCAGTTCCGCCAATGCCTCGACGCCCGCGACGAAGGCCGCAAAGCCTCGTCCGTAATTGATCAGGCAGACATCGTCGGGAGCATGCTCGCGTGCATAGGCCAAGGCCACGTCGTGGAAGCAGGCATCGCCGACGAGACGTTGCAGCGTCGGATAATTGCCGGCCAGTGCATCCACACATCCCTTGAAGATGGTGTTGCGATAGACCGCGAAGGCAGGCTGTGCGGCCAGCGCCGCCACCAGCGGGTGCGTGCTCTGGCCGTGCCAGATGGCCTGCAGGAATTGCTGGTGATAGTCGTCGTCGATCATGCTGCCTGCTCCTGCGACAGAACATCGAGGACTTGCTGCGCGATCTGGCGTTCGGCCAGCAAGACCTCGAATTCCGGAATATTGCCGTCACGCTCGATGAGCGTGGGCCGGGGTCCGATGCGCTCTACCAGCGCGCGATAGAGCTGCCATACCTCTGGGGCGATGGCCGCGTCGTGGCTGTCGACCAGCAGGCCGGGCAGGCTCTGGTCGCTGCTGTGGCCGGCCAGGTGGATCTCCTCGATGGCAGCACCGGGCAATTGCGCCAGGTAGGCCACGGGATCGATGCCGATATTGGCGGCGCTGACGTGGACGTTGTTGACGTCCACCAGCAGGCCGCAGCCGGTACGCCTGACCAGTTCGGCCAGGAACTCGGGCTCGCTCCACGCGTGGGCATCCATGTGCAGGTAGTGCGAGGGGTTCTCCAGGACGATGCGGCGTTTCAGGGTGTCCTGGGTCTGGGTGATATGGCTGACCAGGCGCTGCAAGGACGTGCTGTTGCGCGGCACCGGCAGCAGGTCAGGAAAATAGCGGCCGTCGGCACGCGACCAGGCCAGGTGCTCAGAGACCAGCACCGGCTCGATACGCTGGGCCAGCGCCGCCAGGCGGCGCAGGTGTTGAGGGTCCGGAGCGTCGGGCCCGGCCAGCGAAAGCGACACGCCATGCAGGGCCACCGGATGCCGGCTGCGTACCGCCTCCAGCCAGGCCAGGCGCGGTCCACCGTCCATCATGTAGTTCTCTGGATGGACCTCGAACCACAAGCCGGGCGCATCGCTGGCCAGAGCCAGGTCGAAGTGGCGGGGCTTGAGGCCGAGACCGGCACCGGTGTCCACGCTTGGCGCTTTCATCCTGGCACTCCTTACATGGACTTCAGGGAACCCATGCCGCGCGGGGTCTTGATGGAGGTGCAGGTGCCAGCCGGAACGTTCTTCCAGGCATTGGGCTGGTAATCCATCTTGGCAGTGCCGGCGCAGGTGGTGCCTTCACCGGCCTTGCAATCGTTCTGGCCGGCCATGGCCACGCCATAGCACTTCTCCATGGCGGCGGGCTTGGCGGGTTGCTGGGTCTGGGCCATGGCGACACCGGAAGCGAGGGTGGCGAGGGTGAAGGCAGCGGTGGCGAAGGTACGGGTGTTCATGGTGTGACTCCTGGTCTGGATTGAGAATGGACTGGGTGCTTCTGGGGACAACCTTGACCGGCAGCGCTTTCGTCGCCGGTCTGTAGGCTAATTCGCGCCCTGGGTGTCGGCGGTTACAGCCGCGCTGAAAAATTCGGCGATCTTTTTTGGGCGTGCGCTGTAACCGGCCGGCCTCACGCAGCGAATTGTCAGAAAAAGGGACCATGGCCGCGCAGGCCGCAACCGCAACGTGGATGAGAGGCATGAAGCAAATCGACAGACCACAGCCCGGCCGGGGAGTGCATAATGCTGGCAACTAATTCTTTGGTCTATCCCGTGAGCAACAGTCCACGCCTGCCTGCCAATGACTTGCCCGCCCCGCGCGAAGCCGCACCGGCCACACGCGCCGCTGCCCATCCCAGCGAAGAGCGCCTGCGCGCCCTCCTGCTGGCCGGGCTCGATGGTGACGCGGTGGCCTACCGTACTTTCCTGGCGGAACTGAGCGGACGACTGCGCGCCTTCCTGCGCAAGCGCCTGCATCACCTGCAGGACGAGGTCGAGGATATCGTCCAGGAGACCTTGCTGGCGGTCCACAATGCGCGCCACACCTATCGCCCCGAGCAGCCGCTGACGGCCTGGGTACACGCCATTGCGCGCTACAAGCTGATGGATTTCCTGCGCTCGCGCTCGCGCCGCGAAGCCTTCAACGATCCGCTGGACGAGGCACAGGAGCTCTTTGCCGCCAGCGATGACGAGCCAGCCCAGGCTCGGCGCGATATTGGTGTGCTGCTGGAACAGCTGCCCGACAAGCAGCGCCTGCCGATCGTGCACGTCAAGCTGGAAGGCCTGTCGGTGGCGCAGACGGCACAGCTGACGGGACTGTCGGAGTCGGCTGTGAAGGTCGGTATCCACCGCGGCCTCAAGGCGCTGGCAGCACGCATACGAGAAAGTTTGTAATCATGAAGACCGATGACCTGATTTCGATGATGGCCACTGACGTGGCACCTGTGGATCGCAGCCTGCCGCGCCTGCGCATGGTCCAGGCCCTGCTGCTGGGTGGCATGGCCAGCCTGGTGCTGATGCTGATGCTGTACGGCCTGCGACCGGACCTGATGGTGATCGCCAGAACGCCACTGTTCTGGGTCAAGCTGGCCTTTCCCACTACCCTGGCCGCAGGTGCCCTGCTGGTGTTGCATCGCCTGCTGCATCCCGGACTGGATGTGGGCATGCGCTGGGCGGGTGTAGCCGCCCCCAGCCTGGCGATCTGGATCGGTAGCGCCCTGGTGCTGGCACTGGCACCGGCTACCGAACGCATCCCCCTGCTGATGGGCTATACCTGGCGCAGTTGCCCCTTCAACATTGCCCTGCTCTCGCTGCCCCTGTTTTGCAGCATCACCTGGGCCGTCAAGGCCATGGCACCGACCCGCCTGCGCCTGTGCGGCGGCGTGGCGGGACTGCTGGCCGGTTCCTCGGCCACGATGGTGTATTGCCTGCACTGCCCGGAAATGGGCGTGCCTTTCTGGGGACTATGGTACTTCCTGGGCATCCTGATCCCGGCCGCCGTCGGCCTGTTGCTGGGGCCACGCCTGCTGCGCTGGTAATCTCCAGGCAGCCTGGCAGGGTCAGTGCTTCAGGTAGCGCTCGGCCAGGGTCTCATAGAGCGGCGGCGCAAATACCTTGGACACGGCCGAAGCAATCAGCGCCGTGGCCATCAGCGAAATCACCAGCGCATGGCCATCGACCATTTCCATGACGATCACGAAGGCCGTGATGGGTGACTGCGTCACCGCAGCCAGATAGCCGACCATCGCCAGCGCCACCAGCATCGGCAAGGACGTACCGCCGAAGAGCAGGTGCAGCAGGTTACCGAACCCGGCACCGATGGACAGCGAAGGTGCGAAGATGCCGCCTGGCAGGCCCGGCAGGTAGGAGCCGATCATCGAGGCGAATTTCAGGAAGGGGTAGAACACCGACAGGCCCTGGCCATCATTGAGCAAGCCATGCGCCTGTTCATAGCCGCTGCCGAAGGTGGCGCCACCGGCAGCCACGCCGATCACCGCCACGATGAAACCGCACAGCGCCGCAAAGATCACCGGGCGCTCGGCGCGCAAGCGCACCACGGTCGCCGGAATCCATCGTGTCGGATTGAGGATGAGCCAGCAGAACACGCCCCCGGCCACGCCCATCAGGACGGCCGTCACCACCACCGCCAGGATCAGCCGGCCACTGGTTTCACCAGGGAAGGCAATGGAACCGAAATAGGTGTAGTTGCCATTGATGGACAGCGCCACCAGACCAGCGAAGATGATGGTGGTGATGACCACGCCACTGGCGCGCTGTTCGAAGCTGCGCGAGAGTTCCTCGATGGCGAAGACGATCCCCGCCAGCGGCGTGTTGAAGGCCGCCGCCAGACCGGCCGCAGCACCGGCCAGGATGAGGCGGCGTTCCATGTGGCCGTAGCCGGCGGGATAGAAGCGGCGCAGGTTGTACATGATGGCCGCACCGATCTGCACCGTGGGACCCTCGCGGCCGATGGTCATGCCACCGGCGATGGCCACCACCGACAAGGCGATCTTGCCCAGCAATACGCGTATCGACAGCAAGGCATTGCCGCGCTCGGCGGTATCACCGTGCAGCGTAGCGATGGCTTGAGGAATGCCGCTGCCCTCGGAGCCAGGAAAGAAGCGCCGCGTCAGCCAGACGCAAGCGGCGCACACCGCCGGCGTCATCAGCAGCGGCAGCCAGGGCGAGCGATGCTCGATGGCGCGGAAGACACCAAAGCCGGCTTCGATGGCCTGTGCATAGAGCACTGCCACCAGGCCGACCAGGATGGCGCCGCTCCAGAGGATGCCGTACTCGGTCCAGAGACGGCGCAGATGGCGGAGGGAGAGGTGGTAGAGACTCAATTGGCGTTCCTGCGATTCTTGGGATGTATCGGGTGCGCGTCGGGCGCAATGAAAAAAGCCCGCATGCGCGGGCTGGCAGACTGACAGGCGCGCGCCTCAGTCGGCGGCGTTGTACTGCTCTTTCTTCTGGATGAACTCGATCTTGTAGCCATCCGGATCGGTGACAAAGGCGATCACGGTCTTGCCGTGCTTCATCGGGCCGGCTTCGCGGGTGACCGTGCCACCCTTGGCCTTGACCGCGTCACAGGCGGCGTAGGCGTCCTCGACTTCGATGGCGATGTGGCCGTAGCCGGTGCCGAGGTCGTAGGATTCGGTGTCCCAGTTATGGGTCAGTTCCAGCACGGTGTGGTCGCGCTCATCGCCGTAGCCGACGAAGGCCAGCGTGAACTTCCCGTCGGGATAGTCATTCTTGCGCAGCAGTTTCATGCCCAGCACCTGGGTATAAAAATCGATCGAACGATCCAGGTTGCCCACGCGCAGCATCGTATGCAGCATTCTCACTTGGCGACTCCTTTTGGTAGCTAATGTTACACAGCCCGACATTATCTTATATTTGCGCCGGCCCCGCCGGTGGCCCTTGCTCCAGCTGGCGGATGCGCTCTTCCAGCTCGGCGATGCGGCGTTGCATGCGATGCTCGTCGCTGATGTCCACGATCAGCCCATACCAGCGCACGATCTCTCCGCCCGGGCCGTGGTGTGGTGAGGCCTGGCTGCGCATCCAGCGCCACTGGCCGTCAGGCCAGAGAATGCGAAACTCGGTGTGGAAGGGCTGCCCCGTGGGCAG
>NZ_JAELUH010000241.1 GCF_016429215.1 Herbaspirillum sp. ASV7 | reverse complement strand
GGAGATGTGTATAAGAGACAGAGGCAGTGGTGCAGCTTCTGCAGCTTCATTGGCCACAAATCTTCCTCTGCGGATGGTTTTAGTGAGATTGACCATCATCAGTACCACGCCGCTTACATAAAGAAGTCCGCCCACAGCACGCAGCGCGTACATTGGTATGATAGCGGTAACTGTTTCCAGGAACTGATACTTCAGGGTACCTTCTTCGGTGAATTGTTTCCACATCATGCTTTGCGTAAACGCAGCCCAGTAGAGGGGAATAACATAGAAGATAATACCGAGCGTACCAATCCAGAAGTGTGTATTGGCCCATTTACGGCTATATAATTCGGTTGAGAATAATCTTGGAATCAGCCAGTACAGGATACCGAAAGTGAGGAATCCATTCCAGCCCAGTGCACCTACGTG
>NZ_JAELUH010000240.1 GCF_016429215.1 Herbaspirillum sp. ASV7 | reverse complement strand
CCCTTACGCTATCAACTACAAAAAAAACAAGTATGTACTGCAAGGACGACCGCAAGGCTACCCGAGCCTGCTTCATTCCAAACCACCCCCATAACTTCCCTATCACTTATCCACAACAAGCCAATCTCAAACAACAAGCCAGTAAGAAAACATAAGAAATACCACTATCAAATACGGCAACCAACACGAAGGAAGCATCATGAATCGATACAAATTAAAACAAAGCCAAGAAAAGTCTTGCGGAGCTGCAGCATCTGCTGTCGCACAGGCCGAACTCAAACACGCTGGCCCACCTAACTATGGACTTGAAATGGCAATCTATACCATGGTTAGTCGCGACTTTAGTCGCAAAGAGGTCAGCTCGCCGGCCAAAATTGCTCGTTATTTCAAAGACGCTGGATTTCGCGCC
>NZ_JAELUH010000239.1 GCF_016429215.1 Herbaspirillum sp. ASV7 | reverse complement strand
ATTCTACCTATTCAATAATTTCATTGAATAGATTTTATTCTTTAATTTTGTATGGGTTATACCGGTTCACACTCAATTAAAAGGTAAGGCGTGGAAATAAAGTTAGGACTGAAAGAAAACTGGAAGCAATTCTCTTTGCTGGTACTGGTCAATATGCTGGTAGGTGGCATGGTGGGATTGGAGCGTACGGTGGTACCGCTGGTAGGTACGGAGGAGTTTAAGATTGGGTCAGACATAGTTGTATTTTCTTTCATCATTGCTTTCGGCGTGGTGAAAGCATTTACCAACCTGGTATCCGGGGTACTGGCCGATAAGTATACCCGCAGGCGTGTATTGATATTGGGTTGGATCATTGGATTACCGGTCCCTTTTCTCCTGGCCTGGGGTCCCGGCTGGAACTGGATTATAG
>NZ_JAELUH010000238.1 GCF_016429215.1 Herbaspirillum sp. ASV7 | reverse complement strand
GAACCACCCCGACCAGATTGAATGATTTAGATGACGACTTCGATTCACATTGCCAAAGGACTGAACCAGAAGCATCCGATCCAAAGCCTGATCGAGCAGGCAATCGAGAAACGCGCCGAAAACACCCCCGCCACCGAATCGCCGGAAATGAAAGCCGCCATCGAGCAGGTCAACGCAGAACTGGACAACGGCCACCTGCGCGTCGCGGAGAAACATGGCGACGAATGGGTGGTGAACCAGTGGGTGAAGAAAGCCGTGCTGCTGTCCTTCCGTATCCGCGACAACGCCGTGCTGGACGACGGCGTCAACCGCTATTTCGACAAGGTGGACACCAAGTTCGCCGAGTGGAGCCAGGCCCGCTTCCAGGAAGCCGGTTTCCGCGTGGTGCCGGGCGCCGTGGCGCGCAAGGGC
>NZ_JAELUH010000237.1 GCF_016429215.1 Herbaspirillum sp. ASV7 | reverse complement strand
ATTGGATCTTCCAGTTCGATTTCTTTAGCAACGGAAACACCATCTTTGGTAATAGCAGGAGCGCCGAATTTTTTCTCGATTACCACGTTACGGCCTTTAGGACCGAGGGTAACTTTCACAGCGTCAGCCAGGACGTCAACGCCCTTTTTCATTTTGTTGCGGGCTTCTATATCGAAGAATATTTGTTTTGCCATAATTCTTTAGAGTAAAAATTTAGAGATTAAAACAATTTAACCGAGACTATTCCTGTTTGTAATTAAACTACAGCCAGGATGTCAGATTCACGCATGATTAAGTAATCGTCACCTTCGATGCTGATCTCAGTACCGGAATATTTACCGTAGAGAACAGTATCGCCTACCTTAACAGTTACAGGCTCATCTTTCTTGCCAGGACCGGCTGCTACAACAG
>NZ_JAELUH010000236.1 GCF_016429215.1 Herbaspirillum sp. ASV7 | reverse complement strand
CCACCATGGCCAGGCCGTAGAGCAGCTGGCGCAGCACTTCGGCATCGATCCAGACCTTGCCGAAGATGGCCATCTGCAGCGGTTCCACCACGTGGCGCAGCACTTCCGGCAACGCCGCCAGGATCACGCCACCCAGCACCACGCCGGGGATGTGGCCGATGCCGCCCAGCACCACCATGGCCAGCACGGCGATGGATTCGGTCAGCGAGAACGACTCCGGCGAGACGAAGCCCTGGAAGGCGCCGAACATGGCGCCGGACACACCACCGAAGGACGCGCCCATGGCAAAGGCCAGCAGCTTGATGTTGCGGGTATTGATGCCCATCGCCTTGGCGGCGATCTCGTCTTCGCGGATGGCCACCCAGGCGCGGCCCAGGCGCGAGTCCTGCAGGCGCACCGAGAAGAAGATCA
>NZ_JAELUH010000235.1 GCF_016429215.1 Herbaspirillum sp. ASV7 | reverse complement strand
ATCACAGAAAAGAAACTCGCCGAAATCAGTCTCCAGAAAAGCGAACGCCTCCTCGATAACATCATCGAAAACTTACCCATTGGCTATATCCAGTTTGATAACTTCGGCTTCATCCGCCGTATCAATCAAACCCAACGGAATTTCTTTAATTCGCCACATCCCGCAGCACGCCGGCAATTCAACGTAATGAACGATGAGTTTGCCAATCTGTTTGAACTGGACGATCTCTTCCAGCAGGCCTTGCACGAAAACAGCGCGCTGCGCGTAGAAAAGAAAGTAGACTTCTCCAAAGATGAACGCTGGACCTCCATCGGCCGCGAAGTATTCCTGGACCTGACCGTATTCCCTGTCGTAAATCCAGTGGATAAGGAACTCATTGTAGTAGCCCTGGTAAATGATATCACCGATAAGAAAAC
>NZ_JAELUH010000234.1 GCF_016429215.1 Herbaspirillum sp. ASV7 | reverse complement strand
CCCAGAATTAAATATATGATTCAGAATGGAGACACCCTCAAATTCTACTACAATGCACAGGGAAACCCCGACAGCATCATCCGCAGAGTAGTAGGCACCGGCTCCCCTTCCTATCGCTTTAATTACGACGCAAATGGCCGACTGATTACCTACATAGCCTTTTACAACGACTTTTATTTTGAGACTGCCCAGAAATTTTTCTATAGTCTCCCCGCTTACCCTGTGGCGGATTCTATATATAATTTCGGCTTCTATTATGGAAGTGTGCTGGTCCCAACTGCCAATTCTCAAAAGGTGACCACGAATTATACATGGGATTTGCAGGGCCGCATTCAATCGATGGACAGAACCCTCTTGATTCCAAATAACCCTATTACCCAACATTATGACTTCAACTACAACCTGTCTCTTATACA
>NZ_JAELUH010000233.1 GCF_016429215.1 Herbaspirillum sp. ASV7 | reverse complement strand
GCACAAAACAGACAAACAAAATTTAGCTATATAATTTTTCATAATTCTCTAAAGTAAATTTAAGCATGCGCCATTTCGGTCTGTGCCTCGGTTTCTTCCTCATCTTCTTCAGAAGTACCCGTTTTTCTGCGACTCAGATAGGTATACATGGCAGGGATTACGTAGAGCGTCAGTACCAGAGAGAACATAATACCTCCCACGATCACAATACCCAAAGGAATACGGCTGGTGGCCGCTGCTCCCAATGACATCGCAATAGGCAGTGCACCCAGTGCCATCGCCAGACTCGTCATCAGGATCGGACGCAGACGCAGCGAGGAAGCTGTAATTACGGCAGCTGATTTATCAATACCCTCATCCCGCTTCTGGTTCGCAAATTCCACGATCAGGATACCATTCTTGGTAACAAGACCAATC
>NZ_JAELUH010000232.1 GCF_016429215.1 Herbaspirillum sp. ASV7 | reverse complement strand
GATGACAGAAGGCGATTTGGGAGCGCTACCGCTGCTGGTAGAACTTTCCTGCAGATAGGATGGATCAATTTCAACGAAACTGCTGGAGCCTGGCATTTGCCATTTTACCTGCATCACCTGATCGCCGCCAGCCTGGAAGAACACTGCGGTAATAGGCACTACCTGTCCTGCTGTCAGCGACATTGTTGAAGAATTGGCTGTTTGTGCACCATGTGCGCCGTCATTATTTACAGTGGCAGAACCGCTGTATGTATAGGCTTTATTGACAAACAGTTTACTACCATCATCGGAGTAAGTCTGGAACACATAATTACCGGTGGTGGGTATACGTAAATATCCGGTCCACATCATACCGTAGTTAATATCCCGCTGGCGAACGGATAAATCAGTGGTCATACTGTAACCGCTTGCCACGAC
>NZ_JAELUH010000023.1 GCF_016429215.1 Herbaspirillum sp. ASV7 | reverse complement strand
CCCCCCCCCCCCCCCCCCCCCCCCCCCCCCCCCCCCCCCCCCCCCCCCCCCCCTTTTAACGGAGTCTCGTGGGCTCGGAGATGTGTATAAGAGACAGTTCAAGTGGAGCGATATTTTCATATGCGGATATGGTTCCAATCGAGGCATTGGTGGACGGATGCATAGTGAATATGCGCTACGAAATTCTCTGCTGACGCTTTTTAACGACAGAGCTGGACTTCTTGAACCAGAGTCCATACTGCGGGATTTTGCCCTCATGGCCGCTCAAAAAGGGCCAGGGGTGGAAGACCCATTAAGAGAACTAAAGAGCTCCTTATGGAAATTGTGGGATCTCAACCCCAATCATGATTTGCAAATTTCGGCCAAGCAAGTTGTTATCCACGGACCGTGGGGGGGGATGCCTTTCCACGCTCTGGGAGATGGCTACAGGGGCACCGGCAGCTGGCTACTTGATCTGATGGGAAACTGCATTAAGGCTGGCCGATGGGATGTGAAGCAAAGGCTCTCAGGAATAGTCTTGCTCGACGAAATGGATGAACATCTCCATCCCAAATGGCAAAAGACACTGGTACCGACCTTGAGGCGATTGCTGCCAAATATTCAATTTGTTACCACCACCCACTCTCCGCTGGCAATCGTCAACACTAGGCCCGGAGAAATATTCGCTACACGATTAAAAAATGCAGTGGCAGAGCTAGTTCCGGATGCCCTTCCGTCACCTGACGGCCGGGGTGCGAATGAGCTTCTTCTAGGAGAGTGGTTTGGATTAGCTTCGACTGTGGATAGCAGCAGTGAAAAGCTACTTCAGCGCTATCGAAAGGCGTTTAAAGAGGGCGACCAGACCCTTATGAAAGAGCTGGAACCCAAAATCCGTCAGCGTATCAAGATGTTTCTGCCATCTCAGTTGGACAACGCCACACAGAATTCTTTGGATGAGATACAGCGATCCGACGTTGCCTCGTTGACTGCATCAGAAGAACAACAACTTGTTCAAGAAGCTGCCCGCAAGCGGATTGCGAATCTGAGGAAAACAAGAAAATGATTGGTTTGAAAGGACGGCATCCGAAAGTACCAAGTAGCTGGACGGACTTAACAAAACAGACCGCAAGCGATCTTAAATGACTATCCATTAGCTCTGTGTCTCAAATTTTTACGGAGGCGAGTTTCCCCAACCACTGGAGCACATTTAAGCATCTATTTATCAGGCCTCAGCACGATGGAAAGTGCGCGTATTGCGAAACTTCAGTGATCTCCGGAAGCCCTGGCGACGTAGAGCACTTTAGACCAAAAGCATATTGCCAAGCCCTCAGTGAAGCATCAAATCGCAACGACTATGGTGGCCAACCACCCGGGAGAAAAAAATCTGGGCCTGCGACGGGAGGATACTGGTGGCTAGCATACAGGTGGAGCAACTACCTCCTGACTTGTAATCGCTGTAACTCCGTTTGGAAAAAAAATCAATTTCCATTAAATGGAAGAAGAGCCCGTCGACGCGATAAGCTCTCGACTGAAAAGGCGCTACTCATTAACCCTTACATTCTCAACCCAGAAAAACATTTCCAATTCGACGCAGTTACAGGCCAAATTCGTGGCTTGACACCTCAAGGAAATGCGACCATTTCCGTGTGCGGACTAGATCGTCATTCGCTAGATGCACAAAGGCTTATAAAGGGGGCTAAGATACGCAAGCTATACGTCCGCTACCTCTCAGCTTTAAAAAGCAAAAACGTTGAGGCGCAAAACTTAGTTTTGAACGCCCTTATTGACGAATGCCGCAGCAAAGCGACTTTTGCCGCACTAGCGCGCTGTTACGTAAAACAAAATTTAGGAATGACCTACCGGGAACTTTTACGCATGAAACGGAGGAGGTTGATTTAGAGAATGCTCTAGCATTCCAAATCGAGAGCCAGAAATGGATGTCCTTACGCAATTGAACAGAGAAGGGCCGCGAATTCTTTACTCGTAAGTGCAAAATTCTGAATTTCGTGAGTAGCGATCAATCTCCTATCTGACAAGAACGCCGTGGAATTGGCAATCAGTCCAGCGACTCAGCGCCACTACCGAGAAGAAGAGGGTCAGCCGGTGATGCTATAGTGACGGCCGAGCAATGCTATGCACCGGAATGCAAACTCGCCGAGGTGAGCAGCTAGACTTTTTCTAGCCACGCAGCCAGCGCAAAGCCGCATGAAATAAGGACACCGCAAATCCCATGAAAATCGCCACCTGGAACGTCAACTCCCTGAAGGTCCGCCTGCCCCAAGTCCTCACCTGGCTGCAGGACAACCCGGTGGAAGTGCTCTGCCTGCAGGAAACCAAGCTCACCGATGACAAGTTCCCCGCCGCCGAGATTGCTGCGGCCGGTTACCTGGTGGAGTTCTCGGGCCAGAAGACCTATAACGGCGTGGCCATCCTGTCGCGCCATCCCATGAGCGATGTGGTCAAGAACAACCCGCTCTTCCCCGATGAGCAGCAGCGCATCATCGCCGCTACCATCGAGGGAGTGCGCTACGTGTGCGCCTATATTCCCAACGGCCAGTCGCTGGAGTCCGAGAAGTATCCCTACAAGCTCAACTGGCTGGCTGCGCTGCATGAGTGGCTGGCGCAGGAGAAGGCAAGGAACCCGCGCCTGGCCCTGCTGGGCGACTACAACATCGCCCCCGAAGACCGCGACGTCCACGACCCGGTGGCCTGGCAGGGCCAGGTGCTGGTGTCGGAGCCGGAACGCGAGGCCTTCCGCAAGTTGCAGGCGCTGGGCCTGACCGACTCATACCGTCTCTTCGAACAACCGGAAAAGATGTACAGCTGGTGGGATTATCGCCAGATGGGCTTCCGCCTCAATCGCGGCTTGCGCATCGACCACATCCTGCTCTCCGAGGAACTGGTGCCGCGCTGTACCGCCTGCGTCATCGACAAGGTGCCGCGCAAGTGGGAGCAACCTTCCGATCACGCGCCCGTGATCGCGACCCTGGCGGACTGATTCATCCGCAGTGCAGCTGGCAGGACGTCAGGCAGCGCCACCCTCGGGTGGCGCTTTGTCTTTCTTGTTGCGCATGTTCTTCTCGAACTGCACGTCGAGCTTGCTGACGCGCTTGGCCTTCTGCGGTCCCTGGGCATTGACGAAGGCGACGAACTCGTCAAGCTCCAGCGGCTCGTTGAGTTTTGCCATCGGCTGGCCGGCGACGCGACGGGTCAGCACGAAGCGCTCGTCGGAGGTGCGCAGCATGGAGTATTCGCGCGTCTCGGTGCGGGTGTTCAGGCGCTCGATGGCGCTGGCGGCACGGGTCGATCTCATGATTGCACCTCCTGCAGCTTGAGCTGCCAATAGCCCATGTCGATCCAGCGTCCCATCTTGTAGCCGACCTCGTTGAAGACGCCGCACTTCACGAAGCCCAGGCTCTCGTGCAGCGCCACGCTGGCGGCATTGGGCTGGGCGATGCCGCCGATGACCAGATGCACGCCCAGGGGCTTCAACTGCTCGAACAGGCGCACATAGAGTTGCTTGCCGATGCCGCGTCCGCCGGCATCATGGCGCAGGTAGACCGAACTCTCCACCGATTGCCGGTAAGCCGCACGCGGCTTCCATTGGCTGGCGTAGGCGTAGCCCAGTACCTGGCCCTGCTCTTCATACACCAGCCAGGGGAAGCTGGCCTGTACCTCTGCAATGCGCGTAGCCATGACCGCAGCCGTGACCGGTTCGGTCTCGAAACTGATGGCGGTGGTTTCCACGTAGTGGTTGTAGATGCCGCAGATGGCGGCGGCGTCGGCAGCGGTTGCCGGGCGGATGGGGTGATGCATGGCCGGTATGGGGAGAGCGCAATGAAGTCGCCAGTGTAACCAAATTGCGCCCGCTGCGGCGGCCGGCGCGGCAACGCCGGTCGCCGCGCCAGGTTCAATCACGCAATACCGCGCGCACCTGCTCCAGAGCCGCCGGATCCTCGATGGTGGGCAGGTCGCCCGCATCGCGGCCTTCGCAGATGGACTGGATGGCCCGCCGCAACAGCTTGCCCGAGCGCGTCTTGGGCAAGGCGCTGAGGAAGAACACCCGCGCCGGTCGGCCGACGGCGCCGATCTGCTTGTCGACCACGCCCATGATCTCGGCCTCCAGGGCGCGACGCTGCTCGGGTGTGGCCACCGTATCGGCCTGCTTGGGAATGGCGAAGGCGAAGGCCACCTGGCCCTTGAGCTTGTCTTCCACGCCGACCACGGCCACCTCCGAGACATTGGGGTGGCTGGAGATGCTCTCCTCGATCTCGCGCGTGCCCAGGCGGTGGCCGGCGACGTTGATGACGTCGTCGGTGCGGCCGAGGATGAAGTAGTAGCCGTCGGCATCGCGAATGCCCCAGTCGAAGGTCGAATACACTTCGCGCGGCAGGCTGCGCCAGTAGGTGTTGACGAAGCGCTGGTCGTCGCCGTAGACGGTCTGCATGCAGCCCGGTGGCAACGGCCCTTCGATGGCCACCACGCCCTTCTCGTTGGCGCCGCAGGGCTCGCCGCTGGCTTCATCGAGGATGGCCAGGCGGTAACCCGGCATGGGTACGCCGGGGCTGCCCAGGCGGGTGGGCTTGTCGTCGATGCCCTTGGCGATCGAGATGATGGGCCAGCCCGATTCGGTCTGCCAGTAGTTGTCGATCACCGGCACCTTCAGCGCGCCCGAGATCCAGCTGGAGGTGGTCTCGTCCAGCGGCTCGCCGGCCAGGTAGAGGGCTTTGAGCGAGGAGGTGTCGTAGCGCTCCATGCACTCGGGCGGCTGCTTCTTGAGCACGCGGATGGCGGTGGGGGCGGAGAACATGCGGGTGACCTTGTACTTCTCGACGATGCTCCACCAGATGCCGGCATCGGGCCGGATCGGCAGGCCTTCGTAGAGCACCGTGGCCATGCCCGCGATCAGCGGGCCATAGACGATGTAGGAGTGGCCCACCACCCAGCCGATGTCGGAGGTACAGAAGTAGGTCTCGCCGGGCTTGCCGCAGAAGATGTGCTGCATCGACGAGGCCAGTGCCACCGCGTAGCCGCCGACGTCACGCTGTACGCCCTTGGGCTTGCCGGTGGTGCCGGAGGTGTAGAGGACGTAGCTGCTCTCGTTGGATTCCAGCCAGGTCACCGCTACCTGCTGGCCCAGGAATTGTTGGCGCAGCGGCGCGTAGTCGACGTCGCGCGTCGCAGTGCGCGCCATCGGCGCCAGGCCGCGATCGACCAGCAGCACCTGCTGCGGCTTGTGCCCGGCCAGGTCGATGGCATCGTCCAGCAAGCCCTTGTAGGGGATCACCTTGCCGCCACGCGAACCGGCATCGGCCGAGACGATCAGGCGCGGCTGCGCATCGTCGATGCGCGAGGCCAGGCTGTTGGAGGCAAAGCCGCCAAACACCACCGAGTGCACTGCGCCGATACGCGCGCAGGCCAGCATGGCGAAGACCGCCTCGGCGATCATGGGCATGTAGATCAGCACGCGGTCGCCGCGACCGACGCCCAGCGATTGCATGGTGGCTGCCATGGCCATGACTTCCTGCTGCAACTGCGCAAAGCTGTAGACGCGCTCGGTATTGGTCTCGGTGGAAATGGCGATCAGCGCGGCCTGGTCGGCGCGCTCGGCCAGGTGCCGATCGACCGCGTTGTAGCACAGGTTGGTCTGGCCGCCGATGAACCAGCGCGCGAATGGGGCGCGCGAATAATCCAGGGTCTGGGCGAACGGCGTTTCCCAGTGGATGCGCTGCGCTTCCTGGGCCCAGAAGGCCTCGGGCTGGTCAATGGACTGACGATAGAATTGCTCGTATTGCATGACGTCTCCTCATGTCTCTCGAATTGAAATCTCGTCTTCGCCCGCCTGCTGCCTGGCTTGCGGCGCGACTGTCGCGGGGGCTCTTATGCATGGCGCTGATGCGTGGCCCTGATGCGACGATGAAACCAGTCTTGCACCTGAAACTTACGGTCTGCTGAATCCGTGGCGGTGCAGCCCGCGCTGCGCGCACCATGATTGATACACGTCAATGCGGCAAGGCGGCTGGAGAAAGAGAGACGGACAGCGAACGCCATCCGGAGGGAAAACGACATCGCGTCGCAGGCCATGCGGCCAACGACGCGCACCCCGTCAGCGGGACCGGCAATCGTTGGCGAGCTGCTGTCCGATCTTGGAATTGAGCAGCATGGACTTCGACGGGATCTGGATCCACACCAGCCCCTCGCCCTTGTTCTCCAGGCGCACTGCGCCGGTCGATGTGCTGACCGGACTCATCATGTAGCTGTTGCCCTTCCACACCAGCGTAACACCATCGGTGACGCGACCATCCATGCGCAGCTGTACCTTGTTGCCCATCTCGCAACTGAAGTCACCCGTCTTCAACTGGGTGGCCCAGGTCGGCTGGCTGGCCGCCTCGGACTTCAGGATCTGCGGCAATACCGGCTTGGTATCGCTGACCGGCACCGGATCATTGGAGGCGCAGGAAGCCAGCAGCAAGGCGGCAGCGCCGGCCAGGCAGGCAGTGAGGTAGAGGGAATAACGGGAGGTGACAGGAGCAGTCATCGGGTGATCCATGGAGAGTCCAGACGGTGGGGAAAAAAGGTCCGACCGCATCTTAACAAGTAATTGCAGTCGGCTCGACCCCATGTAACGCTTGTTACAAATCCGTGGATCGCGGCCACCCGGGCGGGCCGCCGCGACTCCCCTGCTCCTGCGCCCCTCGCCCGCGACTTACTTGCGCTTGGCGATCGGCACGAACTGCAAGTCTTCCGGGCCCACGTAGTTGGCCGAGGGGCGGATGATCTTGTTGTCGATGCGCTGCTCGATGATGTGCGCCGCCCAGCCCGAGGTACGGGCGATGACGAACAGCGGCGTGAACATCGCGGTGGGCACGCCCATCATGTGGTAGGACACGGCCGAGAACCAGTCCAGGTTGGGGAACATCTTCTTGATTTCCCACATGACCGTTTCCAGGCGTTCGGCGATGTCGAACATCTTGGTCGAACCGGCTTCCTTGGAGAGCTTGCGCGCCACTTCCTTGATGACCTTGTTGCGCGGGTCGGAGATGGTGTAGACCGGGTGGCCGAAACCGATCACCACTTCCTTGTTCTCGACGCGACGGCGGATGTCGGCTTCGGCTTCGTCGGGATTGTCGTAGCGCTTCTGGATCTCGAAGGCCACCTCGTTGGCGCCGCCGTGCTTGGGGCCGCGCAGCGCGCCGATGGCGCCGGTGATGGCCGAGTGCATGTCCGAGCCGGTGCCGGCGATGACGCGGCCGGTGAAGGTGGAGGCATTGAATTCGTGTTCCGCGTACAGGATCAGCGAGGTGTGCATGGCCTTTTCCCAGGATTCGGAGGGCTTCTGGCCATGCAGCAGGTGCAGGAAGTGGGCGCCGATGGAGTCATCATCGGTTTCCACCTCGATGCGCTTGCCGTTGCTGCTGTAGTGGTACCAGTACAGCAGCATGGAACCGAGCGAGGCCATCAGGCGGTCGGCGATGTCGCGCGCGCCGGGGGTGTTGTGGTCATCCTTCTCGGGCAGCACACAGCCCAGCGCCGAGACGCCGGTGCGCATCACGTCCATCGGGTGCGAGGCCGCCGGCAGGCATTCCAGCGCCGCCTTGACGTTGGCCGGCAGGCCGCGCAGGGCCTTGAGCTTGGCCTTGTAGGCTGTCAGTTCGGCGGCGGTGGGCAGCTTGCCATGCACCAGCAGGTGGGCGATCTCTTCGAACTCGCAGCTGTCGGCCACGTCCAGGATGTCGTAGCCGCGATAGTGCAGGTCATTGCCGGTCTTGCCGACGGTGCACAGCGCGGTATTGCCGGCGGTGACGCCTGACAGGGCGACGGACTTCTTGGGCTTGAAACCTGCGGCTTGTTGTTCGCTCATCGTGTTCTCCTCGTATCGTGTTCGGTAGAAACTAATTATCGGAAGTGATTATTTGTTTTTCTGTTGCGCAAACAGGGCGTCGAGGCGCTGTTCGTAGCTGTGGTAATCGATGCGGTCGTACAGCTCCATGCGGGTCTGCATGGTGTCGACCACGTTCTTTTGCGTGCCGTCGCGGCGGATCGCCTGGTAGACGTTCTCGGCGGCCTTGTTCATGGCGCGGAAGGCCGACAGCGGATAGAGCACCAGGCCGACGTCGGCGTCCTTCAACTCGTCCACGGTGAACAGCGGGGTCGAACCGAATTCGGTGATGTTGGCCAGGATCGGCACCTTCACCGCATTGGCGAATTGCTTGTACATGGCCAGGTCGGTGATGGCCTCGGGGAAGATCATGTCGGCACCGGCCTCGACACAGGCGACCGCACGCTCCACGGCCGATTCCAGGCCTTCCACGGCCAGCGCGTCGGTACGCGCCATGATGACGAAGTTCTCGTCGGTGCGGGCATCGACGGCGGCCTTGATGCGGTCCACCATTTCCTGCTTGCTGACGATTTCCTTGCCGGGACGATGGCCGCAGCGCTTGGCGCCGACCTGGTCTTCGATGTGCATGGCGGCGGCGCCGAACTTGATCATCGATTTCACGGTGCGGGCCACGTTGAAGGCCGAGGCGCCAAAGCCGGTATCGACGTCCACCAGCAGCGGCAGGTCGCATACGTCGGTGATGCGGCGCACGTCGGTGAGCACGTCATCCAGGTTGGAGATGCCCAGGTCGGGCAGGCCCAGCGAACCGGCCGCGACACCGCCACCGGAGAGGTAGATCGCACGGAAGCCGGCGCGCTTGGCCAGCAGGGCGTGGTTGGCGTTGATCGCGCCGATGACCTGCAAGGGGGATTCTTCCTGGACGGCCTTGCGGAATGCTGCGCCTGCGGAGTGGAGAGCCATGTTGGACACCTTCTGAGTGGGTTGCTGGATGGGCGCGGATGGTTCCGCACCGGCGGATGGCAAGGCGTATTGCAACGGCCGTGCCATCGCAGTGCAGCATCGGCCCGGACGCGCTCCTCCCCGGGCCGGCCCACTGGTATATCACCGTGAAATCAAGGACTTGGCGGGCTGGCAAGAAACCTCCCGAGGCCAGGGTCGCCACGTGCAAAAAAGGAAGAATCCAGCCAGCAATGTTCCACAAGTGTTACATTATCGTTTCAATGAAACATAGCGAACGCTTTCTGAAACAACAGGAACCGCCATGAAACGCCCTGCCCCCGCCGATCGCCATGCCGACAAACCGGTGATCTGGACGGTCTCGATGTCGCGCCTGTCGGAGCTGTTCCGCGACATCACGCTGGAATTCGACGAACTGGCCGATATCGAACCGATCCACCTGGGCTTCGACGAGGCCGTGCGCAGCATCCGCGAGCGCCTGGCCAGCGAGCGCTGCGACGTGGTGATCTCGGCCGGCTCCAACGGCGCCTATCTCAAGAGCCGCCTGCCGGTGCCGGTGGTGGTGGCGCGCGCCAGCGGTTTCGACGTGATGCAGGCGCTGGCGCGGGCGCGCCAGATCACCTCGCGCATCGGCCTGGTCACCTACCAGGACGCCATGCCGGCGCTGGCCGAGTTCCAGCAGATGTTCGGCCTGGAGATCGCCCAGCGCACCTATGCCACCGAAGAAGATGCGCGCGCCGTAGTCGACGAGCTCAAGGCCGGCGGCGTCGAGGCGGTGGTCGGTGCCGGCCTCATTACCGACCTGGCCGAGGAGGCCGGCATGCGTGGCATCTTCCTCTACTCCGCCGCCACGGTGCGGCAGTCCTTCGAGGATGCGCTGGAACTGGCGCGCCTGACGCAACTGGAGAGCACGCGTGGCCCCAGCCTGCCTGTGGCCGACAGCCTGCGCGCGCGTCATCACATCAAGGACCTGCGCGGCGATTCGGCGGCCATGGAAGAGGTACGCCAGTCGATCACCCTGTTTGCCCGTTCGCCCTCGACCGTGCTGATCCAGGGCGAGACCGGCACCGGCAAGGAACTGGCGGCGCAGGCCATCCACCGTGCCCATCCGCTGATGCAGGGCAAGACCCATGCGGCCCATCCCTTCGTGGCGATCAACTGCGGGGCACTGGCCGAGTCCTTGCTGGAGTCGGAACTGTTCGGCTATGAAGAAGGCGCCTTCACCGGCTCGCGCCGTGGCGGACGGGCCGGGGTCTTCGAGGCGGCCCATCGCGGCAGTCTGCTACTCGACGAGATCGGCGAGATGCCCCTGCAGTTGCAGACCCGGCTCTTGCGGGTGCTGGAAGAACGGGTGGTGGTACGGGTCGGGGGCACGCGCCCCATTCCGGTCCAGGTGCGCATCATCAGCGCCACCCACTGCGACCTGGAGGAGCGGGTGCGCGATGGCCGCTTCCGCGCCGACCTGTACTACCGGCTCAGCGTGCTGCGCCTGCCGCTGCCGCCGCTGCGCGCGCGCAGCGAGGATATCCCGGCACTGGCCGAGTGGCATCTCAAGCACGCGCTGGCGGCGCTGGATACCCGCCCGCACGCCAACCTCGCCGCCGAGATCCTGCGCTGCGCGCCGCTGCTGTGCGCCTATGGCTGGCCGGGCAATGTGCGCGAACTGCGTAACCTGATGGAGCGGCTGGCCTTGTTCCTCGCAGCCGAGCCGCTGCAGGCGCTGACGCCGGCGCTGATCTTGCGGGTGGCGCCCGAACTGGGCAAGCCGAACGCCTTGGGCTTACCGTTGCAGCAAACCGATGTAGCTGCGGCGACAGACGAAGATATCCAGGCGGTGCTGCATCGCTATCGCGGCAACCGGGCGGCCGCGGCACGACATCTCGGCATGAGCCGCACCACCCTGTGGCGCAAGCTGAGGGAGACGCAGGATGGGGCGCCCCAACAAGATGGATTTCGTAAATGATTTATAAGATTTTCAGAATCAGTCCAAGCTACTGCTGGTGATCTGATGCGGGCGCGCCTTCGATACGGCCCTTGCGGGCCTACTCAGTCCGAACGGGTGTGGGTTGATGATAGTGTTCCGACTACCGTTCGCCCTGAGTAGCGGCGCAGCCGCGTATCGAAGGCGCGCCGCAAGTTGCGCCAAGATCGCCTCGCTTCCTGCCTCCTGATAATCCCTTGCGGCGCGCCTTGACAGCGCCACATCGCCCCGCCTATGCTCGCCCGCTGAAGCGGAGCAAACACCCCAAACAATCATCAACCAGCCAGGCAACGCTCGGCTCCATCCGGGTCGCACGGGCTAGCCCGCTCCTCCATCCACACTGCTATCCATCAGGGAGTCTTCATGACCAGTCAGACCGCGACGCACGACGCCGCTCACTCGCACCCACAGGCCAGGCGCGCCATCATTTCCTCGTCGATCGGCAATGCCCTCGAATGGTTCGACATCCTGATCTACGGTGCCTTCGCGGTCGTGATCGCCAAGCAGTTCTTCCCCACCGGGGACGATAGCGTCTCGCTGCTGCTGACCTTCGCCACCTTCGGCGTGTCCTTCTTCATGCGTCCGCTGGGTGCGGTGGTGCTGGGCGCCTATGCCGACCGCGCCGGCCGCAAGTCGGCCCTGATGCTGTCGATCACCCTGATGACCATCGGCACGGCCATGATCGCCTTCATGCCAAGCTATGGCAGCATCGGCCTGTTGGCGCCAGCCGGCATCGCGCTGGGCAAGATGATCCAGGGCTTCTCGGCCGGTGGCGAATTCGGCAGCTCCACCGCCTTCCTGGTGGAGCACGCACCGCATCGTCGCGGCTTCTTCTCCAGCTGGCAGGTTGCCAGCCAAGGCATCAGCCTGCTGCTGGCCGCCATCTTCGGCGCCGTGCTCAACAACATGCTCACGCCGGAACAACTAGCCTCCTGGGGCTGGCGCGTGCCGTTCATCTTCGGTCTCCTGATCGCACCGGCCGGTATCTACATCCGTCGCCACCTGGATGAAGCCCCGGAATTCAAGGACTCCAGCGAGAAGACCGACGCCCCGCTGCGCGACACCTTCTCCAGCCAGAAGCTGCGTCTGCTGATCGGTTCGGGCAGCGTCATCATGGCCACCGTCTCGGTCTACCTGTCGCTGTACATCCCGACCTACGCGGTCAAGCAGTTGGGCCTGCCGGCCTGGTCCTCGTTTGCTGCCATGTCGGTGGCCGGCCTGATCATGTTCGTCGGTTCGCCGCTGGTGGGCGCGCTCTCCGACAAGATCGGCCGCACCCCCTTCATGATCACCAGCAGCGCCCTCTACATCGTGCTGACCTATCCGATGTTCGTGTTCCTGACCAACTCGCCGGGCTTCCTGCAACTGCTGTTGCTGCAGACCGTCATCGGCGTGCTCATGACCATGTACTTCGCCGCCATGCCGGCCCTGCTGGCCGACATCTTCCCGGTGGCCACGCGCGGCACCGGCATGTCGCTGGCCTATAACATCGCCGTGACCATCTTCGGCGGCTTCGCCGGCCTGATCATCACCTGGCTGATCGACGTCACCGGCGACAAGCTGTCGGTGAGCTACTTCGTCATCTTCGGTGCGGTGCTGAGCCTGTTGGCATCGGTGGCTGCGCGCGTGGTGCTGAAGCTGCGCTGATCAACGGGACAATCCGGATAAATGATATAAATCATTTATCCGGCACCTCCTGAAGCATCCAATAAAAATGGCCTGGATCTCGCGATCCAGGCCATTTCTTTGTTATGCGCCGCCGCCTTCCCCTTGCTGGTCCTGCCCACGCGGCGGCACGCGGACAGGCCTCCCCTGCTTGACTCTTGCGACTGACGAACCCGCTCAGTCGTCCTCGGCACCGCCTATCCCCAGCTCCTGGATCTTGCGGGTGATGGTGTTGCGGCCAATGCCCAGACGTACCGCAGCGTCGTTCTTGCGGCCGTGGGTGTGCTTGAGTGCAATCTTGATCAACGCGGCTTCGAACTGACGACCGAGGATATCCATCACCTCGGGCTGCTCGGAGGCCAGCATCTGCGCGGCTTCGGTTTCCAGCAGCGAGATCCAGCTGACATTGCCAGCCTCCGGCACGGCGGCACTGGCGGCCGCTTCGCCATAGCTGACCGGCATCACCGGTGCGGCCATCCCGGCCGATGCCGGACCGGCCACGAGCTGCGCCGGTTGCGGTGCGTAGGCACGCTCTTCCACCAGGTCCTGCGGCAGATCCTTGATCTCGACGGTCTGGCCGGGGGCCATCACGGTGATCCAGTTGCACAGGTTTTCCAGCTGGCGCACGTTGCCAGGGAACTCCAGCTGCGACAGGAACTGCATGGCCTGCGGCGACAGGCGCTTGGCTTCCACGCCCAGCTGGCGTGCGCTTTGCGCCAGGAAGTAACGTGCCAGGATGGGGATGTCCTCGCTGCGTTCGCGCAGGCTGGGTAGACGCAGGCGGATCACGTTGAGGCGATGGTACAAGTCCTCGCGGAAGAGACCCTCACGCACGCGCTGCTCCAGGTTCTGGTGGGTGGCGGCGATCACGCGCACATTGGCCTTCAGCGACTGGTGACCGCCGACGCGATAGAAATGCCCATCCGAGAGTACGCGCAACAGGCGCGTCTGCAGGTCCAGCGGCATGTCGCCGATTTCATCGAGGAACAGCGTGCCGCCCTCGGCCTGTTCGAAACGGCCACGGCGCATGGCTTGCGCGCCGGTGAAGGCGCCGCGTTCATGGCCGAACAGCTCGGACTCCAGCAGGTCCTTGGGAATGGCGGCGGTGTTGAGCGCCACGAAGGGCTGGCTGGCGCGCGGGCTGTGCTTGTGCAGGGCGCGTGCCACCAATTCCTTGCCGGAGCCGGATTCGCCGGTGATCAACACCGTCACGTTCGATTGCGACAGGCGGCCGATGGCGCGGAACACATCCTGCATGGCCGGCGCCTGACCGAGGATCTCGGGGGTCTGGGCAGCGCCCTGCTCGATGTCGGTCTCGCGCAGGCTCTCGTCGAGGGCGCGGCGGATCAGCTCGACCGCCTTGTCCACGTCGAAGGGCTTGGCCAGGTATTCGAAGGCGCCGCCCTGGAAGGCCGAGACCGCCGAATCCAGGTCGGAGAAGGCGGTGATGATGATCACCGGAATCCCCGGATGCTTGGCCTTGACGGTCTGCAGCAGTTCCAGCCCGGAGGCGCCGGGCATGCGGATATCGGAAACCAGCACTTGCGGCGTCCCGTTCTGCAGGGCTGCCATGGCATCGCGTGCGCTGGAAAAACTCTGCGTGGCGAGATTTTCTCGGGCCAGGGCTTTTTCGAGCACCCAGCGTATCGATTCGTCGTCGTCAACAATCCAGATTGGCTTCATAAATAACTTCTTCCTGCGTTGGTCTTGCTGTTAAAGCTCCCGCGAGCCAAGGCACTTCTGGCGCCCCGTCCGCAGCCCCCATGATGACGGGATGCCTTCCGTCATTCCGGCTTTGGCGCGCCGCCTGCGGCCATGGGCTCACGGCAGCGGTATAAGTATTCTGAAATCGGTACAACCCGGCCGGCTGTCGCATTCGATCACGCCCATGTGCTGATGCACGAAGGTCTGCGCCAGGGTCAGCCCCAGTCCGCTACCACCTTCCCGACCCGACACCAGGGGATAGAAGATCCTTTCCTGGATGTCTGGGGGAATACCCGGACCGTTATCGATGATATGCAAGTCTAGTGCCAGCCGGTATCTGACCTTGGATAGCGTCACCTGGCGGGACACGCGGGTGCGCAGGATCAGCTCGGCATCTCCCGCACGGATGCGGTCGGCCAATGCCTGGGCCGCGTTGTGGACGATGTTCAGTACCGCCTGGATCAGCTGCTCCTTGTCGCCCCGGAATTCGGGAATGGAGAGGTCATAGTCGCGCTGGATGCTCAGCCCCTGCGGAAACTCGGCCATCACCAGGCTGCGCACGCGCTCGCAGACTTCGTGGATGTTGACGTCGCCGACGATGTGCGGATGGCGGTGCGGCGCCAGCAGGCGATCGACCAGGGTCTGCAGGCGGTCGGCTTCCTTGATGATGACCTGGGTATATTCACGCAATTCCTTCAGGTGGCGCTCGGGCAGTTCCAGCTCCAGCAGCTGTGCCGCGCCACGGATACCGCCCAGCGGATTCTTGATCTCGTGAGCCAGGTTGCGGATCAGTTCCTTGTTGGCCTGGCTCTGGTCGAACATGCGCTCTTCGCGGTCCAGCTTGAGTTGCTGCACGTTCTCGCGCAGCTCCAGCAGCACCGGCATGTCGGGGTTGTCCAGCGGAGTGACGATGGTATGGACCTGCAGCGGCTCGCGGTTGGCGCGCTCCAGCACCAAGTCCAGGCGCTTGTCGGCGAACTGGTGTTCGATGGCCTGGTAGAACAGCGCCGACAGCTCCTTGCCATTAAGGAAGAGCTCGGAGAGCTTCTGTTGCGAGAGCACCTTGAAGGAACTCTCCAGCAGGTTCTCGGCAGCGGCATTGGCATAGACGATGCCGCCCTGTGCATCGAGGATGATCACGGCCGAGGCCAGCAGGTCCAGGCCGTCGAGCGAGGGAAAAGGTGTCTTCATGGCGGATGGGGATAAGCCTGGATTCATGTCATGTCGCGGTGTCTTCATGCCCGATGACTAGCAAGTTTCGGGCGCGCCCCGCCACCTGGAGCCGGCGGCGCCGACGCATAAAAAAAGGGGAAGCAAGCTTCCCCTTTTTCATCAAACCCGGATTCGATTACAGCGAGTAGTACATGTCGAATTCGATCGGATGGGTGGTCATGCGGAAACGCGTGACTTCCTGCATCTTCAGGTCGATGTAAGCGTCGATCATGCTGTCGCTGAACACGCCACCACGGGTCAGGAACTCGCGGTCCTTGTCCAGGTGTTCCAGCGCTTCATCCAGCGAGGAGCACACGGTCGGGATCAGCTTGTCTTCTTCCGGCGGCAGGTGGTACAGGTCCTTGGTCGCGGCTTCGCCCGGGTGGATCTTGTTCTGCACGCCATCCAGACCGGCCATCAGCAGCGCCGAGAAGCACAGGTACGGGTTGGCCAGGGGATCCGGGAAGCGGGTTTCGATACGACGGCCCTTCGGGTTGGCGACGTGGGGGATACGGATCGAGGCCGAACGGTTACGGGCCGAGTAGGCCAGCTTGACCGGGGCTTCGAAACCGGGGACCAGACGCTTGTAGGAGTTGGTGCCAGGGTTGGTGATCGCGTTGAGTGCCTTGGCGTGCTTGATGATGCCGCCGATGTAGTACAGCGCGAATTCCGACAGACCGGCGTAGCCGTCGCCTGCGAACAGGTTCTTGCCATCCTTCCAGACGGATTGGTGCACGTGCATGCCGGAGCCGTTGTCGCCGACCAGGGGCTTGGGCATGAAGGTGGCAGTCTTGCCGTAGGTGTGGGCGACGTTCCAGATCACGTACTTCAGGGTCTGGGTCCAGTCAGCGCGCTCGACCAGGGTCGAGAACTTGGTGCCCAGTTCGTTCTGGCCAGCGCCGGCCACTTCGTGGTGGTGCACTTCGACGGGGATACCCATGGATTCCAGGATCAGGGACATTTCCGAACGCATGTCCTGGAAGCTGTCGACCGGGGGAACCGGGAAGTAGCCGCCCTTGACCGCCGGACGGTGGCCGGAGTTGCCGCCTTCGATCTTGGCGCCGGTGCTCCAGGAAGCTTCTTCGGAATCGATCTTGACGAAGGAGCCGGACATGTCAGCACCCCAACGCACGCCGTCGAAGATGAAGAATTCGGGTTCCGGGCCGAAGTAGGCGGTGTCGCCCAGGCCGGAGGACTTCAGGTAGGCTTCAGCGCGCTTGGCGATGGAGCGCGGATCACGGTCGTAGCCCTTGCCGTCGGACGGCTCGATCACGTCACATTGCATGAAGAGGGTGGTCTCTTCCATGAACGGGTCGATGTTGGCGGTGTTCGGATCCGGAATCAGCAGCATGTCGGAGGCTTCGATACCCTTCCAGCCGGCGATCGACGAACCATCGAAGGCGTGACCGGATTCGAACTTGTCGATGTCGAAATGCGAAACCGGCACGGAAACGTGCTGTTCCTTGCCACGGGTGTCAGCGAAACGGAAGTCGACAAACTTGACTTCGTTGTCCTTCACCATCTTCAAAACCTCTGCGGCCGTCCTTGCCATGCGAATCTCCTAAAACGAGGAAGTAGTATAAATTGGGGTGTTGAGCCGTTTTCTGCGACTGGATCTTTGCATTTGATACAACGGTCTTGCGCCGAACTCAGTCGCGGATGATAGCAGATTCCATGCCACCAACCTTTCAGGGGCGGCAATTATGGAATATTTTAGGGAGCAGGCGGCCAGACGGCCTTCCCCTACAGTGCAGGAATGCCGAAGGAATGCATTATTTCAGTGCATTTTACAATATACGCACCATAATAATGCAGATTTTGGATTTTTCATATGAAACGCCCTATTTTGGTGCTTGCGCCGTCTTGGGGCATCGTGGCACTTGATCGCGATCCTGCACCGGGCTGGAAAAATTGTTTAAAGTTTCACCTCCTGGGCAAGCACACTTCCCGGTTTCAATTTGCAGTTTTCATTTTGACAACGTTCTGACAAAGAGAACCCTCATGAGCCACCAAGACATCCTCGCCACCGCTGCCGACCGTGCCCGCACCGGCCAGCTCCCCTACCGCGGCGCCGTCACGCCCCAGGAAGCGCTGGCGCTGATCGAAGGCAATGCCGCCGTCAAGCTGGTCGACGTACGCACCCGGGCCGAACGCGACTGGGTAGGCATCGTGCAGATCCCGGCCGGCCAGCACCTGGCGGTGCAATGGAATCTCTACCCGGAGGGCAAGCCCAACGCGCTGTTCCTGGAACAGTTGAAGGAAGTGGCCAACCCGGATGACATCCTGCTGTTCCTGTGCCGCTCCGGTGTGCGTTCCAAGCACGCCGCCAAGCTGGCCACCGACCACGGCTTCAGCCAGTGCTTCGACATCCTCGAAGGTTTCGAGGGCAACAAGGACGCCGCCGGCCACCGCAAGACCGTGGAAGGCTGGTGCAAGGCCGGCCTGCCCTGGATCGGCGCCTGAAGCCCTGGGCGTCAGACCTCGAGGATCCGTCCCAGCGACACCAGCAGCAGCGGGATGGAGTCCAGGCCGTCGGCGCCGGTGCGCAGGGCTTCTTCGACACATTCCAGCAAGGCCACGATCTCGGCGCGCTGCATGGTCAGCGCGGCGCCCTTCATGCGGTGCACCAGTTGCGCCATGACAGCCAGGTCGGAACCGGTGTGCGCAGCGCGCAAGGCCTGCAGATCATATTGCGAGGTACGCAGGAACAGCTGCTGCAGATCCTCGCCGGCGCGCTCGCAGGAAGATGTCTGCGTGCCGGCATCGGGCCACTCATGGTCGCACCACAACGCCAGCATCTTGCGCAATGCCTCGCTTTGCAGCGGCTTGCCCAGCATGCCATCCATGCCCTTCTCCAGACATAGGCGCACATGGGCCGGATCGGATTCGGCCGAGATACCGATCAGCGGGGTATAGGGACGTTGCGGCTCGGCCGACTCCATCATCCGCACCTGCTGCGCCACCTCATGGCCGAGCATGTCGGGCAGGTAGCAATCCAGCAGCACCAGGCCATAGGTCTGCGCACGTATCGCTGCCAGCGCGGCGGCGCCATCGACCACCCTGTGGACCAGGCAACCCATGGCCTGCAGGCGATTGCCGATGGCCTGCCGTATCGTTGCCGAATCGTCCACCAGCAAGACCTGGGGCGCGCTGCTACTCGTCATGTTTCTTCCCTCCTCTGATGTACTGCATGGCCTGCTCTACAGGTCCTTGATGTGATAGGCAATCTTGAAAAGTTCGTGGTCGCTGCGCACGCCCAGCTTGCGCAAGGCCGACTGCTTCTGGCCGCTGATGGTCTTGACGCTGCGCGTGAACTTCTCGGCGATTTCCGTGACCGACAAGCCTTCCAGGCAACAGCGCAGGACTTCGCGCTCACGCGGCGACAGGCTGGACAGCTCGGACAGTGCCCGGCTGGCGGGCGGCGCGCTGCCACCGAGGCGATGAGTGCCGCCGGACTGGCCGGCGCCGGACTCGGCCTGCTGCATGGAGGACAGCGCCGCCACCATGGCCACATTGAGGTACTGGCGCCCGCGCCCCACTGCGCGCACGGCCAGGATCAGTTCGTCCAGCTCCTGCGACTTGCCCACGAAGCCGCCCGCCCCGGCCTTCATCGCCAGGGCCACGGTGGCTGGGTTGTGATGTGCCGAGGCGACCAGGATCTTGCTGCGCGGGAAACGCACCCGCAGCGCCCGGATCAGGTTCAGGCCATCGATGTCGTTGCTGCCCAGCGCATAGTCGATGAGCAGCAGATCGGCCTGCACCGTACGCAATGCCGCCATCAGTTCCTTGCTGGTGGCGAAAGCGCCCACCACGTCCAGGTCCGGCTCCTCGGCCAGGCGCATGGCCAGGCCATAGCGCACCACCGCGTGATCGTCGAGCAGGGCGATACGCATCGCCGATGCCGGTGTCCATGTCATGCTGCGTCCCTATCCTCTGGTTCGGCGAACTGCCGCACCTTGCTTGGGCGGATGAGCCGATTTTTCAAACGCGCTATTTTGAGCGAGCAATGAGATCCGGCGCATAAGAATCATCTGAAAAATCGAGAAATATCCAGCTTGCGTTAGCACGCAGATAACGGCGGACTGAATAAGCGTAGCCAGCCTGGCAACTTTGGTATCGTGCAAGAGAAGTTTTGTTCAGCTGACGACGTCGGCATGACAACCAAAATCGATCACCTCGCGTTATGCCGGCATCCGCCCGGTGCGCATTGCGCATTACACTTTCTTACAGCGGGCGCTGCGGCCATTGTCCATACTGGCCTCCACAAATTTCGATACTGCGAGGCTCATCCATGCGCCCGTTTCGCCAATTGATCCCCCCCACCCTGGGCGTAGTGCGTGCTCGTCGCGCCCTGTTGCTGGTGCTGCTGGCCAGCGGCCTGGCCCAGGCCGCCACGCCGGCCGCAGCAACCGCAGCTGCGGCACCACTGTCGGAGCAGGAGCGCGCCCTGCACGTGCTGAACCGGCTGGCCTACGGCCCGCGGCCGGGCGACCTGGAACAGGTCCAGCAGATGGGCGTGAAACGCTACATCGAGCAGCAGCTGCATCCTGAACGCATCCCCCTGCCGGCGGACCTGCAGGCGCGGCTGGCGGCCTTGCCGGGCTTGCAGATGACGCCGTCGCAATTGTTCGTCGACTATGGCCCACCCTCCATCGACAAGGAGGCCGACAAGGACGTCAAGCAGGCCGCACGGCAACGCGCACCGCGCGAGCTGACGCCGCAGTTCCACACGGCCCGGCTGTTGCAGGCCACCGAAAGCCCGCGCCAGCTGGAAGAAGTGATGACCGAATTCTGGGCCAACCACTTCAACATCTTCGAAGGCAAGGAATGGGTGCGCTACTGGGTCGGCGACTACGAGAAGAACGCCATCCGTCCCTATGCGCTGGGGCACTTCCGCGACCTGCTGGGGGCGGTGGCGCATCATCCGGCAATGCTGTACTACCTCGACAACTGGCTCTCCAGCGGCGCCGGCACGCCGGGGGCGCGGGGCCGCTTCAAGGGCTTGAACGAGAACTACGCGCGCGAGCTGATGGAGCTGCACACGCTGGGGGTGGATGGTGGCTACCAGCAGAGTGACGTGGTCACGCTGGCGCGCATCCTCTCGGGCTGGACCATCGATGTCAACGCCATGAAGGCCGGCGCGGCGCCGTTCGCCTTCGCCGCCCAGCGCCACGACAATGCGCCCAAGGTGTTTCTGGGCCGTCCGCTGGCGGCCAGGGGTTATCAGGAGGGCGAAGCCGCGCTCGACATCCTGGCCAATCACCCCTCTACGGCGCGCTTCATCTCGACCCAGCTGGTGCAGTACTTCGTCTCCGACCAGCCTGACCCGGTGCTGGTGCAGCGACTCACGCAGAAATTCCTGGCCACGCAGGGTGACCTGCGCGCGGTGCTGCAGACACTCTTTGACAGCCCGCAATTCTGGGCCCGCAGCAATTACCAGACGCAATTCAAGACGCCCTACCAGTTCGTGGTCTCGGCGCTGCGCGCCAGTGACATTCCCGTGAGGAATGCGAAACCGGTCAATGGCGCACTGGGCCAGTTCGGCATGCCGCTGTATGGCTGGCTCACCCCCGAGGGCTACAAGTATTCGGAAGCCGCCTGGTTGAATCCCGACGCGCTGCTGCGCCGGATCAACTTCGCCGGCAACCTGGTCAACGGCAAGTCGCCCATTGCCCGCGCCGAGGGCGAGCCAGCGCCCTCCAATGCCGACGCCCGGCCGGTCGACCCACGCCAGTTGCTGGGCACGCTGGGCCCGGCCATCTCGGCGCAGGCGGCTGCCAAGATCGCCGGGGCGCCCGAGAATGTGCAGGCCGGCCTGATCCTGGGCAGTCCTGATTTCATGAAACGCTGATCCATCGGCCAGAGAGAGTCCCATGAACCGTCGTGATTTCATCCGTTACCTGGGCGCTGCCGGCAGCGGCGCCATCCTGGTCCCGATCGGACTATCCGGTTGCGCCGTCGCGCCCGTGGGCGACAAGAGCATCAGTCGCGCCACCCCGGCCAAGCTGGCCTATGGCTCCCCCGCCCCGCGCGTGCATGCCAACGGTGATGGCGCGCCGCGCATGGTCGTGGTGTTCCTGCGCGGCGCGGTCGATGGCATGAACGTGGTGGTGCCGCATGGCGACCCGGAATACTACCGGGCCCGGCCCAGCATCGCCGTGGCGCCTCCCGGCCAGGCCAATGGCGCCATCGACCTGACCGGTTATTTCGGCCTGCATCCGGCCTTGCGACCGCTGATGCCGTATTGGGAAAGCGGCCAGCTGGCCTTCGTGCATGCCTCGGGTTCCCCCGATGGCTCGCGCTCGCACTTCGAGGCCCAGGATTACATGGAAACCGGCACGCCCGGCCAGCACAATACCCGCGACGGCTGGCTCAACCGCGTGATGGATTACCTGCCGCCGGCGCAATCGCCGCTGCAGGCGCTCAACGTGGGCGATGCCACGCCGCGCATCCTGGCCGGCCACAACGTGGTGGCCAACCTGCAGACCGGGCGCGCCGCCACCCGCCCGGGCCTGATCGACCAGCCGCGCATGATGCAGGCCTATGCGCCCCTCTATGAGGGCGACGATGCCGTGGCCAAGGCCTACCGCGACGGCATCGCGGCACGGCGCGAGCTCATGAGCGAGATCAACAGCCAGGAGCAGCAGATGGCCAACAATGGCGCGCCGCTACCCAATGGACTGTCCCTGGACACGGCCCGGCTGGGCCGCCTGATGCGCCACGACCCGCGCATCCGCCTGGCCTTCCTGGCCGTAGGCGGCTGGGATACCCACATCAACCAGGGCAATGGCACGGGCCAGCTGGCCGGCCGCCTCGCGCCCCTGGCCGATGGCCTGGCCACGCTGGCCAGGGAGCTGGGGCCGGCCTTCAATGACACGGTCATCGTGGTGATGTCGGAATTCGGTCGTACCTTCCGCGAGAACGGCAATGGCGGTACCGATCACGGTCACGGCAATGCCATGTGGCTGATGGGTGGCAACCTGCGCGGCGGCAAGATCTACGGCCAATGGCCGGGGCTGAACCAGGCCGCCCTGAACGAAGGCCGCGACCTGGCCATCACCACCGATTTCCGCGCGGTGCTGTGTGCGCTGTCGGAGCGGCATATGCGTATCACCGACGGCGCATTGGAAAAGATCTTTCCCCAATATGCTGCGGGTACCAAGGGAGTTCCGAACCTGTTCATCTAGGCCGCATACCCCGAAGCCGAAAAAAAACGCATCGACATCGATGCGTTTTTTCATTGTCAGTCAGGGCTCACTCCGCCTCGACAATCCACGCCGCCTGGATAGCTTCCAGGATGCGCTCACCGGAGCGGTTGGGGTCGTCGTCGAAACCATCGAGCTCCATGACCCAGCGATGCAGGTCGGTGAAGCGGATGGTACGGGGGTCGATGTTGGGAAACCTGTCGTAGAGCTCCTCGGCGATCTGCTGGGTATCAGTCCATTTCATGGTTGGCTCCTGCCGGCACTGCCGGGGCAGTACGGCTCAATGGTTTTCGGATGCGTGGTTGATGGTGTACTTGGGGATTTCGACGGTCAGGTCATCTTCACCCAGTACCACCTGGCAGGACAGGCGCGAGGTCGCTTCCAGGCCCCAGGCCATGTCCAGCAGGTCTTCTTCCTTGTCGGTGGGCTCGTTGAGCGTCTCGAATCCCTCGCGGATCACCACGTGGCAAGTGGTACAGGCACAGGACTTTTCACAGGCGTGCTCGATGTCGATGTCGCTGTCCAGCAGCGCATCGCACAGGCTCTTGCCGGCCGGGGCGTCGATCACCGAGCCTTCGGGGCAGAGGACCGGATGGGGGAGGATAACGATCTGGGGCATGATGGCTCTCGGGTCTTTCTACAGTGTTCGGTTCAGGATATCGCTCAGGCGACTTCATCCAGCTTCTTGCCAGCCAATGCGGCGTGGACGCTGCGGTCCATGCGACGGGCGGCGAATTCCTCGGTGCCGTGCGCCAGCGCATCGACCGCCGCCTTGATGGCCAGGTGGTCGCTGCCCTGGGCGGCGACGGTGACGGCCTCGATCTGTACTTCGATGGCACGGCGTTCGTCTTCCGACAGCAGGGCGGCATCCGCTTGCAGCGCCGAGCGCGTAGCCAGCACGATGCGTTCGGCTTCGACCTGCTCTTCGCGCAGGGCACGACGCTGCATGTCTTCGTCGGCCGAGCTAAAGGATTCCTGCAGCATGCGCGCGATCTCGTCATCGCCCAGGCCATAGGAAGGCTTGACGCTGATCGAAGCTTCCACGCCGGAGGTCATCTCGCGGGCCGACACGGCCAGCAGGCCATCGGCATCGACCTGGTAGGTCACGCGGATGCGCGCCGCACCGGCCGCCATGGGCGGGATGCCACGCAGCTCGAAGCGCGCCAGCGAGCGGCAATCGGCCACCAGTTCGCGCTCGCCTTGCACCACGTGGATGGCCATGGCGGTCTGACCATCCTTGAAGGTGGTGAATTCCTGAGCGCGCGCACAGGGGATGGTGGAGTTGCGCGGGATGACCTTCTCGGCCAGGCCACCCATGGTCTCGATGCCCAGCGACAGCGGGATCACATCCAGCAGCAGCCAGTCGTCGCCCGGCGCACGGTTGCCGGCCAGCAAGTTGGCCTGCACGGCAGCGCCCAGCGCCACCACCTTGTCGGGGTCGATGTTGGAGAGCGGGTTGGTCTTGAAGAACTCGCCCACCGCGCGGCGGATGTGCGGCATGCGGGTGGCACCACCGACCAGCACCACGCCGTCGACGTCTTCCACGGTCAGGCCGGCATCGCGCAGGGCCTTGCGCACCGGCGTCATGGTCTTGGTCACCAGGTGCTGGGTGATGTCGTTGAATTGTGCGGCGGTGATGGAGAGATGCACTTCCTCGCCGGAGCGGAGCACGGCGTCGATCTGCACTTCGTCCTTGGTGGAGAGCAGTTCCTTGACCTCGCGCGCCTTGACCATCAACAGACGCGTATCTTCGTCCGACAGCGGCTGCAGTTGCGCTTCCTGGCTGATCCAGCAGAACAGGCGGTGGTCGAAATCATCGCCGCCCAGGGCCGAATCGCCGCCCGTGGCCAGTACCTCGAAGACGCCACGGGTGAGCTTGAGGATGGAAATATCAAAGGTGCCGCCACCGAGGTCATAGACCGCGAAGATGCCCTCCGAAGAATTGTCCAGGCCATAGGCGATGGCCGCCGCCGTCGGTTCGTTGAGCAGACGCAGCACGTTGATGCCGGCCAGTTGCGCGGCATCCTTGGTGGCCTGGCGCTGGGCATCGTCGAAGTAGGCCGGCACGGTGATGACCGCGCCCACCAGGTCGTCGCCCAGGGCATCTTCGGCGGTCTGGCGCAGCGTGGCCAGGATCTGGGCCGAGATTTCCACCGGGCTCTTCACGCCGGCCACGGTCTTGATCTGCACCATGCCGGGCTGGTCCTGGAAGTCGTAGGGCATGTTTTCGGCGTGGGCGATGTCCTTCAGGCCACGGCCCATGAAGCGCTTGACCGAGACGATGGTATTGCGCGGGTCGGTGGTTTGCGCGGCCTGGGCCTTGTAGCCGATGTTGGCGTGGCCGTTGGGCAGGTAGCGCACCACCGAGGGCAGCAGCACGCGGCCGTCGTCGTCGGCCAGCACTTCGGGAATGCTGTTGCGCACGGTGGCCACCAGCGAATTGGTGGTGCCCAGGTCAATGCCGACGGCCAGGCGCCGCTGGTGCGGCGCGGTGGACATGCCCGGTTCGGAAATCTGCAGTAAAGCCATAGGTGATGTGACTCGTCGTGATGCGTTATTCAGGTAAGGCCATCCGGATGCCGAGGCCGATGAAGGCACAACCTGCAAGGCGGTTCAGATGGACGGAGGCGTTGGCGCGGCGACGGAAATAGGCGCCGACCGTGCCGGAAAACAATGCGATGGCGCTGAAGATGACGAAGGCCTGGACAATGAAGACCAGGGCCAGCACCAGCATCTGCAGCGCTTCATGACCGGCTTCGCGCTGCACGAACTGCGGCAGGAAGGCGATGAAGAACAGCGTCACCTTGGGATTGAGCATGTTGGCCAGGACGCTCTGCCAGTAGATGCGACGCAGCGGCACGGCGGCCGCGCCCTGCCCTTGGCCAGCCAGCGCGATGCCGGCCGAAGCCGAACGCAAGGTGCGATAACCGAGGTAAGCGAGATAAGCCGCACCCGCGTATTGCAGGGCGTGATAGGCCGGCGGATAGGCCTTGATCAGGGCAGCGAAGCCCAGCACCGCCAACAGGGTATGGAAGATCAATCCCGAGCTGAAGCCCGCAGCGGCCACCAGACCGGCCTTGCGGCCCTGGGCGATGCCGCGCGTGAGCACGTAGATGTTGTCCGGGCCGGGAGCCAGGGTCAGCGTCATCGCGGCCAGCAGGAAGAGGAACAGGTTGGGCATGGTAGCGGCTCCGCAATCAGCCTTCGATCAGGGCGAAGGCATCGCCGATCTCGGCGCCGAACTTGTCCAGGAACATCAGCTGGCGCACCAGCTGGCCGGCGCCGGCGTAGTCGCCGGCGTCCAGCAGGGCTTCGATACGACCGATCTCGGCCTTCTTCTCGCTCAGCAGTGCGGTGTTGAGCTGTTCCAGCGCATCGAGATCCTTGGCGGACTTGGCGTCGTCCAGGGTTTCGCGCCACTCCATCTGCTGCATCAGGAAGCCCGGGGCCATGGCGGTATTGGATTCGGTCTGCAGGTCCACGCCGTGCAGTTCGCACAGGTAGCGGGCGCGCTTCAAGGGATTCTTCAGCGTCTGGTAGGCCTCGTTGGCGCGGGTGGCCCATTGCATGGCCACGCGCTTTTCGGCGTCGCTGGCGTGGGCGAACTTGTCCGGATGGGCCTGGCTCTGCACCTGGTGGTAAGCCTGCTCCAGCGCCTTCTGGTCGATGGCGAAGCGCTGCGGCAACTGGAACAGGTCGTAGTGGTTTTGCATGGCTGAAAAATAAAAAGCCTGTCGGACTGCAACAGGCTTGGCACATCAGGGACGGCAAACGGTGACCGGGTCAGCTCCGCAGGGAGCGATCACGAGGCTGTCACGGTATCGGCTAAGCACTGGCCGCCTCGCGGCTGGGCCAGCGCGACGGCATCAACAAGGACCAGCGATCAGATGCGGAAGCTTTCGCCGCAGCCGCACTCATCCTTGACATTGGGATTCTGGAACTTGAAACCTTCGTTCAAGCCTTCGCGCGCGAAGTCCAGCTCGGTGCCGTCGATGTAGGGCAGGCTCTTGGGATCGACGAAGACACGCACGCCATGCGACTCGAAGACGGTGTCTTCGGACGATTGCTCATCCACATACTCCAGCTTGTACGCCAGCCCGGAGCAGCCGGTGGTACGCACGCCCAGGCGCAGGCCGATGCCCTTGCCACGACGTTCCATGTACCGGCTGATGTGTTTTGCTGCCTTCTCTGTCAATGTGATTGCCATGATGCCTGCCTTACTGAATCAAAAACGGCTTGCGCCGGCCTGCGACCCGGGGTCGATCAGGCTGCTGCCTTCTGCTCTGCGCCGTGCTTGGCCTTGTAGTCCTGCACGGCGGCCTTGATGGCGTCTTCGGCCAGGATGGAGCAGTGGATCTTCACCGGTGGCAGCGCCAATTCCTCGGCGATCTGGGTGTTCTTGATGGACAGGGCTTCGTCCAGGGTCTTGCCCTTGACCCACTCGGTCACCAGCGACGACGAGGCGATCGCCGAACCGCAGCCATAGGTCTTGAACTTGGCATCCTGGATGACGCCATCGGCGCCCACCTTGATCTGCAGCTTCATCACGTCGCCGCAGGCGGGCGCGCCCACCATGCCGGTGCCAACGGTCTCGTCGCCCTTCTCGAAGGCGCCGACGTTGCGCGGGTTTTCATAGTGGTCGAGTACTTTTTCCGAATAAGACATGTTCTTGCTCCTAGAAGATGGTTTCGTCCATCGCCGGCGGCTTCACTGGGCTGCTGGCGACGGCTGGCAGGTCCGGCTTAGTGGGCCGCCCACTGGATGGTGGAAAGGTCCACGCCATCCTTGTACATATCCCACAACGGCGACAGCTCGCGCAGCTTGCCGACCTTGCTCTTGATCAGCTCGATGGTGAAGTCGATGTCTTCCTCGGTGGTGAAACGGCCGATGGTGAAACGGATCGAGCTGTGCGCCAGTTCATCGCTGCGGCCCAGGGCGCGCAGCACGTAGGACGGCTCCAGGCTGGCCGAGGTGCAGGCCGAGCCGGAGGACACGGCGATGTCCTTGATGGCCATGATCAGCGACTCACCCTCGACGTAGTTGAAGCTCACGTTCAGGTTGTGCGGCACGCGATGTTCCATGTCGCCGTTGATGTAGGTCTCTTCGATCTCCTGCAGGCCCTTGGCCAGGCGATCGCGCATGGCGCGGATGTGACTCAGTTCGCTATCCATTTCTTCACGGGCGATGCGGAAGGCTTCGCCCATGCCCACGATCTGGTGCGTGGCCAGGGTGCCCGAACGCAGGCCGCGCTCGTGACCGCCGCCATGCATCTGCGCCTCGATGCGCACGCGCGGCTTGCGGCGCACGTAGAGCGCGCCGATGCCCTTGGGGCCGTAGGACTTGTGGGCCGAGAAGCTCATCAGGTCGACCTTCCAGTTTTCCAGGTCGATCTTGACCTTGCCGGTGGCCTGCGCGGCATCGCTGTGGAAGATGATGCCCTTGGAGCGGCAGAATTCGCCGATTTCCGGCACCGGCTGGATCACGCCGATCTCGTTGTTGACCAGCATGACCGAGACCAGGATGGTATCCGGACGCACCGCTGCGGCGATCTGCTCCACCGTCACCAGGCCATTGTCCTGCGGCTGCAGGTAGGTGGCCTCGAAGCCCACGCGCTCCAGCTCGCGGAAGGTATCCAGCACCGCCTTGTGCTCGGTCTTCACCGTGATGATGTGCTTGCCCTTGGACTTGTAGAACTGTGCCGCACCCTTGATGGCCAGGTTGTTGCTCTCGGTGGCGCCGGAGGTCCAGATGATCTCGCGCGAGTCCGCATTGACCAGCTTGGCCACTTCTTCACGTGCCTCTTCCACGGCCTTCTCGGCGGTCCAGCCATACATGTGGCTGCGCGAGGCGGGATTGCCGAACTGCTCGCGCAGGTAGGGAATCATCTTGTCGGCCACGCGCGGATCGACCGGGGTGGTCGCCGAATAATCCATGTAGATCGGGAAGTGCGGAGCCTTGATGGTCTCCAGCAGGCTTTTTTCCAGGGGTGCGTTCATAGGTCCTTGCTCCAAATCAGGCTGCGGCTTGCGGGCGGTGCATCACCACCACGCTCTGCGAGTCGGCGGCGCGATGCTCCACCGGCTTGGGTTCTTTTTGCTGGTCGACCAGATCCTGCAGCGAGACCGAATCCAGGTACTCGACCATCTTTTCGTTCAGGGTTGACCACAGGTCATGGGTCATGCAGCGCGCGCCACCGGGATGGGAGGCACTGTGGCAGTTTTCCTTGCCACCGCACTGGGTCGCATCCAGGGGTTCGTCGACGGCGATGATGATGTCGGCCACGGATACGTCGGCGGCCTTGCGGGCCAGGTTGTAGCCACCACCGGGACCGCGCACGGACTCCACGATCTGGTGACGTCGCAACTTGCCGAACAACTGTTCCAGATATGATAAAGAAATTTCCTGGCGCTCGCTGATGGCCGAGAGCGTGACGGGGCCCTTGCCCTGGCGCAGAGCCAGGTCAATCATCGCCGTCACGGCAAAACGACCTTTGGTAGTTAGACGCATGGATGTTCACTCCAGAAACAAATGTTCGGCCGGAACCGCTGACCCTGAATTCCCGAATATTTGAGTCAAGTATATCAAACCCGACTAATTCTGTCAGGTACGGACTTCAGTGCCGGCAATGAAAATGCGCAAATTCTGGAGAAACTTGTCTGACCTCCTGCCGAAATTGCGCTAATCTCATGCTTCCGGCAGGCATTTACGTTCGTTTGCCACTTATCGATCTGGTAAGATGGCGCAACATTTTTCATCTGGCGATGCGCGGACTGACAACAACGATACAAGCCGGGTCCGCGCCGCATTTCAAACTAGAACGATATGGATGTAAGCGATACCCCCAATCCGCTGCTGCGCCCGCGCCGCAAGCCCCAGAGCCTGTCGCAGGAAGTGGTGGCGTCGCTGACGGCGATGATCAGCAATGGCAGCCTCAAGCCCGGAGACAAGCTGCCCACCGAGTCCGAGATCATGCAGACCCAGGGTGTCTCGCGCACCGTGGTGCGCGAGGCGATCTCGCGCCTGCAGGCGGCCGGCCAGGTGGAAACCCGTCACGGCATCGGTACCTTCGTACTGGAAGCCAAGAAGGGGGCCAACATCAACATCGACCCGGCCACCATCACCACCATGCGCGACCTGCTGGCGCTGCTGGAGCTGCGCATCAGCCTGGAGACCGAGACCGCCGGCCTGGCCGCGGCCCGTCGCAGCGATGAGCAGTTGCAGGAGATCCGCCAGGCGCTGGACCTGTTCCGTGAAAACCAGCTGGCCGGCGGCGACACCGTGGGGCCGGATTTCCGCTTCCACTTCGCCATCGCCAATGCCACCGGCAACCGCTACTTCATCGAGATCATCAGCCACCTGGGCATGGGCGTGATCCCGCGCAAGCGCATCAATACGGCCGAGCTGGCCCACGACCAGCAGGCCAGCTACCTGGACCGGGTGCAGCGCGAGCACGAAGATATCTATGAAGCCATCGCCCGTGGTGATGCCGAAGCCGCCCGCGCGGCCATGCGCAACCACCTGACCAACAGCCGCGAGCGCCTGCGCCGCGCCCAGCAGGAAGCCGAATCGGGCGCCACCGGCGCGGCCTGATGCCCCCCTCCCCTTCAAGCCGACGCTCCGGCTTGAAGGGGGTACCGAAGCGGCGATGCGCTGCCGATGCACGGCCAAGCATTCCCCCGCCCCGCCAGCTCCCCTCCCCCCGCGCCTTTTCAACACAGCCATCAAATCCCCGCCAAAAAGTGCTGGATTTCTGAAATCTTATGTTGTACGATGACTGATATCCTATACGGATATAGAGCTGCAACGAGATTCAGAGACAACTCCAAGAACATTTGCATCCATTCCAATCCAATTCTTAACGGCGTCGAGCGAAACCATGTCCCAGTACACACCCCAAGACCTCAAACAGATCCTCTCTTCCGGCCTGCTGTCGTTCCCGCTGACCGACTTCGACGAGCAAGGCGACTTCCGTCCCAAGACCTACATCGAGCGCCTGGAATGGCTGGCACCGTATGGCGCCAGCGCGCTGTTCGCCGCTGGCGGCACCGGTGAGTTCTTCTCGCTGGTCCCGGGCGAGTACTCGGACATCATCCGCACCGCCGTCGAGACCTGCCGTGGCAAGGTGCCCATCATCGCCGGTGCCGGTGGTTCCACCCGCGCTGCCATCGCTTATGCTCAGGAAGCCGAGCGCCTGGGCGCCCACGGCATCCTCTTGATGCCGCACTACCTGACCGAAGCCAGCCAGGACGGTATCGCCGCCCACGTCGAAGCAGTCTGCAAATCGGTCAACTTCGGCGTCATCATCTACAACCGCGCCGTCTGCAAGCTCAATGCCGAGACCCTGCAAAAGCTGGCCGACCGTTGCCCCAACCTGATCGGCTTCAAGGACGGCGTCGGCGAGATTGAGCCGATGGTCCACATCCGCCGCAAGCTGGGCGATCGTTTCACCTACCTGGGTGGCCTGCCGACCGCTGAAGTCTATGCCGCCGCCTACAAGGCGCTGGGCGTGCCGGTGTACTCCTCGGCGGTGTTCAACTTCATCCCCAAGACCGCCGTGCAGTTCTACGAAGCCATCGCCAAGGACGACCACGCTACCGTGGGCAAGCTGATCGATGACTTCTTCCTGCCCTACCTGGAAATCCGCAATCGCAAGGCCGGTTATGCCGTGTCCATCGTCAAGGCCGGTGCCAAGGTCGTCGGCCACGATGCCGGTCCGGTGCGCACTCCGCTGACCGACTGCACGCCGCAAGAGCACGAAGAACTGGCTGCGCTGATCAAGAAGCTCGGCCCGCAATAAGCCGCAGCAGCATTGCCAAGGGGCCGCAGGAAACTGGCGGCCCTTTTTTTCATTTCCCCCTCTTCCTCCCAGGAGCAAAGCGATGACCCAATTCGCGAACTACATCAACGGTGAATGGCTGGCCGGCGCCGGCATCAACAAGAACGTCAACCCCTCCGACCTGTCGGACGTGATCGGCGAATACGCCCAGGCCGATGCGGCCCAGACCGAGCTGGCCATTGCCGCCGCCCACGCCGCCTTCCCGGCCTGGAGCACCGGCAGCATTCAGGCCCGCGCCGACGCCCTGGACAAGATCGGCAACGAGATCCTGGCGCGCCGCGAAGAGCTGGGCACCCTGCTCTCCCGCGAAGAAGGCAAGACCCTGCCCGAAGGCATAGGCGAAGCCACCCGTGCCGGCAACATCTTCAAGTTCTTCGCCGCCGAGGTGCTGCGCATCCGTGGCGACAAGCTGGCCTCGGTGCGCCCAGGCATGGACGTGGAAATCACCCGCGAACCGCTGGGCGTGATCGGCATCATCGCGCCGTGGAACTTCCCGCTGGCCATCCCCGCCTGGAAGATCGCCCCGGCCCTGGCCTACGGCAATACGGTACTGTTCAAGCCGGCCGAACTGGTACCGGGCTCGGGCTGGGCCATCGCCGACATCATCAGCCGCTCGGGCATCCCGGCAGGCGTGTTCAACCTGGTCATGGGTCGTGGTTCGGTGGTGGGCCAGCGCTTCATCGAGGATGGCCGCGTGGCCGGCATTTCCTTCACCGGTTCGGTGGCTACCGGCAAGCGCGTGGCACAAGGCGCGATCGCGCGCATGGCCAAGTTCCAGCTGGAGATGGGTGGCAAGAACCCGATGGTGGTCTTGAATGACGCCGACCTGGACGTGGCCGTCACGGCTGCCGTGCAAGGCGCCTTCTTCTCCACCGGTCAGCGCTGCACGGCATCGAGCCGCCTGATCGTGGAAAAGGGCATCTACCCGCGCTTCATCGAGGCGGCTTGCGCACAACTGGCCAAGGTCAAGGTCGGACACGCCCTGCAGAAGGAAAGCCAGATCGGCCCCGTGGTCGACCAGTCGCAGCTGGATCAGGACTTGTCCTATGTCGCCATCGGCAAGGGCGAAGGCGCCACGCTGGTATCGGGTGGCGAACGCCTCGCACGCGAGACCGACGGCTTCTACATGGCCCCGGCCCTGTTTGCGGACGCCCACAACGACATGCGCATCTCGCGTGAAGAGATCTTTGGTCCGGTCGCCGCCGTCATCCCGGCCGACAACTACGAGCACGCCCTGCAACTGGCCAACGACACCGAGTTCGGCCTGTCCTCGGGCATCTGCACCACCTCGCTGAAGTACGCCACCCACTTCAAGCGCCACGCCCAGGCCGGCATGGTGATGGTCAACACGGCCACCGCCGGGGTCGACTACCACGTGCCTTTCGGCGGTCGCAAGGGATCCAGCTACGGTGCGCGCGAGCAAGGCACCTACGCCGCCGAGTTCTACACCACCGTCAAGACCAGCTATACCCAGGCCTGATCAGCGGTTGCAGCGACGAAAAAAAACCTCCGCAGTGTCTGCTGCGGAGGTTTTTTCATGCCTTCTTCCTCAAGCCTTATGCCCGTGTACCGGGCGGGGCTCAGAATTCTTCCCAATCCTGGGCGTCGTCCTTGGCACGGCTGCTGCTGGGCGCGCTGGCGGGCTTGGCCGGCGGCAGCTTTGGGGCAGCCTTGAGCGCTGGCGCTGCGGCGGCCACGGCCGCTGCTGCCGGGGCCGGCTGCACCGGCTTGCTGGCCTGAACCGGCGCCGCACGTGGTTTGGCCGGGCTGGCGGCAGCCTGCTGGGCATCGATCTTGAAGATGCTCACTGCCCCCACCAGGTTGGTGGCCTGGGCCTGCAGGGATTGTGCGGCCGCAGCGGCTTCCTCGACCAGGGCGGCATTCTGCTGGGTCACTTCATCCATCTGCGTGATGGCACGGTTGACCTGCTCGATACCACTGCTCTGCTCGCGGCTGGCCTCGGCGATCTCGCCGACGATGTCGGTAACGCGCTGCACGCTGGAGACCACTTCGTTCATGGTGGCACCGGCCTGCTCGACCAGTTGGCTGCCGGTCTCGACCTTGTTCACCGAATCATCGATGAGGGACTTGATTTCCTTGGCCGCCGCCGCCGAACGCTGGGCCAGCGAACGCACTTCCGAGGCCACCACGGCAAAGCCGCGACCCTGCTCGCCGGCGCGCGCGGCTTCCACTGCCGCATTGAGCGCCAGGATGTTGGTCTGGAAGGCGATACCGTCGATGACGCTGATGATGTCGACGATCTTGCGCGAGGAATCATTGATCGCCTGCATCGTATCGACCACCTGCGACACCACCTCGCCACCCTTGCTGGCAGTGGACGAGGCCGAATGCGCCAGCTGGTTGGCCTGCAGGGCGTTCTCGGCATTCTGCTTGACGGTGCCGGTCAGCTGTTCCATCGAGGCGGCGGTCTCTTCCAGCGAGCTGGCCTGCTGCTCGGTACGCGAGGACAGGTCCATGTTGCCGGCGGCGATTTCCTTGGCACTGGTATCGATGCTGTCGGAGCTGCTGCGCACGCGCGATACCGTGGTCAGCAGGGCTTGCTGCATGCTGCGGATGGCCGAGAACAGGCGGCCGATCTCATTGCTGCTCTCCACCTCGACCCGGGTGGTCAGGTCGCCATTGGCGACCTGGTCCAGCAGGTGCACGGCGCGGTTGAGCGGCGTGAGCACGATGTTGCGCAGCATGAAATGCACGCCGATCACCAGGAACAACGCGCCGATCAGGCCGGCCACCACCAGCCAGACCACCAGGTTGTACTCGCGCTGACGCTCGGTAGCGGCCTTGTCGTTGAGTTCCATGGCGCGCTTCTGGTAGGCGTCCAGCGCCGTCGAGAAGCGCGCGCCGCCCTTGCTGATGAAATTGTTGTTCAGCTGCGAATAGCCCTGGGCATCACCGGCCTTGAGGGTATCGGTGGCCTTCTTCAGGATATCGTTGAGGGCCTTGGCCGACTCGATCAGTTCGGTCTTGGTCGCCGGATCCTGGCCTTCCAGGTCGGGCAGCTTGGCGTAGTCGTCCAGATACTTGAGGCTGCGGTCATACGTTAGCTGGGCGCTCTTGAACGCGGCCTCGATGACCGCTGCATCGCCCTTCTCCATCAGGGTCGAATAGATGCGCGAATGGGCCGCCCGGGTCCGGGTCGTATCCTTGTAGGCATCATTGATCAGCAGGGCGCGCTCGGTGATCTCGTGGACATACTCGGTGGCCTGGTTGGCGCGTCCCAGGGCAAAGATACCCACCCCGGCCCCCACCACGATCATGATCGAAAACAGCGCAAGCGCGCTCATCAGGCTGAAGCGAACCGTCAGATTCCGCATTCCCTCTCTCCACTTGATTTTTATGCAACACAAGAAATGAAACTTCTTCCCGGACGATACAGCAGCCGCCACACGTCCATTCAATCAGCAAACTGACTAAACCCGCCCTATTTCCCGGTTAGGACGGTCAGCAAGCTTTCTGGACTGCAATTGTGCAATGCGCGCGGGCAGGCCTGCCTGTCCTGGATCAAGCATGTTGTAGATCGCGCACAAATAGCCTTGTCGGAATGACATTCCCGACAAGGCCCCAGGGGCAGGCCGACCTGATCAGGGCAGGTCGATGATCTCCACCCAGTTGGGATTGCGCCCGAGGGTGTAGCGGAACAGCGGCTTGAGCGCGCCGCTGGCGGGATCGATGGCGTAACTGCTCAGACCGGCCTGTTGGCCGACGGCCAGCAGGTAGCGACCCTGCGGATCGATGTTGAAACCGCGTGGCTGGGTTTCGGTGGGGATGTTGAGGATGCGCGAGAGCTTGCCGGTGGCGGTATCCACACGATAGCCGGTGAGCGTATTGGAGGTGCGCTCGGTGGCGTAGAGGAAGCGTCCGTCCGGGGTAAGGTGCAGGTCGGCTGCCGCCAGCTGTTCGCTGCTCTTGAAGCCTTCGGGCAGTGCCGAATCGGTGGCCTGCAGGGTAAGCGTGCCGGCCTGGCGGTCATAGGCGTAGGTGTTGACGGTCGCGTCGAGTTCGTTGGTGGAGTAGACGAAACGCTTGTCCGGCGAGAACACGAAGTGACGCGGACCGGCGCCGGCCTTGGTGGCCACCGACGGCGGCACATTGGGGGTAACCTTGCCTGTTGCAACGTCGAAACGGTACTGCAGGATCACGTCGCTACCCAGGTTGGAGGCAAACAGGAAGGCATTGTCCGGATCGACCTGCACCGAATGGGCATTCTTCCCCGTGGGAATGACCGCCAGCGGCGGGGTCTGCACCGTGCCATCCGTGCCAATGGCATTGACCGAGATCTTGTTGCCCGAATAGGAGGCCGCGAACAGGTAGCGACCGGTATGGTCGGTGGCGATGTTGGCCATGTTGTCGGCCAGCGGCACCTTGGACAGCGCCTGCAGCTTGCCGCTCTTCGGATCGATGGCATAGCTGACCACCGAATACGGCTGGCCACGCAGCGAGGCGTACAGGTACTTGTGGTCCGGGCTGAGCGCCAGCGGCATGACGGTACTGCCGGTGTCGACCTTCTCCACCAGATTGACGCTGCCATCGCCATTGAGCTGCAGCACGTAGATGTCGTGGCTGTCGGCATTGGATACATAGGCGATGGTGGCCGCGCCCGCGTGGGCGGCGGCCAGCCCCAGGGCGGACGTGGCGATCAGCGCGGCCAGGCGGGAGCCGGTGGTGGGGTTCTTGTCGGACATGGCGTCTCCTTGCGGATGATGTTGTTGTGATGAAGACTTGCAGGGTCAGCGGATGCAGCCGATCTCGCTGACCGGATAGCGGATGAAAGAAAGGGACCCGCAAGCGGATCCCTTTCGAGAAAGATCAGGTCACCGGCGCCGGATTGAACAGGGTCAGTGCGTTGTGCAGCTTCCACTGTTCAGCCCAGGTGCGCTTCTTGCCGCTGGCCACGTCCAGCATCAGCTGGAACAGCTCCCAGCCGACGTCTTCGATGGTGGCCTCACCGCTGGCGATGCGACCGGCATTGACGTCCATCAGATCATGCCAGCGCCGTGCCAGGTCGTTGCGGGTGGCGACCTTGATCACCGGCACTGCGGCCAGGCCATACGGGGTGCCACGGCCGGTGGTGAAGATGTGCAGGTTCATGCCGGCGGCCAGCTGCAGCGTGCCGCAGATGAAGTCGGAGGCCGGTGTGGCGGCATAGATCAGGCCCTTCTGCTTGAGCTTGTCGCCCGGCGCGAGCACGCCGGAGATCGGACTGCTGCCCGATTTCACGATCGAGCCCATGGCCTTCTCGACGATGTTGGCCAGGCCGCCCTTCTTGTTGCCGGGGGTGGTATTGGCGCTGCGGTCAACCCCGCCCTGTTTGAGGTAATTGTCGTACCAGTCCATCTCGCGGATCATGGCTTGCGCCACTTCCTCGTTGACCGCGCGCGAGGTCAGCTGGTCGATGCCGTCACGCACCTCGGTCACTTCCGAGAACATCACCGAGGCACCGGCCCGCACCAGCAGGTCGGTGGCAAAGCCCACCGCCGGGTTGGCGGTCACGCCCGAGAAGGCGTCGCTGCCGCCGCACTGCACGCCGACCACCAGGTCGGAGGCCGGGCAGGTTTCGCGACGGCGCTTGTTCAGCTCGGTCAGGCGCGCCTCGGCCATCTTCATGATGGAGTCGATCATGGAGTTGAAGCCCACGTGCTCCGCATCCTGCAGGCACACCACATAGGGCTCGCCGGCCTTGTGGATGGGGATCAGGTTTTCCGGCAGCAGGCGGTTGGGCTGCAGCTTTTCGCACCCCAGGCTGACCACCATGGCCTGGCCGCCGAAGTTGGGGTTCAGGCTGATGTTGCGCAGCGTGCGGATGGGGATGCCGGCATTGGGCGCATCGATGGCCACGCCGCAGCCGTAGGTGTGTTCCAGCGCCACCACGTCTTCCACGTTGGGATACTTGGGCAGCAGTTCGGCGCGGATGCGCTTGACCGCGTGTTCCACCACGCCGGCCACGCACTGCACGGTGGTGGTGATGGCCAGCAGGTTACGCGTACCGACCGAACCATCGGCGTTGCGATAGCCTTCGAAGGTATAGCCTTCCAGCGGCGCTTGCGGCGCCGGCTTCCTGGTGGCGATGGGCAGGTTGTCCAGCTCGCGCGCCGGCGGCATGCGCACCAGCGACTCCTCGATCCAGCTGCCCTTGGGGATGTCGCGCACGGCGTAGCCGATGGCCACGTCGTAGCGGACGATGGCCTCGCCTTCCTTGAGGTCGCGCAGGGCGATCTTGTGGCCCTGGGGGACGCGGTCGACCAGGGTCAGACCATCCGGAAAGACGGTGCCGGCCGGCAGGCCGCCGTCGTTGACGACGATGGCCACGTTGTCCGTGTCATTCATCATGATGTAGCGCGGCGTGGAGGCCTGGCTGGAGACGGTATCGGTGCTCATGCTAAGTTCCCATACGACAGAATGCTTCAAACGAAATGGCGGCGCCCTTGCAGGCGGGGGCCGCCGGTGTGCGGATCAGGCGTCCTTCAATTCGACGCGCTTGATTTCCTTGACGATCACAAGATAGCTGATCACGGTGACCAGTGCATTGATGCCCACGAAGACCAGGGCGCCCGAGAAGGAGCCGGTTTCCTTGACGATATAGCCGATCACGATGGGCGTGGTGATGCCGGCGACATTGCCGAACATGTTGAACAACCCGCCCGAGAGGCCCACGATCTGCTTGGGCGCGGTATCGGCCACCACGGCCCAGCCCAGCGCGCCGACGCCCTTGCCGAAGAAGGCCAGCGCCATGATGCCCACCACCATCCACTGCGCCTCGACGTAGTTGCACAGGATCATGGTCATCGACAGCAGCATGCCGCCCACGATGGGGATCTTGCGCGACCAGGTGACCGACATGCCGCTCTTGATCAGACGATCCGAGATCAGCCCGCCGACCACGCCGCCGATGAAGCCACACACCGCCGGGATCGAGGCCACGAAGCCGGCCTTGAGAATGGACATGCCGCGCTCCTGCACCAGGTACACCGGGAACCAGGTCAGGAAGAAATAGGTAATCACGTTGATGCAGTACTGGCCGATATACACGCCCAGCAGCATGCGGTTGGTCAGCAGCTGGCGGATATAGCCTTTTCCTTTGGTGGAGGGTGCGGCGACCTTGCGGTTATCCATGTCCACCAGACCACCACCGGACTCGATGTGCTGCAGCTCGGCCTGGTTGATGCGCGGGTGATCCTTGGGGCTATAGATGATCTTGCCCCAGATCAGGGCCAGCACGATGCCGACCACGCCCATCACCGTGAACACATGGTGCCAGCTATAGGTATGGACGATCCAGGCCATCAGCGGCGTGAACAGCACCGCCGCGAAATACTGCGCGGAGTTGAAGATGGCCGAGGCCGTGCCACGCTCCTTGGTCGGGAACCAGGCCGCCACGATACGGCCGTTGGCCGGGAAGGACGGCGCCTCGGCCAGGCCCACCATGAAGCGCAGCAGGAACAGCGACATCACGGCCGCCCCGGTGCTCATCCAGGTCACGCCCGCCTGCAGGAAGGTGAACACCGACCACAGGCCGATGCTCCACATGTAGATCTTCTTGGAACCGAAGCGGTCCAGCAGCCATCCCCCCGGCAGCTGCGCCAGTACGTAGGCCCAGCTGAAGGCCGAGAAGATGTAGCCCATCATCACCGGGTCCAGCGACAGCTCGGTCTTCATCGCCGAGCCGGCAATGGAAAGGGTCGCGCGGTCGGCATAGTTGACCGTGGTCACCACGAACAACAGGAACAGGATCAGGTAACGGATGTGGGTGGGCTTGACCGCCCCGCCGGCCAGGCCGGTGTCATTGCTTTGCGCCAATTGCTTTCTCCAGGTCTCGACTCGCCTTGCAATGCCGGCCCGGGAGGACGGACATCCTGCGACGTATTGTTATTGGTATCGGTTGAATTGTTATAAGACGTCATACAACAGTAGACGCAGTATAACAGGACGCGAAGCGGACGCAAGTGCCGAATGCTACGGCGCTGGCCTGCGACAAGGCGGAGCAAAACCTGGCCGCCCCTTGTGGAAGTTGTACGACATGTCCCGTGCAGATGGCCACAGCCCTGACGCCACGCCGCGCCGCAGGTATCATGCGCGCATTCTTCATTTCGCCGGACTTTCCATGAATTCCTCCCCCTCCCTGCCGCCGGCCCCGCGTGGCGCCTCCGCCTGGATCAAGCCATTGCTGTTCGTACTGGTGGCGGCCATCGGGCTGTACTACGTCAAGTGGTCACCCTACTACCTGAAATCCTTCGTCGCCGCCGACAAGCACAGCATCGGCGGCTCCATCCTTGCCAATGCGCCGACCGCCCCCTGGTCGGCCGCGCTGGAATATGCCCGGGTCTATTTCCTGGCCATCTGGAAGGCTGCCGTACTGGGCGTGCTGCTGGGTTCGCTGGTGCAGGTATTGATACCGCGCGACTGGCTGCTGCGCGTGTTCGGCCAGGCCGGTCTGGGCTCGACCCTGCGCGGCGGCCTGTTCGCCCTGCCCGGCATGATGTGCAGCTGCTGCGCCGCGCCGGTGGTGGCCGGCATGCGCCGCCAGCAGGTATCGGTCGGGGCGGCGCTGGCCTTCTGGATCGCCAATCCGGTGCTCAATCCGGCCACGCTGGTGTTCATGGGCTTCGTATTGGGCTGGGATTTTGCCGCGCTGCGCCTGGTGGCGGGAGTATTGCTGGTGGTGGGTGTATCGCTCATCGCACAGCACGTGGCCCAAGCCGATGCGCTGCCGCAGGCGGCCCTGGATGCGGTGACCGCCGCCGGCGACCTGCCGGCCGAGGATGGCCGCCCCTTCCTGCTGCGCTGGGGCGCAAAGCTCTGGCAACTGTTCTGGACCACGATACCGGTCTACATCGTGGTGGTGCTGGCGCTGGGTGCGGCGCGGGTATGGCTGTTCCCGCAAGTGGATGCTTCGATGGGCAACAGCCTGGGATGGATCGTGGCGCTGGCCGTGATCGGCACGCTGTTCGTGATCCCGACCGCGGCCGAAATCCCCATCGTGCAGTCGATGCTGTCGCTGGGCATGGGCGTCGGTCCGGCGGTGGCGTTGCTGATGACCCTGCCCAGCATCAGCCTGCCCTCCCTGCTGATGCTGCGCCAATCCTTCACGCCCAAGGTATTGATGACCGTCGCCCTGCTGACCATGCTGATCGGCGCGGCCAGCGGGCTGGCAGCCGTGATCCTGCTCTGACCAGGGCCTAGGGCCTAAGGCCGATACTGGCGCAGGAAACCGACCACCTCGGCCTGGCTGCCTGCGAACAGCAGACGCGAGCGCTTGGACTCGCGCTGGAAGGCGTAGATGGGATCGTAGTAGTCCGTCAGCAGGGATTCGATCCAGGCCCGGTGCAGGTCGACCACGCCGTCGCGCTCCTGGCGCGCCAGGGCGGTCTCCATCAGCTGCAGCAACTGCCGGTAGCGCTGGTCGCCCAGGCGCTTGACCAATTTGCCCAAGGCGGCCAGCAGATGCGCCCGGTAGCGTTCGAAACCATGGCGCGGGTCCAGTGCCAGATACTCCTCGCTCAAGCCGCTGACGTAGTCGCGCAGGATGCGCTCGACCCGCCCTGCCCGGCTGTCTTCCAGCCACACCATGGGCAGGCTCTGCATGCGCTGGTGCAGCGCCAGCGGCAAGGCGCAGGTGCCGATGAGGCGGCTTTCGTCTTCCAGCGCGAACCAGCGATGGCCCTGCGCGCGCAGCTTGATCATGGCAATCGCCAGCCGGTGCTCGAAATCGATCGGCGCCGGTTGCGCCGAGGCGCGCTTGCCGAAACTGGATCCACGATGATTGGCATAGGCTTCCAGGTCCAATGCATTGTCCAGCTGCAGCAGCACATCGGTCTTGCCACTGCCGGTCATGCCGCCCACCACCACGAACCGGCATTGCGCCAGCGCCTCTTCGATGGACTGCATCAGGAAATGCCGCAGCGCCTTGTAGCCCCCGGCCACGCGGGGATAGGCGATACCGGCTTCACTTTTCAACCATTGCTGCGTGATCTGCGAGCGCAGGCCACCCCGGAAGCAATACAGGCAGCCCTCCGGATGCTCCTGCGCGAATCGCGTCCAGGCGGCGATTCGCGCTTCCTTGACCGCACCGCTGACCAGCTGGTGACCCAGTTCGATGGCCGCTTGCTGGCCCTCTTCCTTGTAGCACAGGCCGACCTGATGGCGCTCGCTATCGTTCATCAGCGGCAGATTCACCGCCGTCGGGAACGCCCCCTTGCCGAATTCCACCGGCGCCCGCGCATCCAGCATGGGCGTATCGGCCAGAAACAGCGCCTGGCTAGGCTGAATATCGGCCATCAGAGGACCTCGACGGCGTATCGCTGTCGTTCCACCAGCTCGCCGATGGGCGCCAGTTCCAGACCCAGCGCAGCCGCCGTGGCCAGGAATTCGGGATTGGCGTCGGGGCGCACCGCCACCAGCAAGCCGCCGCTGGTCTGGGGGTCGCACAGCAGGTGCTTCTGGCTATCGCTCAGCGGGCTGATCCTGGCGCCATAGCTCTCGAAATTGCGCAAGGTGCCACCCGGCACGCAGCCTTCGGCCAGGTAATACGGCACGCCCGGCAGGCTGGGTACGCGCCCCGATTCGATGCGCGCCGTCAGGCCACTGCCATCGCACATCTCGACCAGGTGGCCCAGCAGGCCGAAGCCGGTCACATCGGTCATGGCCGTCACCCCGGCCAGTTTGCCGAAGCGGCTGCCGGGCTGGTTGAGCTTGCACATCCAGTCGCGCGCCGTGCCGACGTCTTCGGCGCGCAGCTTGCCCTTCTTCTCGGCGGTGGTGAGGATGCCGATGCCCAAAGGCTTGGTGAGATAGAGCAGGCAACCGGCGGTGGCGGTGTCATTGCGCTTCATGTTGCGCTTGTCGACCACACCGGTCACGGCCAGGCCGAAGATGGGCTCCGGCGCGTCGATGGAATGGCCACCGGCCAACGGGATGCCGGCGGCATCGCAGGCCGCGCGGCCGCCGCGCACCACTTCACGCGCCACCTCCGGCGCCAGCACATTGACCGGCCAGCCGAGGATGGCGATGGCCATCAGCGGGTCGCCGCCCATGGCATAGATGTCGCTGATGGCATTGGTGGCGGCGATGCGGCCGAAGTCGAAGGGATCGTCGACGATGGGCATGAAGAAATCGGTGGTCGAGACCACGCCACGCTCGTCGTCGATGGCATAGACGGCGGCGTCGTCGCGGGAAGCATTGCCGACCCAAAGCTTGGGGTCCAGATGCTGGGCGCCGCTGCCGGCGAGGATCACTTCCAGCACCTGCGGTGAAATCTTGCAGCCGCAACCGGCACCATGGCTGTACTGGGTCAGACGAATGGGTTCGCTCATGGGAATGTCCTGGCTGTTCGGAGGGGATGCCGATTCTAGCAGCGTTTGAGGGGCTGGATCGAAGCGCGGCAGCACCCAGTGGGTGACCAGGGCTACAGCAAGCTGTCCAGCACTTCGGCGCAGCGGATGACCTGGAGCCCGAGGTCCTCCGTCACCTCGTCACTGCCCTCATATTCGAAGCCGTTGCGCACGTCGTGGGCCTGGGCCAGGAGCCGCCAGATGTCCGGCCCCACGCCCAGCGTATGCGGCAGGCACTGGAAAACCACGTAGCGGTTCGCTGGACGGAATCCCTGGCGACGTAGCGCTGCCAGCGAAAAGGCGTAGGCCGCGCTGTAGCCCAGCAGGAACCGGCTTGACAGCGATAAGCCCGGCACCAGGGCGTCACGCAGGCGATCACGACCGCTCTGCAGATGGGTCTCGATTTCTGCGTTCGCAGAAGGCTCCGCTTTCAGTTGACCTAGCCGTAGAAGGTTTTCCAGCTCATTGATGCCCATCCTGCACTCCGATCAGGTCGATGACCGGCCCCGCCATCACCACCATGAGGAAGTGATGCCGGGCAGCCAGCTTCTTCTGGAATTCGGCAGGACGATAGACCTTCAACGAAATCTTCCTGCCCAGGCGGGCTTCCAGCGCGACCAGTTCCGGGTAGAGATCGGCGCTCCCCAGGTCGTCCGCCACCATCAGCAGGTCGATATCGCTGGCGGCGGTGTCCTGCCCCTTGGCGACCGACCCATAGATGAAAGCCCGGTCGATGCGCGCTGCGAAAGGCAGGAGCATAGCCCTGACGGCATCGGCCACGCCAAAGGTCTTGCGCACGATGGCGCTCAATTCCGAAAAAATCGGAGAGGCCGGATTGGGCTTGTACAACTGTACCCGGCCCATCTCTTCCTTGAGCAGCAAGCCGGCGCCGGTCAGCTTGCCCAGTTCACGCTGGGCCGAGGCCGAACCGAGGCCAGTGCTGCTCATCAAGGCACGCAGGTGCATCCCTTCCGGATGCAGGAAAAGCTGCCCCAGAATGGCTTGCGTGGATTTGGAGAAGAGGGCATCGGCGAGCGCAGTCATGCGCCATATTCTAGCTCAATTGAGCCAAAATCTGGCGCATCGCCTAAGATGGCTGCCATGACTGCAGACCAAAAACAAAAAAGCCCCGCAAGAAACTTGCGAGGCTTTCGTATTCTGGCTCCCCGACCTGGACTCGAACCAGGGACCTGCGGATTAACAGTCCGTCGCTCTACCGACTGAGCTATCAGGGATCAATTGAGGGCGCGATTATGAACGATTTTTTTCAGAATTACCAGAGTGGCAAAAGAAAATTTTTTACATCGTTCTGCATCGTGGCGGCATAGCCCTGCCGCCCTTGCGCGAGACCCGAAACAGCAGCCTCACACTAATTGAAAAGGCCCCGCAATTGCTTGCGAGGCCTTCGCATTCTTTGGCTCCCCGACCTGGACTCGAACCAGGGACCTGCGGATTAACAGTCCGTCGCTCTACCGACTGAGCTATCAGGGAACAGCTGAGAAAAAGATTATGACGCGATTTTTACTTCATGTCAAAACTTTTTTCGCGGAAACCGCATTTTCTCATAGGGGAAAACGGGTTTCCGCTGCCTGTCACAGGGACGGGAATTACAGCACCTTGGCAATGGCATCGACCACCACGTCGATGTTCTTGCTGTTGAGTGCCGCCACGCAGATACGACCGGTGTCGACGGCGTAGATCGAGAACTCGTTGCGCAGGCGATCCACCTGGGCCTTGGTCAGGCCGGAGTAGGAGAACATGCCGCGCTGCGTGTTGACGAAGTCGAAGTTGTGGCCAGGGGCCTTTTCCTTTAGCTTGACCACCAGCAGCTGACGCATTTCGCGGATGCGCACGCGCATCTCGGACAGTTCGTCTTCCCACAGCTTGCGCAGTTCGGGCGATGCCAGGGCGGTCGCGACCACCTGGCCACCGTGGATCGGCGGGTTGGAGTAGTTGGTGCGGACCACGCGCTTCAATTGCGACAGCACGCGGGCAGCTTCTTCGGCGCTGGCGGCAGCGATCGACAGTGCGCCGACGCGTTCGCCATACAGCGAGAAGGACTTGGAGAAGGAGTTCGACACGAACAGCGGGCCGCCGGCTTCGGCGAAGCGACGCACCACCTTGCCGTCTTCCTCGATGCCATCGCCAAAGCCCTGGTAGGCCATGTCCAGGAAGGGCACCAGGCCGCGCGCGGTCACCACTTCGATAACTTGCGTCCATTGGTCGGCGGTCAGGTCGGCGCCGGTCGGGTTGTGGCAGCAGGCGTGCAGCAGCACGACCGAGCCGGCCTTCATGGTCTTCAAGGCATCCAGCATGCCGGCGAAGTTCACGCCACGGGTGGCGGGATCATAGTAGGGATAGGCGTTGACCTTGAAGCCGGCCATCTCGAACAGGGCGCGGTGGTTTTCCCAGCTCGGATCGCTGATCCAGACTTCGGTGCCAGCCGGCGAGAAGTGCTTCAGGAAGTCAGCGCCCAGCTTCAGGGCACCGGTGCCGCCCAGGGCTTGCACGGTGATCGCACGCTTTTCCGTCACCACGGCGCTGCCGGCGCCGAAGACCAGCTCCTGCACGGCGCGGTCATAGGTGGCCAGGCCATCGATGGGCAGGTAGGTACGCGGGGCCAGCTTGGCCGCCAGTTCCGCCTCGGCCTTCTTCACGCATTCCAGCAGGGGCACCTTGCCGTTGTCGTCGTAGTACACGCCCACGCCCAGGTTGGTCTTGGCCGGGTTCTGGTCGGCGTTGTAGGCTTCGGTGACGCCCAGGATAGGGTCGCGCGGCGCCATTTCGATGGCGGAAAACAGGGAGGCGGAGACAGGTGCGTTCATCGTGATAACATGAAAAGTTAGCTGCAACAAAGCGCTGCAGAAAGGAAAGGATGCACATCGGAATGGCAGGACATGCACCGTTTTGCAACACCGCATTCTAACAAATGTGGCCGCCCAATCACAGATACAGCCAGGCGTAAAAGCCAGCTGAATCTGCATGAATCCATGCAGAAATGACATATCCCGAGGCGATTTGCACTCCAGCGGAGACTTGAACCTGGACATGTCGGCAGCATTTGATGAATATTCGCGCCATTGCATTGCCTGCCCGCAACCCCCCGGTGGCAGCCGGCATATGCACTGCAATGGCCCACACTACCGTACAGGTGATCCCCACCATGGCTGAACTGACTACCATTGCGCATGAACTCGACGAGAGCAAGTTCGTCACCTTCCCGGATTCGCCCTTCCGGCTCTACCAGGTCTTTCCGCCGGCCGGCGACCAGCCCGCCGCCATCGACAAGCTGGTCGAAGGCGTCAACGACGGCCTGTTCTACCAGACCCTGCTGGGCGTGACCGGCTCGGGCAAGACCTACACCATGGCCAACACGATTGCCCGCCTGGGCCGCCCGGCCATCGTGTTCGCGCCCAACAAGACGCTGGCCGCGCAGCTCTACAGCGAGTTCCGCGAGTTCTTCCCGCACAATGCGGTGGAATACTTCGTCAGCTACTACGACTATTACCAGCCCGAAGCCTACGTGCCCCAGCGCGACCTGTTCATCGAGAAGGATTCCTCGATCAACGAACACATCGAGCAGATGCGCCTGTCCTGCACCAAGTCGCTGATGGAACGGCGCGACGTGGTGATCGTGGCCACCGTCTCGGCCATCTACGGTATCGGTAACCCCAACGAATACCACCAGATGATCCTGACCCTGCGCGCCAAGGACAAGGTATCGCAGCGCGACGTCATCGCCCGCCTGATCCAGATGCAGTACACCCGCAACGAAGTGGACTTCGGGCGCGGTACCTTCCGCGTGCGCGGCGACACCATCGATGTCTTCCCCGCCGAGCATGCCGAACTGGCGGTGCGCATCGAGACCTTCGATGACGAGATCGACAGCCTGCAACTGTTCGACCCGCTCACCGGCCGGGTACGCCAGAAGATCCCGCGCTTTACCATCTACCCCGGCTCGCACTATGTGACGCCGCGCTCGACGGTGTTGCGCGCCATCGAGACCATCAAGGACGAGCTGCGCGAGCGCCTCGAATTCTTCCGCAAGGAAAACAAGCTCATCGAGGAACAGCGCCTGGAGCAGCGCACCCGCTTCGATATCGAGATGATGACCGAGATCGGCTTCACCAAGGGCATCGAGAACTACTCGCGCCACCTCTCCGGCGGCAAGCCGGGCGACCCGCCGCCCACGCTGGTGGATTACCTGCCGCCGGATGCGCTGATGTTCCTGGACGAGTCACACGTGCTGATCGGCCAGTTGAACGGCATGTACAACGGCGACCGCGCGCGCAAGGTGAACCTGGTGGACTATGGCTTCCGCCTGCCCTCGGCGCTGGACAACCGGCCCCTGAAGTTCGACGAGTTCGAGAAGAAGATGCGCCAGACCATCTTCGTCTCAGCCACCCCGGCCGACTACGAGAAGACCCACGCCGACCAGGTGGTGGAGCAGTTGGTGCGCCCCACCGGCCTGGTCGACCCGATCATCTCGGTGCGCCCGGCCACCACCCAGGTGGATGACCTGATGCAGGAGATCAACGACCGCATCGCCCGCGACGAGCGCGTGCTGGTCACCACGCTGACCAAGCGCATGGCCGAGCAGCTGACCGAGTTCCTCTCCGACAATGGCATCAAGGTGCGCTACCTGCACAGCGACATCGACACGGTGGAGCGCGTGGAAATCATCCGCGACCTGCGCCTGGGGACCTTCGACGTGGTGGTCGGCATCAACCTGCTGCGCGAGGGCCTGGATATTCCCGAGGTGTCGCTGGTGGCGATCCTGGATGCGGACAAGGAAGGCTTCCTGCGTTCCGAACGCAGCCTGATCCAGACCATCGGCCGCGCCGCCCGTAACCTCAACGGCATGGCCATCCTGTATGGCGACGTGGTGACCGACTCCATGCACAAGGCCATCAGCGAGACCGAACGCCGCCGCGCCAAGCAGATGGCCTTCAACGAAGCCAATGGCATCGTGCCTACCGGCATCAAGAAGGAGATCCGCGAACTCATCGACGGCGTCTTCAACCCGGCCCAGGCGCGCAGCGAACTGATGGTGGCCGAAGAGAAGAAGAACTACGAATCCATGAGCGAGAAGCAGATCAGCAAGGAGATCAAGCGCCTGGAGAAGCAGATGCAGGACCACGCCAAGAACCTGGAGTTCGAAAAGGCCGCCGCGGCGCGCGACCAGCTGCATGTGCTCAAGCAGCAACTCTTCGGCGCACCGGGCAGCGACACGGCGGCGGCGTAATCACCGCCGGCTCTGGAGGGGGCGGTATACAATGCCGCCACTTTATCGATATGGCAGCACGCCCCCTCTTCCATGACCACTCCTTCCGTTTCCCTCCCGGCCGCGCTGCTGGGCCTGATCCAGACCGCCCACCCTTCCTGGCACGCCGCCCTGCGCGCGGGCCTGGAAGCGATTGCCCAGGCCGATCCGGCCTACCTGGACGTACTGGCCAAGGATGACTACCTGCCTACCGAAGGACGCCTGTTCGCCGCCTTCAAGCAACCCATGGACCAGGTGCGCTACGTGCTGGTGGGCGAAGGCCCCTACCCGCGCGCGGCCAGCGCCACCGGGGTGTGCTTCATGGATGGTGCGGTGGGTTCGCTGTGGTCCGAGAAGGGCTTGTCCAAGCAGGTCAATCGCGCTACGTCTCTGCGCAACTTCATGAAGATGCTGCTGGTGGCCGATGGCGCACTTCAGGCCGGCAATACCAGCGGCGATGCGCTGGCCGGCATCTCGGCACGGGCGCAGGCCGATGCCGGCGGCACCATCCAGACCCTTGCCGACCTGCAGGACAACCTGACGGCCCAGGGCTTCCTGCTGCTCAATGCCAGCCTGGTGTTCCGCGCCCACGTGGCGCCGGTCAAGGATGCGCGGGCCTGGAAGCCCTTCTTCGAAACGGTCTTGCGCGCCCTGGCCGCGCATGGCCAGGCCCAAGGCGGGACCCTGCCCACGCTGGTCTTGTGGGGCAAGATCGCCGAGCAACTGCATAGCCTGCCGCTGGTAGAGCAATTCCCCCGCGCCGTGGCCGAGCACCCCTACAACCTCAGCTTCATCGAACACAGCGGGATGCAGGCGCTGTTTGGCGCCATGCATCTGCTGAAGAAACGCGCTTAGAACTCTTCCCAGTCGTCGGGGCCGCTCTTGGCCGGTGGTGCCTTGGGCGTAGCCGCATGCCTGGGTTCCGAGGCCGGCGCGGCCTGCAGTGCCGGCTTGGCGGCGGGCTTGGCCTTCAAGGCGGCCGGCTTGGGCGTCACGTTGACCGGACCGCTACGTGGCGGTGGCGGGGGCGCCGATGCTGCCGCAGCAGAGGGCGGCGGCGTCACCGGCCGCGTACCGCCGCTTTCATCGAGCTTGAAGCCGGCCACCACGGCGGCCAGGTGCGCGGCCTGCTCCTGCAGGGACTTGGCGGCGGCTGCCGCCTCTTCCACCAGCGCCGCATTCTGCTGCGTGGCCTCGTCCATGAGCGTGACCGCATTGCCCACTTCAGCAATGCCGGCACTTTGCTCCTGGCTGGCTGAACTGATCTCGCCGACGATGTCGGTGACGCGCTTCACACTCGACACCACTTCCTCCATCGTCGAACCGGCCTGCGCTACCAGCTGGCTGCCGGCCTCTACCTTCTGCACCGAATCGTCGATCAAGCCCTTGATCTCCTTGGCCGCCGTGGCCGAACGCTGCGCCAGCGAACGCACTTCGGAGGCCACCACCGCAAAGCCGCGCCCCTGCTCGCCGGCACGGGCGGCTTCCACCGCCGCATTCAAGGCCAGGATATTGGTCTGGAAGGCAATGCCATCGATGACGCTGATGATGTCGACCACCTTGCGCGAGGACTCGTTGATGGAGCTCATCGTCTCCACCACCTGCCCCACCACCTGGCCGCCATGGACCGCCACGTCCGAGGCCGACACCGCCAGCTGGTTGGCCTGGCGGGCATTGTCGGCATTCTGCTTCACCGTGGAGGTCAGTTCTTCCATGGCCGAGGCGGTTTCTTCCAGGGAGCCGGCCTGTTGCTCGGTGCGTGCAGAAAGGTCCATGTTGCCGCTGGCGATCTCGCTGGAGGAGACCTTCACCGATTCGCTGGCGCGGCGGATGTCCAGCAGGGTGCGCGAGATCTTGTCGGCGAAGTGATTGAAGGCGCGCGAGATCTGCGCCAGCTCATCCTTGCCGCTGGTATCGAGGCGCCGCGTGAGGTCGCCATCACCCGAGGCGATCTCTTCCATGGCATTGCGCACCACGCCCAGGCGGCGCAACAGGCTGGTGATGGTAAAGGTCAGCAGGATGGCGGCGGCCACGATGGCCAGCACCGCCAGCACGGCCGAGAGCGTCATCAGGGCGCGGATGGCATGGGTGGCCTCACGATAGTCCAGCGCCACCACCAGCGACCAGTCGGTGTTCTCGATGGGCTGGGTGAAGAGCAGGTAGCGGATGCCGCCGATGGTGGCGTCACCGCCCTGCTTCATGCCGGCCAGCGATTGCGCGCTCAGGGTCTGGTCCAGCGTGGAGACCGGTTTCAGGGCCAGCTCCTTGTTGGGATGGGTGATGATGACGCCATCCTTGCCGACGATGAAGGCGAAGCTGGACGGCGTGGGCTTGATGCCGGCCACCGTGTGCACCACGTTGTCGAGCTGTACGTCCGAACCCAGCACCGCCTGCAGGCTGTCCTTGCCGCCGACCGGCTCGGCGAAGGTCACCACCAGCTTGCCGGTGGTGGCATCCACGTAGGGCGCGGTCAGCACCGGCTTGCCGGCCTCCACCGCCTGCTTGTACCAGGGACGGGCGGTAGGGTCATAGCCCGCCGGCATCGGGTGCAGGGCCAGCATGCGCTTGTCGGGATAGCCGATATAGGCATCATCGAAGGTGCCGGCCTCCTGGGCCGCAGCGACGATGGGCAGCACGTCGCTCTGCTTCAAGGCCTGCTTCATGGCACCGGTGATGATGCGCTTGCTACGGACCCAGTCGGTAATGTTGGAGGCGTAGCTTTCGGTGAGTTGTCGCGTCTGGCTGGAGATGGCGTCCAGCGTATCACTACGTACCGTGTAGATATTGGCGGCGCTGAGGACGATCATGGCGAAGGCCACGATGAGGACGCAGATGACGATCAAGCGTGCGCGTAGCGAAGACAGCATGGTATACCCCCTCTTTTTGTCGATGTGAAACTGAGCAAGCAGCGACACAAGCCCTTCCCTGAAATCAATATATCAGGGCTTTCTGACGACATGCTGCCAATTTTGATAGACAACCAGACGATGGGAAATCAGGGGGTGAGGATTGCGCGAGGATTGTGGCTTCCCTTCCTCTGTGACCATGACCGTTAACGACAAATCCCCGCAAAGGCGGGGATGGGGGGCACTGCTGGCAAGGCACCGGATCAGCTTGATCGGATCGACGGTGCCGGGCTGCCTGATGATGCTGATGATGCTGATGATGCGATTTCTTGCGGCTTTTTGCCGCCTGCGGTCCCGACGATACGGAACCGGTCTCTTCGTTGTCTTCGTTGTCTACCTCAGGCGCATCGGGCCTGGTATTGCCTGCCAGTGACTAGCAGAATCAGATCTGCGCTTGCAGCTTCCAGACGGCGTGCAGGTGGCTGTTTTCCAGCTGGCGCAGGCGGTTTTCCAGGTCGACATGGTCGGCCACGCCTTCGAAGTAGGCGGCGTCTTGCAGTTCGGTGGCATCGTTGCGCACGGGCTTCAAGGCATGGGCCGAGATGACTTGCTGCACAGCAAACTTAGCCAGCTCGACGAGCGAGCGCAAATTGTTAGAAAAACCGGCATCCTTTGCCAATATACTCACGGAGTTCATGATCACTTCCTTCTGTTTAACGTTTGGATGATTGAAGAATAAGGTCGCCCCAGAATTTTGCAAAGCAACATTTTCCGACACCAATATAAGTTTTTCTTACATCATGCCTTCTTCGCTACCGCCCCTCAAGGCCCTCCGGGTATTCGAAGCGGCCGTGCGCACGCGCAGTCTGACGCTGGCCGCGCATGAACTCTTCATCACCCATAGCGCCGTCAGCCAGCAGATCAAATCGCTGGAAGAGTATTTCGAACAACCGTTGTTTTTACGCCAGTCGCGTGGCGTGGAACCCACGGAGGCAGCCCTGGCCTTCTATGCCGAGGTCAAGGCCAGCCTGGATCGCATCGCCCTTGCCGCCGAACAACTGTCGCTGGCCGGCAAGAGCCGCGTGGTGCGCCTCATCGCCGCGCCGTCGGTGGCCATGCGCTGGCTGATCCCGCGCCTGTCGCAGTTCCAGATCGACAACCCGCGCATCGAGGTGCGGGTGACGACGACCATGTCGGAGTATTTCGAGGATGTGAAGGATCCCTTCGACGTCATCATCTGGCGCAGCCCGCTGGAGCGCAGCGGCTATGAATGCGAACGCTTCCTGGATGATGTCTCGGTACCGCTGGCGGCGCCCCACTTCCTGGAAAGCCACCCGATCCGGGTGCCGCGTGATTTCGTCGAGGTGCCGCTGATCCACCTGTCCAGCCGTCCGGCGGCGTGGTCACAGTGGCTGAGCAAGGCCGGGGTGCCGGTGCGGCGCAAGATGCCGGGCACGGTCTATGAACATTCCTTCCTGAGCCTGCAGGCGGCAGCCACCGACCAGGGCGTGGTCATGGGCACGCTGGCGCTGGTGGAAGACGACCTGGCGCAAGGCCGGCTGGTGCGGCTGTTTCCGGAGATCGTGCTGCATGGGGAGGGTTACCACATGTTGTATCGCGGCAGCGCCGACACCAATCCGGCCCTGAAGACCTTCATCACGTGGTTGAAGCAGATGGGACAGGCCTCCCCCTTCGATCCGCAGCAGACCTGGCCGGCGGATTTCCCCGGCGAGTATTGAGACTGCACCGGGGTGATGAGGCGAGGACTGCGGGCTCAGTCGGCCGATTTCAGCACATGCACCTTGCGGTCGGCGATGAGGTCCTTGGACTTCTCGCGGTAGTCGGTCATGTGCGGCAGGGTGAAGTGCAGGCGCAGCGCGTCTTCATCGACCCACTTCTCGACGAAGGCGAAGGTATCCGGACCCATCGGCGCCTGGTTCGGACCGAAACCGTCGACATCCACCACCAGGCCATATTCGATGCAACCTTCCTCGGCGCGCACGGCGGCCAGGTTGGCGCGGGCAATCGAGAGCAGTTGCTCGCGCTGGCCGGGCTTGGCGGTGATGATCGCTACGACGGTGATGGTGCTCATGCTGGTCTTCTCCTCGGGGATGGTGGTGGATCGCGCCAGCAGGATGCCGGCGCGCGGGCCCCAAGCATACGCGATTTGGCCCGGCCCCGTGACGCGCAGGCCGGGGGTGATCAGTTCAGGCGGATCTTTTCCAGCAGCTGGGTGATGTTGTAACGCATCAGCGTCAGGTAGTCCGGAGCCGGGCCACCGGCCTTGGAGAGCGCATCGGCATACAGCTTGCCACCCGGCGCGGTGCCGGATTCGCGGGAGATCTGCTGCAGCAGCTTGGGGTTGCTCATGTTCTCGAAGAACAGGGCGCGGATCTTCTCGCTGCGGATCTGGCGGATCAGGCTCGCCACTTCGCGCGCGCTGGGCTCGCTGTCGGTGGACACGCCTTGCGCGGCCAGGAAGCGTACCTTGTAGTGCGCACCGAAATATTCGAAGGCGTCGTGCGAGGTGATCACCTTGCGCTTGGCATCCGGGATCTGGGCGAACTGGCGCTGCGCCCAGCCATCCAGGTCCTGCAGCTTGGCCACGTAGGCTTCGGCGTTCTTGCGGTAGGCCTCGGCACCGGCCGGGTCCAGCTTGGCCAGCGCGGCGCTGATGTTGCGCACGTAGACGATCACGTTCTGCGGATCCTGCCAGGCATGCGGATCGTCCTTGCTGTGAGGATCGGCAGCCCCGCCGTGGTCATGATCATGCTCGTCCTCGCCGACGCGCTCGCGCGCCTTGATGCCGGCCGAGGCCACCACGATCGTGCCGCGATAGTTGGCCGACTGCGCCAGGCGCTCCATCCAGCCCTCGAAGCCCAGGCCATTGACGACAACCAGGCGGGCGCGGGCGACAGCCTTGATGTCGTCCGGGGCCGGCTGGAAGACGTGGGCGTCTTCATCAGGGCCGACCAGGGTGGTGACGGCAATGCGCTCACCACCGACATTGGCGACGATGTCACCGAGGATACTGAAGCTGGCCAGCACGGGAATGCGCTCGGCGGCCAAGGCCGACTGCGGCAGGATCAAGACCAGCGCGAGGACCGCCGCCAGCGCGGAGAAAGGACGAAACAGTGTCATGCGGACTCCGGAAAGGTAAGCAAAAAGGATTCAAGCCTGCAGGTGCGGCCGGCGCAACAGGCGCGGCAGCCAGCCGCGCGGCGCCAGCAGCAGCGAGGCGGCATACAGCACGCCGGCGCAGACAATGATGACCGGGCCCGACGGCACCGAGGCGTAGTAGGAAATCAGCAGCCCCGCATAGCCGGCCAGCGCGGCCTGCAAGACGCTGTTGCACAGCTGCGCTGGCAACGTGTCGTGCCACAGCCGCGCCGAGACCGCCGGCAACATCATCAGGCCCACGGCCATCAAGGTGCCCAGCGTCTGGAACGAGGCCACCAGGTTCATCACCACCAGCATCAGGAATACCTGCTGGTAGATGGCGCCGCCGCTGCGGCCACCACCCACGGCCATGTAGGAAGGGTCGAAACTCTCCAGCAGGAGGCCGCGATAGAGCGCCGCAATGCCCAGCACGCTGGCGCTGGCCACACCGCCGATCAGCACCAGGCCTTCGCTGTCCACGCCCAGGACATTGCCGAAGAGGATATGCAACAGGTCAAGCTGGGTGCCATGGCGCGAGATCAGGATCACCCCCAGCGCCAGCGCCACCACATAGATGGCGGCCAGGCTGGCGTCTTCCTTGAGTTCGGTATGGCGGCTGATCCAGCCGGCGATGGCCACCACCAGCACCCCGGCGACGAAACCGCCCACCGACAGCGCCGGCAGCGACAGGCCAAAGAAGATGAAGCCCACCGCCACGCCCGGCAGCACGGCATGGCTCAAGGCCTCGCCGAACAGGCTCATGCGGCGCAAGGTGAGCAGCACGCCCAGCGGCGCACTGCCCAGCGCCAGCGCGAAGGCGGCCACCAGGGCACGGCGCATGAAGGAGAATTCCTGGAACGGCTCGATGGCGAACTGGTGCAAGGACGACAGCAGGCTCATTGCGCAGCTCCCTTGGCCGGGGCGGCATGCGTGTGAGGATGGACATGGGCATGCCCGTGGGCGTGCTCATGCTCATGCGACAGCGCCAGCACCTCGGCCTCGCTGACCTCGCAGACATCGGCGTGCTCGTCGACGGCCTCGGCCATGGCGCGGGCGCGTTGCAGATTGGCCTCGCACATGACCTCGTCGGTATCGCCCCAGGCCACCACATTGCGGGCCAGCAGCAGGGTCTGCGGAAAGGCGCGGCGCACCTGGTCGTGGTCGTGCAGCACCGCGATCACGGTGCGGCGCTCGGCATGCCAGGCCGAGATGATGCGCAACAGATCGCCGGTGGTGCGGGCGTCGATGGCATTGAAGGGCTCGTCCAGCAGGATCACCTCGGCATCCTGCAACAGGATGCGGGCAAACAGCACGCGCTGGAACTGGCCTACCGACAGGCTCGACAAGGGCCGCCCGGCAAAACCATCCAGGCCCACTGCCGCCAGCGCCTGGCGCGCCCGCGCGCTCATGGCCGCGTCGATGCCCCCCCAGTTGCCCTTGGCCTGCCAGTAACCCAGCAGCACGCAATCCAGCACCGAGATGGGGAAGCTGCGGTCGATCTCGGCCTGTTGCGGCAGGTAGGCGATGCGGTGTGCCTGCACATGGGTGATGACGCGGCCGTCATTGCAGCGGACCAGCCCCAGCATGCTCTTGAGCAGGGTGCTCTTGCCCGCTCCATTGGGGCCGACGATGGCGGTGAGCGAACCGCGCTCGAAAGCACCATTGACGTGGTGCAAGGCCGGATGGCGGCGGTAACTGACGGTCAGGTTCTCCAGGGAAATGGCGGCGTTCATGTCAGCCCTCCCCCAGCGCCCAGTGCACGCCCAGCCACAGCAGCAGCACCACGGGAAGAACCACCAGCACACGCTGCCACCAGGGACTGGCGAGCACGCCTTGCTTGAACAATAAACGAGAGATAAGCGACACGGAGGGCAACCTGGCAAAAGGAGGCAACAGGGCCGCCGGCAAGGCCGGGCACCGCATGGCGACCGCTTGCGCAACCGAGTTGCAGAAACAGGGAAAGACAGCATTATAATGCAACCCTGTTGCAGATTGTAACAACGCTGATCTTTTTGCTGCGCCGGGCTCACAATGCCGAGTCATCCATCGTGATCCGCCGCGTCCGCCCCTTTCAACAAGCACAAGAAAGCCGTCCATGCCACGCCTGTCCACCCTGCCCCTGCTGCTCCTTTCCCTGGCCTGCCTGCCCGCCATGGCGGCCGACGACGCCCATGACCACCACGGCAACCATCCCGCCCATGTACACGGCGTCGGCAAGCTGGATGTGGCGCTGGAAGGCAATACCCTGACCCTGCACCTGGATACGCCGCTGATCAACCTGGTCGGCTTCGAGCATGCCGCCAACAGCAGCAAGGACAAGGACACCGTACGCGCCGCCGCCAAGACCTTGCGTGAGGTCGGGCGCATCTTCGTCACCGATGCTGCGGCCCAGTGCAAGCCGGCCGAGGTCCAGCTGGAATCGGCTGTCCTGGCGCCGGAGCTGCTCGGTGAAAAAACGCCCGCCAGCGCCCAGGACGCAGCCGGCGACGGCCATGCCGACCTGGATGGTGACTTCACCCTGGTCTGCGCCAGCCCCGGTGCACTCAATACCGTGGACGTCTCCGGGCTGTTCGCCGCCTTCCCGGGTTTCCAGCGCATCGATGTGCAGCTGGCCACGCCCAAGAAACAGGGTGCCGTGCAACTGGTGCCGGGCAGCGCGCTCATCCCGCTGAACTGATTTTTCCTCCCTGTCGCGCTGGCGGCGGCCGGGCCGGCTGGAAGGCAGTCAGGCCGTTGACAGCGCAAGGGGCTATCATCGCCCCACGTCGACGTTCCTGAACCGCCCTCCCGCCTTGCAATGACACTCACCTCCGCCCCTCTCATTGCGCCCGCCATTGCGGTGCGCGACCTCAGCTTCACCTGGCCCGGCCAGCCGCATGCGGCGCTGGAAATGGATCACCTGCAGGTGGCCAGCGGCGAGCATGTCTTCGTCAGCGGCAAGAGCGGCAGCGGCAAGAGCACGCTGCTGGCGGCCATCGGCGGCATCATCGTGCCCCAGGCAGGGCGCGTGGAAGTACTGGGACAGGCGCTACACGCCTTGCCGGCGGCCGGACGGGACCGCTTCCGGGTCGATCACATCGGCTTCATCTTCCAGCAGTTCAACCTGCTGCCCTACCTCTCCATCATCGACAACGTACTGCTGCCCTGCCAGTTCTCGGCCTATCGCAAGGCCCGCGCCCTGCAGCAGGGCGCCACGCTGCCCGAGCTCGCGCAACACCTGTTGCGCACGCTGGACCTGGCGCCGTCGCTGTGGGCGCGTCCGGTCACGCAGCTGTCGATCGGACAACAGCAGCGGGTCGCCGCTGCACGCGCCCTGATCGGCCGCCCCGAGATCATCGTCGCCGACGAGCCCACCTCGGCGCTGGACAGCGACCGCCAGCAAGCCTTCCTCGACCTGCTGCAGCATGAATGTGCGCAGGGCGGCGCGGCGCTGGTGTTCGTCAGCCATGACCTGCGCCTGGCCGAGCGCTTCGACCGCCTGCTGGCGCTGGAAAGCATCAACCGCGCCGCACGCCACGAGGAGGCCGCATGAAGCTGCTGCTGCGCCTGGCCGCCAAAAGTGCCTGGAACCGCCGTTTCACGCTGGGCCTGATGCTGTTGGCCATTGCCCTGTCCACCACCATGCTGCTGGGCATCGAGCGGGTGCGCCATGAAGTGCGCGCCGGCTTCTCGCAATCGGTCTCGGGCACCGATCTGGTGGTGGGCGCGCGCACCAGCCCCATCCAGTTGATGCTCTATGCCATCTTCCGCATCGGTGGCGCCACCAACAACATGGGCTGGGACAGCGCCCAGGCGCTGGCGCGCAATCCCGCCGTGGCCTGGACCATCCCGATCTCGCTGGGCGATTCGCACCGTGGCTTCCCGGTGCTGGCCACCAATGGCGACTACTTCACCCACTTCCGCTATGGCGGCGGCCAGGCGCTGCGGCTGGCGCAGGGCCAGCCCTTCACCGGTGTCTTCGATGCCGTGCTGGGCGCGGACGTGGCCGACAAGCTGCACTACAAGCTGGGTGATGTCATCATCCTGGCCCACGGCATGGGCGGCATGGGTCTGACCCAGCACGCCGACAAGCCTTTCAAGGTGGTCGGCATCCTGGCCCGCACCGGTACGCCAGTGGACCGCACCGTCCACATCGGCCTCGATGGCATGCAGGCCATCCACCTCGACTGGGAAGGCGGCGCGCCCTTGCCGGGGGTGCATATCCCGGCCGAGTTCGTCAAGAAATTCAATCTCACCCCCACCAGCATCACCGCCGTCCTGGTAGGCCTGAAGAGCCGTGCCCGGGTGTTCGCCCTGCAGCGCGACATTGCCGACGGCGATGGCTTCAAGGAACCGCTCATGGCCGTGCTGCCGGGCGTGGCGCTGGACCAGTTATGGGATGTGGTGGGCATCGGCGAGAACGCGCTACTGGTGGTCTCGGGCATGGTGGTGGTGGTCGGCCTGGCCGGGCTGGTAGCCGCCATCCTGGCCAGCCTGGGCGAGCGCCGGCGCGAGCTGGCGATCCTGCGCTCGGTCGGGGCGCGCCCGCTGGACGTGCTGCTGCTGCTATCCATCGAAGGCCTGGGCGTGATGCTGGCCGGCGTGGTCACGGGTCTGCTGCTGCTGAGCGCCCTGGTATGGTTGCTGGGTCCGCTGCTGGCGCAACAGTTCGGCATCGCGCTGCAGCCTGCATGGCCGGCGGCAGGCGAATTACAATTGCTGCTCTGGACGGTGCTGGCGGGCCTGTTCGCCAGCCTCCTGCCGGGGCTGCGTGCCTATCGGCTGAGCCTGTCCGACGGCCTCACGCCGAAAATCTGATTGGAAAGCATCACCATGAAAAGTCTCTACTGGATAGGCGGCATCGTCGCCGCTGGCCTGCTGGTGGGCAGCGGGGTCCGTCTGATGGCCCACCACGCCGAGGCCCAGGCGGCCCCCGCACCGACCACGCCGGCCCCGCAGGCCAGCCTGCCACCCGGCGCGCCGCTGGCCGGCGCCGTCCCTGGCGTGAGCGCGCGCGCCGATGCCGGCAGCACCGTGCCGGGCGTGGCGGCGGCCTCCAGCGGCCAGTACCAGGTCGGCGATCACCTGCAGCAAAGCGCGGCCGTGACCGACAAGCCCTACCAGGCTTCCGGCAAGATGGTCAACGGCTACCAGGAAATCGCCTGGGAATCGCTCATCCCCAAGGACTGGGACCCGATGGCGCCCTTCAAGGGCCTCAAGCTGGACCAGCTGACCGACGATGATCCACGCGCCGATGCGGCGCTGTGGAAGGCCAAGAAGTACTGGAAGGACGCCCCGGTGGACGCCAGCATAGAAGGCAAGCCGGTGCGCCTGCCCGGCTTCGTGGTGTCGCTGGACCGCGAGGGTGAGGCACTCAAGGAGTTCCTGCTGGTGCCCTACTTCGGCGCCTGCATCCACGTCCCGCCGCCGCCGGCCAACCAGATCATCCACGTACGCAGCACCAAGGCCATCAAGAACGTGCGGACCATGGATGCGGTCTGGATCAGTGGCGTCATCAAGGTGGAGCGCTCCGACTCCTCCATGGGGGCCTCCAGCTACAGCATGAAGGCCGTGAGCGTGGAGCCCTACCAGGCGCCCGATAATGGCTGACTGAGCAGCTGACAGAACATCTGACAGGGGGTTTATCCCCAATCCCCCTCCCGCTGCCCGGAAAGTGGCCTCTCAGGCATCCTTATCCACACTTTCCGGGGGCAAGCTTGTGGACAAGCGCTTGACAAGCCTCCCAAGCCATTGATTCCAAACACTTTTCATTTCCCGCCATCGGTGCGTGCAAGCCCTGGGCAAGCGCGTGGGCGAGCGTTGCGTCGATGGACTTGTCCCCGTCCATGATCAGGATATCCACATTTTTTGGTGGCAAGCCTGTGGAGAAGCCTTGGGTAAGCGAGCCAAGGCATTGATTCAAAAGAAGATTTCCTTCCAGCACCGGCAGGTGGCAAAAAACCGGCAACAGCCCCCTGTGTCACGGCCCCGGGGCAGCCGGCACGGATATCCACATTTTCTGGTGGCAAGCCTGTGGAGAAACGCTGGGTAAGCTAGCCAAGGCATTGATTCGAAACAACTTTCCACCTCTGCAACAGGTGCTGGCAAAGTGCCTCGGAGGCGGCTATCCGCCCCTCTTTGGCTGGTCTGCGCGCCGATTTCAGCGGGCATTGCCCACACTGACCGCCCCTGCCCGGGGATATCCACACATTTTGGTGGCAAGCCTGTGGACAAGCACTTGGCAAGCCAGTCAAGTGCTTGATTTTCATGGATTTTCCACGCCGGATGCAAAGCGTGGCAGCGCTGGAGCATGGCCATGGACTGGCAGCGCAAGGATGCGGCTAGAGCGGGATATCCACATATTTTGGTGGCAAGCCTGTGGAAAAACGCTTAACAAGCACCGCAAGTCATTGAATGAAAAGGAAATTCAGCACACTGACAGCCAATGGGCAGGCCGGCATCAGCCGCGCCATCGGGAAGACATCAGAAGCAGGGGGAAAAAAAGAACAGGGAGGAGATACGCACCCCGCGCCGCGTACCGGCAGGCTTGCACCTGCCGGGAAGGGAGGATCGCGGCTTCCATCACGTGTGCGTACTGCCGGGTTACGACGCCACTGTCCGGCATGGGCGCTGAAGCACAAACGAATTCGGGAAAAAATGGCCTGCGATGCGCTCGCATCGCAGGCCAAACATCTGCAACAGGTACAGAGGAGACAGGCCGAAGTCTATCGGCGACGTGTGACCGGGACATGACATTGCAGGCAGGAAGAAGGCGGCAATGTAAAAAAGTGAAGGAGCAAAGCAGCCCGGGGAAATGTCATGAAGACGTCACATCCATACCCTACAGTGGGAACCCTAGTGCGGTACATGCAACCGATATGCATGATCGTACGGTGTGTTGGACATGCGTCCAGCACACCCTCCCTTCGGAGGCGTCCGCCTCCACGACTTCCCGATCAGATCAAACCGGATTTACCAGACGCCGTCGATAGCCGTCGGCTGGATGCGGATGCGCGAGACCTCGCCATCGGCGCCCTGCAGGGCCAGGTCGTCGGGCATGGCCTTGGGCGGCTTGCGGAACCATTCCAGGCAGAGTTGCGACAGGTTGGTCAGGGCTTTCTTGGCCATGAACTGCTGCAGCAGCTCACGCGTGAGTTCCAGGTCAGGGGCCAGGAAGAAGTCGCCCGGCACTGCCAGGGCCTGTACCGACGGGCTCATGCGGCCCAGGTCCTTCTGGAACATGCGGCGCGGCACCGGCATCGGATGACCGGCCGAGTCCAGCAGATCCTGGAACAGCGGTGCCATGAAATCGAGGGCATAGCCATCGCATTGCACCCAGGCGTGGAAGGCATCCCGGTTGCTGGAGACGGACTGGCCGTCCTCGCCCAGCGTACCGAAGGAAAGCGCACCGCTGCCTTCCTGGTTGATCAGGTAGAACGCCGCCCCGGCCACCGGGAAGGCATTGCGCTTGTAGAACTTCTTGAGGATCTGAGCCGCCGTGACGGAAAAGAAGAAACTGGCCGCCGGAATATCGGCCTCCACGCTGTGCAGCACGGAGTGGATGACGCGGAAGACGCGTTGATAGTCGGCCAGGGGAATCAATGGGCGCAGGTTCTGCGCGGAGGAATGAGAGCTTTGCATGCCGCTATTTTCGCATGGAAAAGAACGGGCAAGCCGCTTGGCCGCTTCACGACGGCGGGTCGAGCCCGCTGCCGTTGCGTGACGCGCGCTTTGGAACAAAAGCGGCTTCGCGACTTGCCGTTCCACCCTCAAGAGAAACTACTTCTACTGCCACTTCTGCTGCGGTACTGCCTACTACCTACCACCTACTGCAACTACCCCTACTACCCCTACTGCACTTGCGACCCCGCTCCCTCACTACCACCCGGCTTTCCCCCAAGCATTCAATCTTCTTTGCGTGTCTCCTGCATGAAGCAGGTGCAATCGATATCGTGATACTGCGCGCAATGCTGCAAGGACGGACGGATCAGGCCGCTGTCGAACAGCGCGCGGCTCTCCGGCTCCAGGCTTGCATAACGCACCGCGGCCACACTGCTGGCACGCTGTTGCGGCTGCGGCATGTCATCCAGCGAAACTTCCAGCTTGCACCACTCGCTGTCGGTCTTGACGAAGAGGTACATCAGCACGGTACAAAACACCAGGTAGCTGATGAACATCAGGGTGATTTCCCCCGGGATGGATTCGGTGACGAAATGCATGGCAAGCTCCTGGCAAGTTCATGGATGAGGTCTTGCGCGCTTTTCGGCCATTCGACAGCTACATCGATTCCGGAGCAACAGACCGCGTTTCATTGGTTCCCATGGTAGGCATTGCACGTAACTGCGAATATCGGGGAATTCCTGAACTGCGCGCCTATTGCGGGTGCGCCACATCAGGCAATTCCTGAGTGTCGATGAATCAAGCAGCAATTCTGGTCACGCAATAGTTACGTAGAGGTACATGCTCGGCGGGCAAGAAAAAAGAAAACCCGCCAGGCTTGCGCGCGGCGGGTCGAAGCTCGAATGTCCAAGTCCAGGACGTCTTGAGGAGACAGCTGCACTGTACCCAGGAACGCCACCAGCGGGAAGTAAGCATTCGTCATGCGCTTATGCACCCTGGGCATAAGCGCCAGCCACAACACCCTCAGCCCGGCTTGATGGGCATCCAGCGCTCGACCAGACGGGTCCAGTAGGCCGCGCCGACGGGGATGTTGTCATCATTGAAATCGTAACCCGCATTGTGCAGCATGGGCTGGCCCTGGCCATTGCCGACCCGCAGGAAGCAGCCGGGACGCTGTTGCAGGAAGTAGGCGAAGTCCTCGCTGCCGGCAATCGGACCGAAGGGGGCGATCACCTTGTCCGCGCCCACCAGTTCCTCGGCCACGCTCTGGGCGAAGGCGGTCTCGGCGTCACTGTTGACCAGCACCGGATAGCCGCGCAGGTACTCGATCTCGGCTTGCGCGCCGTAGCTCTCGGCATGGCTCTGCACCAGGGCGCGGATGCGCTGCTCCAGCAGTTCGCGCACTTCCGGCTTGAAGGAGCGCACGCTCAGCTCCATGGTGGCGTATTCGGGAATCACGTTGGAGGCGCGCCCGGCATGCAGGCTACCCACCGTCACCACGGCCGTTTCCATGGGATCGACATTGCGCGAGACCACCGTCTGCAAGGCCATCACGAGGCTGGCAGCCGTCACCACCGGGTCGACCGACAGGTGCGGCCGCGCCGCGTGGCTGCCGCGGCCGGTGATGCGGATCTTGACGGTATCGCAGGCCGCCATGAAGGGGCCGCTGCGGAACATGAAGGTGCCCGCCGCCACGCCTGGATGATTGTGGATGCCGAAGACGGCATCGCAGGGGAAGCGCTCAAAGAGGCCGTCCTCCAGCATCTTTTGCGCGCCACTGTCGAAGCCGGCCTCCTCGGCCGGCTGGAAGATCAGATTCAGGGTGCCATCGAAGCGGCGGGTGCGCGCCAGGTGCTTGGCCGCGCCCAGCAGCATGGCGGTATGGCCGTCATGGCCGCAGGCATGCATGGCGCCCTGCTTGCAGCTGGCCCAGGCCAGGCCGGTCTCTTCCTGGATGGGCAGGGCATCCATGTCGGCGCGCAAGCCGATGCTGCGTGCGCTGCTGCCGGCACGCAGGGTCGCCACCAGGCCATTGCCGCCGATGTGGCGGGTCACCGCATAACCCCACTCTTCCAGGCGCGCCGCCACCAGCGCGGCGGTATCGACTTCCTGGAAGGACAGCTCGGGATGCTGGTGGATGTGGCGGCGGATGGTGGTGATCTCATCCTGGATATCGTGCAGGTCGGCGACCTCGCACAGCGTGTGATCGTGGGAATGGCTCATTTCTTCTCCGATGAAGCGCGGCGCGCCAGCACGTCCTGGCCCTGCTCTGCCAGATCCCAGAAGAGCCCCGCCATGACCTGCAGCGATTCGCGCGAAACGCTGGCCAGTATATGCTCGTTGGGCGCGTGTTGTGAGCAGGCCGGATAGGAGTGCGGCACCCACAGCGTGGGCAGGCCCAGGGTCTGCGAAAAAACGTCGTTGGGCAGCGAGCCGCCCAGGTTGGGCAACAGGGTCGGTGTCTTGCCGCTGCTCTCCTGCATCGAGGCCAGGCCCCAGCGCACCCATTCGTCATCCGGATCGAGCCGGGTAGCGGCGAACTGCACGCCCGACAGGCTCACCTCGACATCGTCGAAACCATGCTCGTCGAGATGAGCGCGGATATGGTCGAGGAAGTGCGCATCATCACTACCCACCACGAAGCGGATCTGGCAATGCGCGCTGGCGTGTCCCGGGATGGCATTGACCGGCGCTTCCGGATTGCCGCTCTTGAAGGCCAGCACTTCCAGGGTATTCCAGCCGAAGACACGCTCGGCCGGGGTCAGGTCGGGCTCGCCCCAGTCCGGGTCGATCTCGGGGTCGGTCGGTCCGCCGCCCAGCTTCACGTTGGCCAGTGCACGGCGCACGCTGGGCGGCAGCGAGTCCGGCAGCAACCCCGGCACGCGGATGGCGCCGCGCTCGTCGACCAGGCAGGCGATCGCATTGGCCAGGCGCACACCGGGGTTGCGCAAGAGTCCGCCCCAGTTGCCCGAATGGTGACCACCGTCGCGCAGATTGACCTTGAGATCGAAATTGCAGCCACCACGCGACCCCAGGAACATGGTCGGCGTGGGCGCATTCACACGCGGCCCGTCGGAGGCGATGAAGACGTCGGCTTTCAAGCGTTCGGCATAGCGCTGGCAGACCGCATTGAGCCCTGGGGAACCGGTCTCCTCGCCCATCTCCAGGATCAGCTTGACGTTGTAACCGAGCTTGCCGCCACGGACCTTCATCACCTCCTCCAGCGCGGCGAAGTTGATGGTGTGCTGGGCCTTGTTGTCGGCGATGCCGCGACCGTACCAGCGGTCGCCCTCGACCACGATCTCCCAGGGCGACAGGCCGGCGCGCCACTGCTTGTCATAGCCGCGCACCACGTCGCCATGACCGTAGGTCAGCAGGGTAAAGGCAGCGCCCTCTTCCAGGCGCTCGGCGATGAGGAAAGGACTGCCATCGGGCAAGGGATTATCGACCACCTCGCAGGCAAAGCCCAGCGCCTCCAGGTAGGGCGTGATCTCCTGATTCAGGTAGTCGTAGAGGATGGGACGGCTGGCCGCTTCCTGGCTCTCGGTGCGGATGGCCACGCGGCGTTTCAGGGTCTCCATGAAACGGCCGTCGTCGAAGTAGGCTGCTACGCCGGCGATGGCTTGTGCTCTGCTCATGCTGCTGCTCCTCAGGAAAGGTCGTTGTGGTGTTGTTCTCGTCATGCGGCGGCGGCCAGCGCCGGGATGCCCAGGCCCGGCTCGGGCGTCAGGGCGCTGGCCAGCAGCATGCGCGTATAGGGATGCTGGGGATCGGCGAAGAGCTGTTGGCGGCTCTGCAGCTCGACGATGCTGCCCTTGTTCATCACCGCCACCCGGTCCACCAGGTGCTCCACCACGCCCAGGTCGTGGCTGATGAAGAGGTAGGTCAGGCCGAACTCGGCCTTCAGGTCCAGCAGCAGGTTCAGGATCTGCGCCTGCACCGACACGTCCAGGGCCGAGGTCGGCTCGTCGCAGATCAGGATGTCCGGACGCAGGATCAGCGCGCGCGCAATGGCCACCCGCTGGCGCTGGCCGCCGGAGAGCTGGTTGGGATACTGCGCGTGGGTGCGCTCGGGCATGCCGACCAGGTCGAGGATGTCCTTGACCTTGCGCGCCCGCTCGGCGGCGCTGCCGATGCCATGCAGCTTCAGCGGCAGGCCGACGATCTCGGCCACGGTCTTGCGCGGGTTCAGGGATGAATACGGGTCCTGGAAGATCGGCTGGATGTGGCGCGCATGTTCACGGCGATGGGTCGGATCGACCTCCTGGCCATTGATGAGCACGTTGCCGGAGCTGGGCGCCAGCAGACCCAGCAGCATCTTGGCCAGCGTACTCTTGCCGCAGCCCGACTCGCCGACCAGCCCCAGGGTCTCGCCGCGATACAGGCGCAGCGACACGTCGTTGACCGCCTTGAGTTCGCCCGGCGGCTGGAACAGCCCGCGCTTGAGCGGATAGACCTTGGACAGCGCGCACAGCTCCAGCGCGATATCGCTCAGCGGCGCTTGTTGAGAGATCGTTGCGGTCGTCATGCTGCCACCTCCATCGCGGAAACGGGAACGCCAAGCTTGTGGCAGCGCGCCAGGTGCGACGCTGCCGCACTGCCCTGCTGCACCATCGGCGGATCACTCTCGCAAGCGCTGTCGGCCAGCGCACAACGATTGCGGAACGCACAGCCGCGCACTTCGCCGATGAGGCTGGGCACCACACCCGGAATGGCCTGCAGGCGACTGCCCGGCAAGGTCTTGCCGCGCACCGGGATACAGTTGAGCAGGCCACGGGTATAGGGGTGCTGCGGCTGGGCAAACAGTTGCGCCACATCGCTGGTCTCGACCACCTGGCCGGCATACATCACGGCCACACGATCGGCGATGCGCGAAACCACACCTAGGTCGTGGGTGATGAAGATCACGGCCGTGCCGAACTCCTGCTGCAGTTCGCGGATCATGCGCAGGATCTGGGCCTGGATGGTCACGTCCAGCGCCGTGGTCGGTTCATCGGCGATGATCAGGTCGGGACTGCACATGAGCGACATGGCGATCATCACGCGCTGGCGCAAGCCGCCGGAGAGCTGGTGCGGGTATTGGCGCAGGCGGTCCTCGGCATTGCTGATGCCGGTGCGATGCAGCAGGTAGAGGGCGCGGTCCCTGGCCTCGGCGCGGGTCACGCGGGGCTGCTGCAACATCGCCTCGCAAAGCTGGTTGCCCAGGGTATAGGCGGGATTGAGCGAGGTCATCGGCTCCTGGAAGATCATGGCCATGCGCTTGCCGCGCAACTGCATCAGCTGCTTCTCGTTCATGCCGTTGAGATCGGCACCATCGAAGAGCAGGTGATCGGCGCTGCATTGCGCCTTGCGCGGCAGCAATCCCATCAGCGCTAGCGAGGTCATGGACTTGCCGCAACCCGATTCACCGACCAGGCACAGCATCTCGCCTCGGCTGACCTGGAAGTCGATGCCGCGCACGGCATGCAGCATGCCATTCTCGGTGGGCAGGTCCACCTTCAGGTTCTTCACATCCAGCAACACGTTGTTGGCGCTCATGATGTTCTCCTCGGGTACAGGTCGGGCTCAGTTGCGGCCATCGGGGGCGTTGACGTCACGCATGCCGTCGCCGACCAGGTTGATCGCCAGCACCAGCAGCGCCAGTGCCACGCCGGGGATGACGATCACCCACGGCTTGAAGAACATGTAGGTCTTGCCCTCGGCCACCATCAGGCCCCAGGACGGCGTGGGCGGCTGCACGCCCAGTCCGAGGAAGGACAGCGTGGCTTCCAGCAGGATGGCGTGGGCCATCTCCAGCGTGGCTACCACGATCAGCGCGCCCATGATGTTGGGCAGGATCTCGCGCAGCAGGATGTAGGGGGTGGAAGCGCCGATGGCCTTGGCGGCAGCGATGAATTCAGCATCCCGCAACTGCTGCGTGGCCGAGCGCGTGACCACGGCAAAGCGGTCCCACAGCAGCAGCCCCAGCAGGATGATCACCACCTTCAGCGAGCCCCCCACCAGGGACGACATCGCCAGCGCCACCAGCACCACCGGCATGGCCAGGCGGGTGGTGATGAGGTAGCTGATGACGGCATCGGTGCGGCCGCCGAAGTAGCCTGCCAGCACCCCCAGGGTGGTGCCGATGAGGCCGGAGATCAGCGCGGCGGCAATGCCGATGGTCAGCGACACGCGCGCCCCGAAGATCAGCCGCGAGAGATAATCGCGCCCCAGCTTGTCGGTACCGAGGATGTGCTCCCAGCTGCCCTGCGCCTGCCATACCGGCGGGATCAGGCGCGCCGTCACATCCTGGTCGAAGGGATCATGCGGGGCCAGCAATGGCGCGAAAATCGCCGCCAGCACGATCACGCTCAGGATGGCGGCGCCCAACATCAGGCCGCGATGGCCGAGCAGGCGACGCAGCTTGCGGCGCCAGGCCGGCAGCGGTGGCAAGGCTGCTTGCAGGACAGGTGCGGCGGGCATGGTAGTGGTGGTGGCGGTCATGTCGGCTCCCATGGGCTCAACGGGTACGGATGCGCGGATCGAGCAGCGCATTGATGACATCGGCCAGGAAGGTCAGGCCGATGTAGAACATGGCGATGATCAGTACCACCGCCTGCACGACCGGGTAGTCATTGCGCGAGATGGCGTCCCAGGCCAGCTGGCCCAGGCCCTGCATGGAATACACCGACTCGATGACCACCGAGCCGCCCAGCATGAAGCCCAGCTCCACCGCCGCCAGCGCCACCACCGGGATGACGGCATTGCGCAGCGCATGCTTGAACACCACGCGCGACTTGGACAGCCCCTTGGCGCGGGCGGTGCGGATGTAGTCCGAGCCCAGCACCTCCAGCATGCCCGAGCGCGTCAGCCGCATCATGGCCGGCATGGCGTAATAGCCCAGCGCCACCGCCGGCAGGATGAAGTGCTGCCAGCTCTCGTTGCCGGCCACCGGCAGCCAGTGCAGCGTGACGGCGAAGATCAGGATCAGCGTGAGGCCGAACCAGAAGCTGGGCATGGCCTGCCCGACCACGGCAATCATCAGCGCCACGCGGTCCAGCCAGGTATCGCGATAGATGGCCGCCAGCACGCCCAGCGGAATGGCCGTCAGGATCGCCAGCAACAGCGCGCTGCCGCCCAGCTTGAAGGTGATCGGCAGGCGTTCGGCGACCATCTCCATGACCGGTCCCTGGAAGTAGAAGGACTTGCCGAAGTCCAGCTGCACCGCACGCCCCAGCCAGTCCGCATATTGCGTAGTGAGCGGACGGTCCAGGCCGAACTGGGTGCGTACCGATTCGACCTGGGCGGCCGTGGCCTCTGGCCCGGCGATGGAGACCGCCAGGTCGCCCGACATGTGCAGCAGGGTGAAACTGACGACGGACACCGTCAGCGCCACGCATAGAGCGATGGCCAGCCGGCGCAGGATGTAGATCAACATGGCGACCCTTCCTTGAACAATATTGCGGGCTTCATCCAACACCCATCACGTACCGTTCGGCCTGAGCAGGCCCCCAGGGGCCGTATCGCAAGCGCTCAGGACGAACGGTGACCTGGACTGCCAGACCTACTTCCAGGAAGCCTCGTAGAAACGCGGCAGCTCGTCCGGATACCCCTGGAAATTGAGCTGGGCGTTGTAGGCGTAGAAGGTCGAATAGGAGAACATCGGCGCCACGTAGGCCTGCTTGGAAATCAGTTCCTGAGCCTTGGTGTAGTTGGCCTTGCGCACGGCCGGATCGATCGAGGTATCGGCCGTCTGCAGGTACTGCTGCAGTTGCGGGTCCTTGGAGATATCGTCGGCCCCGCCCTTGAAGTAGACACCGGCGAAGGCCGAGGTATCGTTCATCGAGAACGAGCCCCAGGAGTAGAAGCTCATCGGCGTCTTGCCGCTGCGGTATTCGTTCTGCAGGGCCGCGAACTTCATGTAGTGCAGGCGGGCGCGGATGCCGACCTTGCGCAGGTCGCCGATGATGGCTTCGGCCACTTCACGTTCGCGGTAGGCGTAGATGTCGGTGTCGAAGCCGTTCGGGTAGCCGGCTGCCGCCAGCAGTTCCTTGGCCTTGGTCGGGTTGTAGTCAAACTTGACGGCGGCATTGCTGTCGCACCCGAACTGGGTGCGGAAGCAGGCCGTGTAGACCGGCTGGCTGCCGCCGCGCATCAGGTTCTCGGCATAGCCCTTGCGGTTGATGGCGTGGTTGACGGCCTGGCGCACGCGCACATCCTTGAAGGGCGAATTGGGTCCCGAGGTACCGGTGGCGTCCAGTGTGATGAAGCCGATGCGCATGGTCTCGCCACTCTGCACGGTCAACTTGGGATTGGTCTTGAGCGAATCGGCCTGGTCTGGCGGCACGCGCCAGATCCAGTCGATGGCACCGGTCATCAGTTGCGCGGCACGGGTTTCCGGATCGGGGATCACCACGAACTTGATGTTGCCGATCGAAGGCTGGCCCTGCGGGCTGTCCTTGAAATAGTTAGCGTTCTTGACCAGGGTCACGCCCTGCCCCGGGGTGACACTGGTGACCTTGTAGGGACCGGTGCCGATGGGCGCCTTGGAAAAGCCTTCCAGGCCGACCTTCTTGAAGTAGGCGGCGGGATAGATCGGCAAGGGACCTGCCAGGTATTCCAGCGCTGCCGGGAACGGCCCCTTCAGGTTGATGCGCACCTTGTAGTCGCCCAGCTTGTCGACGCTCTTGATCCAGTCCGTGTTCTGGCGGGTGACGGCCTTGGATTCAGGCGAGACCGCATAGTTGAAGGTGAACACCACATCGTCGGCGCTGAACTTGTCGCCGTTCTGGAATTGCACGCCCTGGCGCAGATCCAGCACCAGTGCGGTGGGCGATTCCCACTTCCAGGCGGTGGCCAGTTGCGGCTTGTAGTCGTTGGTCTTGGGATCGCGGTAGACCAGCGTATCCCAGATCAGGTGGGCCAGGATCACGCCTTCGCGCAGGTTGTTGTGATACTGGCTGATGTTCTCGACTTCGCTGTCCGAGGCATAGACCAGGGTGTCGTTGGCCTTGTTGGCATGCGCGAGCGTGGCGCACATGGCCCCCGCCACCAGCACAGCACAGCGCGACCAGCCCACGACGGATTGATGTAGTGCGTTCATTCCAGC
>NZ_JAELUH010000231.1 GCF_016429215.1 Herbaspirillum sp. ASV7 | reverse complement strand
CCCCCCCCCCCCCCCCCCCCCCCCCCCCCCCCCCCCCCCCCCCCCCCCCCCTTTTCAAGCAGAAGACGGCATACGCGATACATAACGGAGTCTCGTGGGCTCGGAGATGTGTATAAGAGACAGCCATGGCGCTGATGATCAGCTCCATGCTGCGGGCGAAGGGGCCCACGCAATCCAGCGTGCTGTGTTGCGGATAGGCGCCGGCGCGGCTGACCCGGCCGAACGTGGGCTTGAAGCCGGCTACACCGCAGCTGTCTCTTATACACATCTGACGCTGCCGACGATACACTACAAGTGTAGATCTCGGTGGGGGGCGGGGGAGGAGAGGGGGGGGGGGGGGGGGGGGGGGGGGGGGGGGGGGGGGGGGGGGGGGGGGGGGGGGGGGGGGGGGGGGGGGGGGGGGGGGGGGGGGGGGGGG
>NZ_JAELUH010000230.1 GCF_016429215.1 Herbaspirillum sp. ASV7 | reverse complement strand
CCGTGATCGTCACCGCGCCGCCTGATACGCCACTGCGCGTGACGCTGCTCTCGCTGCCCGATGCGCTGCCAATACCGATACCTCCGGTCGGCTTGCCACCGGCCCCACCAATGCTCACGCTCTGGCTTTCAGCCTTGTAGTCACTGCGGTTCTGGATCTCCGACTGCGTCAGCGTCTGCGTCGTCAGGCTGTTCTTGCCATCGGCCACGGCCTTGTCGGTGCTGGCGATCTTGGCGCCCTTGAGGTCGGTGTTGCCCGCCACCTTGATCTGGAATCCATCATCCCCCGCCCTGATCCCCGATTGCTCGATCACGCTGGCGTAGTTCCCATCCACGCTGCTGCGGCTGGCGCTGATGCTGCCGTTCATCTTGCCCATCCCCACCGAGATGCTGCCGCCCAGGCTTTGCTGCTTGCTCTTG
>NZ_JAELUH010000229.1 GCF_016429215.1 Herbaspirillum sp. ASV7 | reverse complement strand
CCCCCCCCCCCCCCCCCCCCCCCCCCCCCCCCCCCCCCCCCCCCCCCCCCCCCCCCCCCCCCCCCCCCCCCCCCCCCCCCCCCCCCCCCCCCCCCTTTACTCCCCCGGCCACCCCCGAGATCTACACTTGTAGTGTATCGTCGGCAGCGTCAGATGTGTATAAGAGACAGGGTCGATGCGCCAGCCGCGCGCAGCCAGTCGTTCTGTGATGGCGGTGCCGGCCAGCCCGGCGCCGATCACCAGGGCATGGCGGGCATGGGCCGGTGCGCGCAGCAAGGGCGTGTCGGCCGCCGCCACGTGCGAGGGCGGGCGTGCCCAGGCGCTGTCTCTTATACACATCTCCGAGCCCACGAGACTCCGTTATGTATCGCGTATGCCGTCTTCGGCTTGAACAGGGGGGGGGGGGGGGGGGGGGGGGGGG
>NZ_JAELUH010000228.1 GCF_016429215.1 Herbaspirillum sp. ASV7 | reverse complement strand
AAGATATACCGTGCACCTGGCGATGAGTGATTTTTCCGGATTTAAAAAACATGTACACCGGTTATCTGTTACCGGTCAAATCATATTCTCCATGGAGGATTTCCAGCAGGGACTTATTTCACTGAATACAGTAGGAAACAGTTCCGGCGGGAACCTTATTTCCAGGTTCTATCAGGGCTGCGATGCCATTACCGAGGCATTGGAAGCTATGAATGATTATGAATCATCGGCTTATAAAGACTGCATAGTGGCGGAGGTGATTCATCTTCCGGATACAAGAATGGCCAACATCTCTTTCCGACCGGTATTCCGAAAATCTGAAATACCTGTCTACACCCAGGCAGGAGCCGATCCCGATGAGGTGATCCGGCTACAGGATCTCTGGGTTACGATGATCAATGATCAATTTATCCTGTTTTCGAA
>NZ_JAELUH010000227.1 GCF_016429215.1 Herbaspirillum sp. ASV7 | reverse complement strand
TCCTTAGAAAAGCAAAAAATTTAAAAACTTGCTTGAAAATTCTTGTATTTGCATATATCTTAGTAGACTAATCTGCTGTGCTGATGCCAACTGTAGTTTCACGTCGTATTCCAGTATGTAGATCTAAACCGTGTATGTAGACAAAAACAAACTATGCTCCTTTATAACTAAACAGTAATCAATAATTAACTCGTCAACCAAAGATTATCATCATTTTCTAAAACGTTTAACATGAGAAACAAACTCAGGTTATTAGCGATGTTCTCGCTAATAGCACTTTTGTTGCCCAGCTTAGCCCAAGCCCAGCAAAAGATAATCTCCGGCACTGTCATTTCAAGTGACAATGAGCTTTTACCTGGCGTAACCATACGCATCAGGGAAAATAATACCCATACCAGCACGAATGTCCATGGCGACTATACCA
>NZ_JAELUH010000226.1 GCF_016429215.1 Herbaspirillum sp. ASV7 | reverse complement strand
CTTCGGCGCTGCTTGCCGGCGCATGCGGCGTGTTGATGGAAATGGATGCGGCCGAGGCGTTGAGCTTGGAAGCATTGCTTGCGGGAATGGGGATGGCGGCTTCGCTGGGTCATGGGCATGGCTGAGCCTGTGGAGGCGCTGCTGCTGGATATCGCCGCTTGCCGGCACTGTGAGGCGCATTTGCCGCACGGGCCGCGCCCGGTGCTGCGGGCCGCGCCGAATTCCCGCATTTTGCTGGCGGGGCAGGCGCCGGGGCGCAAGGTCCACGAAAGCGGCATTCCCTGGCAGGATGCGAGCGGCGAGCGTTTGCGTGATTGGTTGGGTGTGGATGCGGCGCAGTTCTATGATGCAAGCTGCTTCGCCATTGTGCCGATGGGTTTTTGCTACCCGGGCGCCGGGCGCAGCGGCGACCTGCCGCCCAGGCC
>NZ_JAELUH010000225.1 GCF_016429215.1 Herbaspirillum sp. ASV7 | reverse complement strand
GATATAGGCATCGCCCAGATTACGATAGGCGTAATCAAATTTCTCATCGATCACCAAAGCATACTGATAAGCATCTATGGCCTTCTCATAGAGCTTCAGCCCCTGATACGCTGTACCCAGATTGAACCAGGCCAGGTGATTATAAGGGAACTCATCAATGATATGGGTATGCAGACGGATACTTTCCTCATTTCTACCAGTAAACTCCGTCCAGAAACAGATCTTATGCAGGGCCTCTTCACTGTTCGGATCATGCTCCAGGGCCATTTTCAGGCAATCAAATACCTTCTCAAACTCCTCCCAGTCGTCATACACATCCGCCAGTTCCAACAGCAATTCAGTACGGTCGTCTCCCTCGAACTGATCAATCTGCTCTTCCAGTACAGTAGCGGCTTTCTGGTGCTGACCCAGCGCCAGGTATACATC
>NZ_JAELUH010000224.1 GCF_016429215.1 Herbaspirillum sp. ASV7 | reverse complement strand
ATTGAAAGAGGAGTGAGGTACATATCCATCCTGGCTCAGGTAACTGGCAGTAGCGCTGATAGCAGCTTTCTCCGTACCGCCATTTACACTGACAGAATTTTCTGAGATGAAACCAGTTCTGAAGATATCTTTTACGTTATTGGGTACCGCCTGATAAGGGATATTACCTGAAGCGGGGAATAAGTTCGGGAAAGCTTTCAGATAATCCGGCCATACAGGAATGGAATCCAATGTGCCAAATTTAGGTCCCCAGGAACCATTTGCATTGGAGTAGGTAAAGCTGGAACCAGGTCCGTAGATATTTTGATACTTAGGATAACTGGCAATTGTTTCCAATGAGATGGATGAAGAGTAGGTAACTTCTGTCTTACGTTTAGACATGGAAGCGGAACCTGATTTGGTAGTAATGATGATGGCTCCATTGGAC
>NZ_JAELUH010000223.1 GCF_016429215.1 Herbaspirillum sp. ASV7 | reverse complement strand
GCGCAGGGCCGGGAGGCGAGCGGGGTGAACATTTTCATCGGCGAGGAGTCTGGCGTGGTGACGCTGGACGAATGCTCGGTGGTCACCGCGCCGTATTGCATCAACGGCCAGGTGGTCGGCACGCTGGGCGTGGTCGGCCCCACCCGCATGGCTTACGAACGCGTCATTCCGATTGTCGACATCACCGCGCGGCTGGTCAGCAACGCGTTGTCGTTCCGTGAGTGAGCTTGGCGCCTGCGCCCGGAATTTGGGATATCCAACTGGAAAACAATACACCATGAAAATCATGCAGAAACTAGCCGCCGCGGCTGCCCTGGCCGCGCTGGCGTTTTCCGCCGCCCCGGCTTTCGCCGACGCCGACTTCCTCGCCCGCCCCGATGTGCAGCGCTATATCGACGAGCAAGTGGCCAGCGGCCAGTTCAACCGCCC